>JAEVZP010000153.1 GCA_023392185.1 Bacteroidota bacterium
CCCCCCCCCCCCCCCGCAAATATCATTCCCGGAAATGGATAATAACGGGTGTGCTCACTAGTAGTATAGCGCTCCTGGCTTTTAGCGGAGGCGGCTTTTCCGAAGGCTGGTGGGTGACGGGCGACGGCACCAACGTGGCGAATACGGTAGCGGATTTTGAAAATATCCCGCCATTGGCAGAAAGCTTCTACGTGCGGAAACTTGCTGACCCTTTGGGGGATGGAAGCAATCTGCAAATGCAGGTTCAATATTACAGCGATCCGGCAATCGGCGTTTTTCCGAAGAAGATTCCGGTTTATACGACCGATGATGGAGCGCCCATATTTTTTTATGACGATGGCATAAATGGTGGCGACCCTATCGCAGGCGACCTGCGATACAGCGCCTATCTGAAAGAAGATACCGGAAAATTTCTTCAAAATATCAAGGATAGGGAGGCTTATATACAAGCACGGCTGCCTTTTAATTATTACATTGGGCGTACTATAGAAACAATTAATGATCTGGATACGTTCAACATTCAGGGCTTCCGGAATCAGGAGACGGTAACTCTGAATAAGGTACTGATCAGCGCACAGGATTGCGACCAGGCAATTCTGAAACAAAACTCCCTGTTTATTACCGATCTCTCGGTAGTAGAAGATCCGGCGCGTACTTACAATGTTTTTAATGGCACTGGCAACCCCGTTGGCGCCTGGACCTTTGGCACCCTGATAAAAAATATGGCCAACACACCGGTAACGGGGGTGAGCGCCAAAGATTTTCTGAAAAGCTGGGTGAAACACTGGACAGAAGACTTTGTAATAGCCGGTACTGTAGAGGCCGAAAAACGCCCGGATGTAATTGCGCACCTGATACGCCCCTGGCTTCAAAAGTGTGGTGGCTCAACTTCCTCCTGCCTTCTTATAAGCGGCGGCACAGAAGATATCAAACTAAGCAACTGGGAATGCGTATGGGATGACCCTATTGTTACGGAAGCCAATCTACTTAAATATGCACCCTTTAAACTTACAGCTATTGTAAACCGGGTGGACTTAATCGGTAACACAGCTTACGGAAAAGAAATTGACAACGCCGGAGAGACGCGTTTTATCTTTTCGCTGATTAACCCGGTTACCGGAAAAATACCGGTACATCTGAATCCGGAGCCTCTTGATAAGCGCAGTTCGGGTAGCCTCTGTACTGCTCTTGAAATTCCGGGCCTCCCGCCCGTACGCACTATTGATTGGGACGGGCTGAATGTGATCCTGGAATACAACAACCCGCAAACCAGCCGGTGTGAATTAAAAGATTTTATGCAGGGCTGGCTGGACCTGAGCGCTTACCCGCTGCCGACAAACAATATCCCCAACAGCAACTTTAATGATGCGCTGCAAGATTTGACGAATATAGTAACCGCTATAGGAGCAGTTCCACGCGCGCCCAACGGCAGCGCGATTGGACGCATTCGTACTAATGAGCGGCTATTCAGTGACCATGCTACTGTGCCTCCAATCCGTCCCAGTTGGCATCATCTTGACTGGGAGTTCCGGCAATTTGAGATCAACCCGGTGACGCACCTGTTGGAGCAAAAGCCTTTATTTAATACGCCGAAGGATATTATGATGAATTTGGCGGAAGGTGGCAATGGGGTAGATGATAACGGCATAGGAACGCCTGCTTCCGGCGATCCTGAAGTTGCCAACTGGATACGGCTGAATCATTTACGGGTCGCACTGGGGATTCATGCGCTGCCGGATACAGCCTCTACCTTTCTGGCACGGGTGCGCGGCGAGTTTATGCACTACTCCGAAATAGATTGGGAATGGATGAACAATTATTTTGGAACCAACTACCCATACCCGGCCAATTTCCGGAAATTGCGGCATCAGTATTCCCTGCAAACCTGCCAGGGCTGCCACAACGGCGAAACCAAAACTTTCTTTACCCACGTGTTGCCGCGCGGCTATGGAGAAGGGGCCAACTACTGGAAAAGCACACCTGACCATTTTAGCGGCGCTGCCGGACTGGACTCCTGGCCCAAAGAAAACATGGGCGTTACCCAACTGCCCGGCGGCGGAACGGTGAAAAACCTGCCGATGCCCTGTGGCGAACGCACTTTCCCGGTGGTATCGGCTTTTATTACCGGAAGGAATTATGGGGGGCTGAATGACCCGGCCAATCCATTTGAGGATGATAACCCGAATAATGCAGGTAGTCCTATACCGAGATATCCAGTTGATCCTTACGATAGCTCTTTAGATGGACTTTTCTACACAAATGACCCTTTTAATAGTTGCGCTTCGCTGATTAGTTCTACTAATCCCGCCGTTACAGATGACGCGAGAGGAATGCACAATGACTTAAATTTCCGAAAGAGAAAGCTCTGTGAATTTATAAAGCGATCCTGTACGGCTTCAGAGGAAGCGGTGTCTGCCGAGTCAATGGTTTTTGCGACCATGCGTGTAGTAGGAACGATAACCTTACCACGGGGTAGCCATTAAATAACCTGTTTAAATGACTCCTTATGAAACAGGTATTGTTTTTATTAGCGTTTGTTCTGCTTTGGACAAAAAGCAATTGCCAAATAAGTGGCTGGCAAAACGCTTGGACCTATCCAAGATATCCAGTTGGACACACTTCATCAAACCAGATAGTTAAGGACCGCGCTGGAAATCTTTACACTCTTGGGAACTTCAGAGACTCGTTTAACAAGCATCTTTCAAGCAATTTCCTGATAAAGTATTCTCCATTTGGTCAGATTATCTGGCGTAAAGACTTTACAGCTTATGGTAGAAGTCAGACCGCAATACATATGGGAATTGACAGCAACGACCGTTTATACTTGGCGGGGAATTATGGTTCTTTCTATAATGCTAATCGTTATGGCCCTTATGATACGACACTCTTTATAGATACGCTTGTAGTTACAAGTGGTGGAACACGTGCTTTTTTGATGTGTATAGATACAAGTGGAAAAAGAATCTGGCGTAAGTTTTATCCACCGGATTACAGTATGTCCATTCAGAGCTTTGCAGTAAATCGCGGTGGTAAGATGGTAATAATGGGTGATTATGGAGACACCTTACGCCTTGATGGACAGACGCTCACTGAGCCTTGGAGCAACAGTTCCAGACATTTCATTGCCCGTCTGGATACTAACGGAACTACCCAGATGCTGCGTGGGGCTTATAGTGCTCCGCTGCTTCATGAATGTCACATCAATGAAAGAGAGGAAATTTATATTACCGGCGCTTTTTCTGGTTGGGTCAAATTCGACAGTATTCGTCTCAATAGTCAATCAACAGGCGCTGTTATTGAAACGGGCTTTGTTGCAAAATTTGACTCTACCGGCGTAGCCAAATGGGTGAGGGGCGTTTACGGGCATATGCCCCCAAGTGGCCCAAGCGTTTTTGGAACGGTTAGCCTATGGAATATTACAGAGCAGCCGAACGGCAACATTCTTCTAACTGGCAATTACTATACCTGTAGTGTTAGTGCAGGTAATAACCGGTTTACCCTGCCTTTCAGTGGGCAGAACACCCCTTTTATTATTTGCCTGGATTCTTTTGGCAATCCTGTTTGGATCAAAGGCGCACAACCAGAAGTTGAAACTACCATAGGAAGGGTTGTTTCAGATACTGCGAACAATATCTATTGTACAGGTAGCACCTACGATCCGACTGTTTGGGGGAGTGATACCGTTAGCTGGGGCAATACCACTTTGCACACAGATGCTTTTCTTTATAAGCTCAATCCAATGGGAAAGCTTTTATGGGCCCGCTTTGCCGGTAGCAGCGGCCATGATGGCGGTGGGTGCCCTTTGCTGACCGCAGATGGTACCGCAGTATATATCGCGGGTGTTTCAGAAGGTCCCGATTCGATGAACTTCGGCAGCTTTAAGCGGCCCACTGCCGGAGTGTTCACCCTTTTTGTCGCCAAAACCGGCACAGAAGCTTTGAGCGTCGAGGGCATCCCGCAAGGCTCTGACTTTCCGTTAACGCTCTTTCCCAATCCGGCAGGCGAAACCATTACCGCGCGCTTTGGAGAAACAGTAGTCCTCCGCGAAGGGCTGGTCGTGGACGTAGCCGGTCAGGTGCGCCTGCAAATGACTGCGCCTCCAAACCACGGCAGCGAAGTGAAGGTTCCGGTTGGGCTGCTTTCGCCGGGTCAATACTTTTTAGTACTCACGGCCAAAGACGGCAGCCGCGCCGTGCAATCGTTTACCCGTTTCTAAAAAAATACGCATCTGCATTATGAAAAGGAATTTTCTGTTCATAGCTACGCTTTCTTGCTTCTCCATGGCCACACAGGCTCAAACCAACGCCTGGGCCGATTATTTCACCCTTGCCGACAGCAGCCACGCGTTTTTTGTAGCGCCTTCCGGCAGTGCGCTCAGCGCCTATTCTGCCCCCGGCGGTGGTCGCCTGCTCCGGGAAGCCGTCAGCAGTGAAAATTTAGGGGAAAGCTGGGCGTTTGAGCATGCAGCGCGACCTGCATTTCTAATGATTCGCAACGAAAACCAGGGCGCAAAAGTGTTTCCGCTGGAAGCACCGGTTTTCCGGTTAGAACACATCCGGAAAGCAGAGGGCAACATTCCTGTTTTTCAGTGCCTCGCCGCCGGAAGACCCGATGCCGCAGCGATTGCAGCACTCTGGGTAAAAGAAAAGGGGCAATGGAAGCAGCGCTTGGCGCAGCCACTTGCTCAGGATCTGTCGGTGATTCGCTTTGCAGACCCGGCGCTTGCCAAAGCCGAAGCTGCACAGGTGCGCTTCAGCGCCAACGGCATACTGCTGCATACCGAGGCTCTTTTTGCTACAAAAAGCGCGGCCCATACCGGGATACAGGTGTTTCCCAATCCGGCGACTTCTTTCTTTACCGTTCTGGTCCCGACAAGTGGCCGGGCTACGCTTTCCGACCTGACCGGGAAAGTCGTTTTTTCCGGAAATTTAAACGAAGGCCGGAATGAAATCGTCCCCGCTGCCCTTCCCGCCGGAAATTATAGCCTTCTCTTTTCCCCGGCCAACGGCGCACCGCCAACCACCCTTCCCATTCAGCTTCTACCCTAACGGGAATCGTTCGCGGCAGGCGTTTTTCTTCGATAAAGAAAGATGAAAAAGAAAAGCGTCTGCATCCGCGAAGATTCTACAATCGCCCGTCTCGCTGCCCGCAAACTCGGTTCCCCAAACGTGGCGATGGTCATCGGCAAAACCATTCACCTGTACGGCGTAACAGCAGCCGATTTCCGGAAAAATCCTTCGTGGGTGGCGCACGAACTGCAACACGTCCGGCAGTATGAACGCTACGGAACCGTTGGATTTCTCCTGCGCTATTTTTACTACAGCCTAAGCAAAGGATACTATCACAACCCGCTCGAAGCAGAAGCCCGCGCCGCCGAAACGAATCTTTCGCTGTTAGACCGGTACCACTTACAAATCCCCCGGCAAAAAACCTTTGCAAACGAACCCTTAAACGCTATCTTTGCTCCTCAAAGCACCTCTCCAGTTATGTCTCGTCCCCGGAAAGTTCCGCCCACCGGCGCGCAAAAGCGATTGTTTTTTATCCACCTCGTTATCTTTATCGTGGCTACCATTGCTATGTTTATGATCCACGCCGGGCAGGAAACAGCAGCCGGTACCTGGGTGTATCCGTGGCACGCTTGGCCGGTGGCCGCCTGGGGACTCGCCGTTATCGGTCACTGGTGCGCCCTGTGGACCACCTATGAAGACAAAGGTCTCGACGACTTCAACCGTATGGTGCACAACGGATAAGCATTCCTTACAATTTTTCAAAAGACTTTCACTTCCGGTGAAGGTCTTTTTTTGTGGATGTATTCCCGGAAATAATGGGCTTTTGGGGTTCAGGGAAAAGGATACGGGTCCCAGAGATCACAGCGGCAGTCACGGAGTTCCACAGAGGGCGTTTCCGGAAAATTTGCATTTGGCGCTTTCACGATACCCAATGGGACTTTTGATTCCGGGAAAAGGAAAATGAGTATCCATTTACGCCTTATTCTCCTTTGGTTTCGTCATTCCGCCGGGAGGCGGAATCCCGGAAGGCGGGGTGACAAAACAACAAGAGACACTCCCAAAAGAAGCTGTTGTTTCGATTTGCTGCGCTCCGGTCGGAATGACAAGCCTTCCGGGGCATTTCAAAGGATTTGAGAAAGGGCGTCTTTCCCTCGCCGCCGTGCCTTATTTTAGCAAAGCATGGATACGCTTCGCTACAACGAATTACAAACCACCTACGAAAACGCCGTCAATGAAACCGAACGCATCGACATCCTCATCGATCAGGCGATGGAGGTGCGCAACTACGACGTGGAAAAAGCCCTCACCCTGGCCGACGAAATCCTCGGCCGCTCCGACACCGCCGGATATACGCTGGGCAAAGGGCGCGGCCTCAATATGAAAGGCTGGTGCTACTGGCGGCTTGGCGAATACGAAGAAGCCCGCGACGTGCTGAATCAGGCCTACGTCATCGCACGCGAAGTGAAAAACAAAGGACTGGAAACCCGCGTGCTCAACAACTTCGCCGCCGTGTACCGCGACCTGGGCGATCTGGTGCGTGGCCTGAATTATCTCGACAAAGCGCTGCAACTGATCGAAGCCTCCGGCGACCGCAAGGCGCAGGCCGTGACGCTCGCTTCGATTGCTGCGATCTACTACGACCTGGCCGACTATGATAATGCACTCGAATCGGCACAGCAGGCCCTGCCGGTTTTTGAAGGGCAGAAAGACATTCACCGCCTCGGCAACCTGCACTATATCCTGGGCAATATTTATTTCAAGCAAGGCGACTACAGTTCGGCCCTGGAGCATTTTCAGCGCAACGCCGAGCTGGCCGACGATGGCACCATTGCCCATGCCCTGGCCCTGAGCGGACTGGGAAAAGTATATTACAAAATGGGGGTTTCCGGCCCGGCCGAAGAATATCTGGCCAATGCCCTCAAGGTGGGCGAGGAGATGGGCGATGTGGAAGTACCCATCACCTGCTATTACTATCAGGGGTGCATCCGGATGCAGGAAGGCAACTACCGGCGGGCTGCGGCGCATTTCGAAAAAGCGATGGACCTGGCCGAAGACTCGCAGCGCCGCTCCGATGTGATGGCCATTCACGAAACCTACGCCACGCTGTATGAACTGATGGGCAACCTACCGCAGGCTTATCATCACCTACGCGCCTTCGAACAGCTGAAAGAAGAGATTTTCCGGCAAACGGCTTTCAACAAACTACGCGGCCTGCAAATGCGCCAGGAGCTGGAACTGGCCTATAAAGAGCGGGAAGTGGCGGAAAAAACGGCTCTGCTGAAGCAGCAGTTTATGGCCAATATGAGCCACGAAATCCGTACACCAATGAACGCGATTGTAGGCATGACGCGGCTGTTGCTGGAAAAAAACCCTTCGCCCGAACAGCTTCGCTACCTCAATGCAATCCGGCAAAGCGCCGACAACCTGCTGGTCATCATCAACGACATTCTCGACTTCTCGAAGCTGGAAGCCGGAAAAATCCGCCTCGAAAAGATACCGTTTATCCTCGTCGGCATCATGGCCAACGTAGCGGAAGTGCTGGGCCTGAAAGCCGAGGAAAAAGGACTGGATTTCCGGACCGAAATCGACCCGCAAATCCCCGATACGCTCACCGGTGATCCCACGCGCCTCACCCAGATCCTGCTCAACCTGGCCGGCAACGCGGTGAAATTTACCGAAAAAGGACACATTCGGGTGCGCGCCGTGCTGGCCAACCACACGCCCGATGATGCGCGGGTGCGTTTTGAGATCGAAGACACCGGCATCGGCATTTCCCCGGAATACGTGTCGCAGATTTTTGAATCGTTTACCCAGGCCGGCTCCGACACGGCCCGGAAATTTGGCGGCACCGGTCTTGGGCTCACCATTTCCAAACAACTGGTGGACCTGATGGACGGTTCCCTTTCAGTAGAAAGCGAAAAAGGAGTCGGAACCACTTTTTTTGTGGAAGTGAATTTTCCGCTCACCGAGGCCCTGCCCGCCGAAGCAGTCGCCGGTGCCCTGCCCGAAACAACCGAGTTGCCGGAACATTTCCAAAACGCCCGCATCCTGGTGGTGGAAGACAACGAATTTAACCGCATGGTAGCTGAAGACACGCTGCGCGACCTGTTGCCCGACGCACAGCTTTCTTTCGCCGAAAACGGACAGATTGCAGTAGATGCCCTGCGGGAAGCTCCCTTCGATCTGGTATTTATGGACGTGCAGATGCCGGTGATGGACGGCGTGCAGGCTACGCGCACCATTCGTAAAGAACTTTTTCAGCCTGCCTGCAGCACGCCGATCATCGCCATGACGGCCAATGTGCTGCGCGAAGACGTGGACAAATACCTGTCGGCGGGGATGAACGCTTATGTGCCGAAGCCTTTTACGGTAGAAGATCTGAAGCGCGCCATGGTGCTGGCCCTTCCGGAAAAAACCAAAACAGTGGCCCGGCCGGTGGAAAAGGAAAAGTCTTCCTTGCCACCGCTGCCCGATACCGTCACCGATCTGGGTTTCCTTAAAAGTTTTTCGGGTGGATCACCGGTCAAGATGGATAAATACATCCAGATGTTTCTAACCAATACGCCGCGCCTGCTGGGCGAAATGGGGCAGGGACTTTCCGATAAAAAGCTGGAGGGGGTGAAGATTGCGGCCCATTCTCTGAAACCGCAACTGAGCTATATGGGGGTGAAGGAAGAAGTGAGCAATATCCTGTTGATGGAGCAAATAGCCGGTGGTGCAGGCAGCCTGGAAACACTCGTGCCGCTTTTCGAAAACCTGGAGCGGGTGTGTGAAAAAGCATTTGAGGAACTGAAAAGCCAGCTTTCCGGAAATTAAGCCGTTTTTCTGTGGAGGTTGGAACGGAAACGGGCACGGAAGTTGGAACGCAATGTTTCCGACAGCGGCGATTTCCGGAAATTTCCTGTTCAAACAGCCCCTGAAACGCCTCCTGCTAAACGTATTTTAACGTGAATCTTGCTTTATAAGCGTTCATTTACAATTAGTTATAGTTGAATAGAGACCGCAAAAGGCACAAAGAAAGCACAAAGGTCCACAAAGACCTAACGGGTATCTCCGTGGACCTCTGTGAACACTTCCGTGTTCGCTGTGGCCATTATCATCTTAAAACGAGATGCACGTTATTTTAAATGGCTCTTGACCCGATTCATATTTCCCGGAAAAAAGAGGTGCATCCGATTGGTGCGCCGCTGCGCCGCTACCTGCACCGCTATGGCCGCGAGGTGGACCTGCCGATTTCCTATAATCAGCTGCGCGATTTTCAGGAAAGCATTCCCCTCACCGACAAAGCCGGAAAAGATACTTTTTGGGAAACGGCGATTTATCCCTCGTATGCAATCGACGAGATCCACAACGGCCTGAAAAAGATTTATGCATTGCTCAAAGCCGGTGGCGACCTGAACGTGCAGCAGCACCTGTTTATCGAGCGGATCGACTATTGCACCTTCGGCAACACGCACCCGTTCCGGATCCGGATCGTGAACCGCTACAACGAGGTGTACGATTATTTCTATGTGAAAGTGGCCGACGCCTCGCGCGCCTACGGACTGGAACTCGAAGACCTGCTTTCGCCCAATATCATCAACTTTCTCACCTCCCAGGACACCCTGATTGAAGAGCATATTGCCGGCATTCCGGGAGATGTTTTTGCCCGTGAATACCTCCAGCGACCGGAGTTTAACCCCAAGCGGATCGCCAAGGATTTTGTGAAGTTCAACGAGCGCTGCCTGGTGCGCATCCTCGGTGATATGCGGGCCTATAATTTCGTGTTCGTCATCACGCCCGACTTTGACGACTATCAGTTTCGGATCCGCCCGGTAGATTTCGATCAGCAGTTTTACGAAGGCGAAGTAAAGGTGTATCAACCCCAGTTTTTCAAGGAAAATTATCCGTTCGTAGAACTGGCGCTGAAGCATTTCAATCCGCAGGTCATGGCACAGTACCAGCAGGAAGAGCGGGCGATGATTGCCCACCGGATGCGCAGCGAGCGGGTGCGCCTGATGGACCTCCGCCACGCCTTGCGGCAGGACGCGCCCGCGCCGCCCGAAAAAGTAGATGCGCTGAAACATTCGCTCGCCCGCCATTACGATGATGCAACCTTCGAGGCGTGCCAGTCTACCGCCGATATTATTGAAAAAAGCCTGTGGCGGCTGATCCGGAGGAGTTAGTTGGGTAGCAGGGATTAGGAATGGCCGATTGCATGATCCGTGCGGCAGAATGTTGCATCGTTAGCTCGTTTTATCGTCATCCATTTTGTCATTCCGCTGAAAAGCGGAATCCGGGAATAATGTATTGTAGAGACAAGGCATGCCTTGTCTCTACGGGCGTCGCGTGGGTGCAGGCAGTAAGGAACTTATAGAACGTATCCGTTTCCCGGAAAAAATCCATGTCCAGCCGTACCAATCCGTTTTCCCTGGTCTTTCAAACGAGTTTAGTTTGGAAGGCGTTTTCTTTGTATTTTTAGAAGTCTATGCGTTTGTTTTTTGTTTTGTGCGGATTGCTTTTTTCGGCCACTGCTTTTGCGCAGCAAGACCGGCTTTCGGATGCGCTGCGGTTGCAAAACACCGGCGATACCAAGGGAGCCGTTCGCATTATCGACAGTCTGTATCAATCGGCGCCGGCCAATAGTGAATATTACACCGCTTATTTCCGGCTGCTGCTTCAAACCAAAGAATTTAAAGGGGCCGAGAAACTGGCCGAAGCACGCCGCAACCGCGAGCCGGGTTCCCCCCTTCCTTTTGTAGATATGGGCGTGGTGATGCAGCAAAGTGGCAAGGAAAAAAAGGCGGAAGAAATCTGGAACGAAGCCCTGCGCTTTGTGAATGGCGATGACCTGCTGACCAATAACCTGGCGACTGCCTTTAGCGCGACCGGAGAGGATGCCTGGGCTTTGAAGGTGTATGAAAAAGCCTCTGATATTGTACAGAACAAGGTGATTTATGCGCCCGCCATGGCGCGGCTGTATGCCAAAACCGGAAACACCGAAGCGGCGATTGACGCTACCCTCAACTCGTCGCCGATGCAACTGCGTCCGGCCGAAGACATCAAGGCGGCCCTGCTGGAGATTCTGGGCGACGATGTCCGAAAAACCCAGATTGCTACCAAAACAGTGATTAAGCGCGTGCAGGCCGATCCCGGAAATATTCTGTATGCCGACATTCTGCTATGGCTCTACACGCGCCGCGACGATTGGGAAGGCGCGCTGCTGCAGGTGCGCGCCCTCGACGAGCGCGGGCAGGAAGGCGGTCGCCGCTTACTGGAGTTTGCCCGCACCGCCCGCGCCGAAGGCCAATATGATATTGCCTACGAAGCGCTCGGCATGGCCACCGAAGCCGGAACGCCTGCTATGCAGAACTACGCGGCTGCCGAGCGGCTGCACACCGGTATGCAGCGATTGCAGGCACAACCCGTGCCCGACAAAACCTTTGCCGACACCCTCGCCGGAGAATTTGACCGCTATTTCGCTCAGCACCCACAGGATGCACAACCCGGAACTACGCAGGCGCGTGCAGCACTGGAAGCCCGCTTCCGGCGCAACGTTCCGAAGGCCGTTTCGATCCTCGAAGAAGCACTGACTGCGAACCGCCTGCCCCGACCCGAAGCTGGTGCGGCCCGCCTCGATCTGGGCGATTACCAGCTACTCGAAGGAAAAGTATGGGACGCGACGCTGACCTATAGTCAAGTAGATAAAGCGTTCCGGGAAGATGCCCTGGGGGAAGAAGCCCGTTTCCGGAATGCGAAGCTGGCCTGGTATCGTGGTGACTTTGACTGGGCACAAGGGCAGCTTTCGGTGTTGAAAGCTTCCACCTCAGAGCTGATTGCCAACGACGCCCTGGCGCTCTCGGTGCTGATCACCGAAAACACACCGCCCGATTCCAATTACACGCCGCTGCGCCGCTTTGCCGCTGCCGATTTGCTTCTGTTTCAAAACCGGCTGGAAGCAGCCAGTACATTGCTGGATTCGGTGGCGAAAGGATTCCCGGAAAGCGAGCTGCAGGATGATATTCTTTTCAAGCGCAGTGCCATTCTGGTGCGACAGCAGCGCTACGACGAGGCAATTGCTTTGTTGGAAAACATCGTAAAAGACTATGGCGCCGACGTGCTGGCCGACGATGCGCTTTATCAGCAGGGCCTTATCTACGAAGTGTATCTCAAAAAGCCACAGCAGGCCCGCGAAGCCTTCGAGCGCCTTTTGATTGATTATCCCGGCAGCACGCTGGCCGCCGAGGCTCGCAAGCACCTCCTTACACTGGCAGCGCCTTCCGGGACCTGACAGGTCGAGGGCGCAGTCCGTAGATGCCTGTCAGGTCATTTGAGAAGCTGAAATTTCCGGAAAACTGGTTTTTTTGGACCTGACAGGCATCTGCGGCTTCAGTTTCACTCCAGCCTGGACCTGTCAGGTCTGTGGCATTTCCGGAAATTTTGGATTGGACTTTTGTATTTTAAATACCTACACTACCTTACCTGCTCCTTTTTTAAAATAAAAGGCAGCTCCTATGCAATGGCCCCGACGCGCAGCGTGGTTTTGGGAAGAAATTCCGGTATTCCGGCTGCTGCTGCCTTTCATCGCCGGCATTGCGCTGTATGATACCTTTCCGCAAAGGCTTTCTTTACCTATGGCGCTGGCAGCCGTCACGTTGTTGCTGGCATCTCTTTGGATTCTCAACCGGGCGCGGCGGCTGAGCGGCGCTTATCTCGCGCTGCGTTTCCTGAATGTCATCCTGCTTCTGGCCTTCGCCGGCTACGGCCTTTCGGCGGCTCACGATGTGCGCAACCGGGCCGATTGGGTGGGCAAGGTTGCCGACGAAAAAGGTGCGCTCGTGGTATGCATCCGGCAAGTGCCGAAGGAAACACCCAAAACCTGGCGCATGGAAACGGAAGCGCTGTTGGCTTTCGACACGCTGCGCGCGCAGCCTATTTCCGGAAAAATCCTGCTAACGGTTTTTAAAACTGATAGCCTTTGCCCTTATGGCGTCGGCGATACGCTGGTCATCCCGTCCCGGCTGGAAGCCCATGGCGGACCAGCGCACCCATTTGGCTTTGATGCCCGCCGGTTTTACAACCGGCAAAACAACTACCACCAACTGGCCCTGCCGGTCGATTCGGTGATGATCCGGGGCAAACAGGAACCCCGCGCGGCATCTCTTGTAGCGCGCATGAACCGCTGGGCGATGGATGCACTTGCGCGCCATGTGGCCGACGGCGACACCCGCGCCTTGTTGCAGGCGATGCTCCTGGGCAACGAATCTGACTTCGATCCGGAAATCCGGAAAACTTATGCAGATACCGGCGTGATTCACGTGGTGGCGATTTCCGGCTCGCACCTGGCCACCTTGTTTCTGGCTTTCTTTTTCATTCCGTATCTGGTGCGGGGCGTGTGGGGGCGGCGCGTGCAATACAGTCTGGGGTTGATTGCCGTTTGGATCTATGTGTTGTTGGCCGGTGCACCTCCTTCGGCCATTCGGGCCGCCGTTGTGTTTACCTTGCTGGCCGGCAGCATTCTGCTGGATGTTCGGCACCATACGCTCAATACGTTACTGGTCGGCGTATTGCTCATCTTGTGTGTAGAGCCGATGTGGCTGTTTACGGTTGGCTTCCAGCTTTCTGTGCTGGCCGTGCTTTCTATTGTTTTGTTTTATCCGCATCTGCAACGGCTCGTTGTCGTCCGCAACCCGGTGCTGCGGGTGCTGTGGAATGCAGTTGTGGTGAGTTTTTGTGCGCAAATGCTGGTGGCGCCGCTCTCGGTGTATTATTTCCACAATTTTCCGCTGGCTTTCCTGATCGCCAATCTCGTTGCCTGGATTCTGATTGGTATTATTGCCCTGTTTGGCGGAATAGGCGTATTGGTGTTTGCGGCGGCGCCGTCGGTGGCAGGCGGCATTGCGGCAGGAACGGCGTTTTTCGTCCGGTTGTTTAACCGGTTTATCCGGGTCGTGCAGGACTGGAATCCGGAGGCTTTAGCGCATTTGCAACTGTCGTTTGGGGAGTTAGTGCTGGTATATCTTCTTTTAACGTTGCTGGCCATCGGGCTCCTTCACAAAAACAAAAAAGCTTTTTTCGGAGCCGGGCTCACGCTGGCCGTCTTACTGGGTTTTTCCATTCAAAATCAACATGCAGCGCTGCAGCAAGACCGGCTGGTGGTCTATAGCAAAAGCGGTGTGCTGGTAGCCGATCACTTTCGCGGAAAAACCTTTCAGCCCCTTTTTACCGATCTGCCGGAAGATTCTTTAAAGGCCGCAAAAACCACCCGAACGGGCTTCCGGGCCTGGCGGAGAGGAGGTGCTGCCGATACGTCCGCAGTGCAGCATATTTCCGGAAAAACCGTGCTTTTTTACCGCGATTCAGCCAACCGCTTTGACGTGCCTCTTCCCTTTCCGATAGATGTTTTATTGATTGCACGACCGCTTAAAGGGTTGTCGCCGGCAGGCCTTCAGGCTGCTTTTCGTCCCCGGATGCTGGTGGCGGGCAGCCTTGACAAGCGCTGGCGCATTTTGGCCTGGAAGGATTCCTGCAAAGCGCTGGGACAGCCTTTTCATGCAACGCTGACTGACGGTGCTTATGTATTGGAATAACGTGAATCTCGCTTTATGGGTATTCATTTTCAACTGGTTATAGTTAAATAAAGGCCGCAGAGAGCGCAAAGAAGGCACAGAGGTCCACAAAGACCTGACGGGTGTCTCTGTGGACCTCTGTGAACACTTCCGTGGTCTCTGTGGCCCTTATTATCTTAAAACAAGATGCACTTTGGAATTGGATATCTATACAGCTAAAATAAGGCAATTCCTGAAGCAGAATAGAGCGGGAGGTTTTCCTAGAGAGCACAATGGCTTTGAAGAGAAAGCTCCTAAAATAAGTGACTGACCACCTGAGCCGGGAAGCTAATATGTAACCATTTGCCGGAACGTTTTCATTTCCGGAAAAGCCGGTTTTTTAGCCACACCACCCCTCCCTTCTTATCCTTTCACTTCACCCATTACCATCAGGTTTTCCATGGTGGGAGATTCCACGCCACCTTCCGGCTCCAGGGTGATGGCAAAAGCCTGCGCCTTGTCAACAGGAGCGGAGAAGGCGCTAAGCGGCGCGTCATTATTATACATACCGACGCTCACGGGTTTGCCATCTACCAGGGCCCACAGTTGATATTGTTTGCCGGTAGGGGCTTGCGGCATGCTAATAATGTCGAGATGCACATCGTGTGTTTTGGCATTCCACATTACCATCGCGCGGGCATCCGGATGCTTTTCAACCCCTTGAAGCATTACCAGTTGCATGTTGGGCTGGGCCAGCATCCACTCTTTGGATCGATAGTAGTCAAGCTGAATATTATTGTCGGCAAGCGCTTTCTCCATCTGGTTGAGCCGGGCAGCGGTGCGGCTTTCCTGTTGGATGGAATACAGGTAGCCACCGGCGCTGGCCAGGAATAGGAGCGAAGCAGCGAGTGCCAGATTTCTCCAGAATACGGAACGGTTGGTGGAAGGGATTTCCGGCGCAGCGGGCTGCGGCAGGGCTCTGGTTTTTCCGGTGCTTTGCTTTGTATGGACCGTTTCAGCAGGTGCTGTTTCAAAAGAAAGGCGGCTTTGAAGCGCCGCTTTGAGATGCGGTGGCGGAAGGGTTGCCGATTGATCTGTCATCGCTTCCAGGGTCTCGGATATTTCTGCCAGCGCTTCCCGCACCCGCGCGTTGTTCCGGACTACGCACGCCAGGATCGCCGCTTCCTCCGCAGTGGCCTGACCCAGCACGTAGGTCTCCAGAATCCCGGACGATATGTAGGCTTCGATATCCATGGCTACCTGTAGTCTTTAAGGAGTTTACGGAGGATTACAAATGCGGCACGGAGGCGGGTCTTGACCGTACCGAGGGGAATGTCGAGGCGCCGGGAAATTTCGTCCTGCGTATAACCTTTAAAATAGGCCAGGTCTATCAGCTGTTTCTTATCGGCGTCCAGCTTTTCTAACACGCCGTTCAGCCCGATATAATCTGTCTTGGGCAGGCCGCTGTGTGCGCTGCTATCAGATACGGTAGCTGACAGCGCTTGGTTTTGGAGGCTGTTTTTATAAGTTTTGGATTTAAGATAATCAAGGGCCGTGTTGCGGGTAATCTGTATCATCCAGGTATAAAGCCGGCCCAGTGCCGGATCGTAGCGTTCGATGTAGTTCCAGATTTTGACAAAAACTTCCTGTAGCAGATCGTTGGCTGCTTCGGGCTGGCCACTCATCTGAAGCAGCAACCCATAGAGCGCCGGCGAATAATGGTCGTAGAGATAAGAAAACCCAGCCTCGCTTCGCGTCTTTAACAGCGCAACAAGTTCTTCTTCCGTATAGGATGCGTGTTGGAGGCCCAAGGTTTAGTTGCCGGGAAGCTTTTTTGTATAAAGAGAAGCAAAAAGGCATTTTTTTCGTAGAAAAAAGGCTATTCCTAAAGCAACCCAGCTGCCGGTAAGGGGGTGGGTTAAAAAAACTATTCCTTTCTTTCCGGCAAAGAGAATTTTTTTCAAAAAAGCAGGGATTCGGCAAACCAGCGAGTCCCTTTTTTCGTTTCTATATACAAAGCAAGGCACAGTGAGCACTGGGTGTGTTAGGAAAGGGAGCTTAACCCCGGTAAAGTGTACGTGCCGGTTCATTGCTTTTGTACTCCTTGCGTGGGAGGTGGTTTTTTTAAGGGTTGAAGAGGCATTCCTGGAGAGAGGGTGCCTCTTCTGTTTTTGGGGAATATCGGTTCCGGCCTTTCTTATTGCTTTTCCTTTTGGCGTAGGAAAGGCTTCCGGCACAACTTTCCTGCATCGTGTTGCCGGGAACCAAAGATCCGGGAAATTTCTACAGTAGCCAGCGCTCTTCCGGCCGGGGCCGGCTTGCTACCGGGAAGTTCTTGCGATTTGTTGACCGTTTCTCTAACTTCCGCCTATGCCTCCTTACAACAACCCGATCAATGCCGAAGGGATCATCGAAAAATTCCGGAATGCGCTTGTGCAGATCGCAACCCAGAACAGCACCGGAACCGGCTTTTACCTGCCCGACTACGACCTTATTGTGACCAACAACCACGTAGTGAAAGACGCCGAGCGGGTAACGATCAAAGGGTTGCGCTTCCCCAAACAAATCAGCCGGGTGCTTTTCACCGACGAGCGCCGCGATCTTGCCTTCCTGGCACCCCCGGCTCAGAAAGACATTCCTTTCCCGGCCATCACCTTGGGCACCTTTACACCCCCGCAGGACGGCGACCGCGTGCTGGCCATTGGTCACCCTTTCGGCCTTAACTATTCGGCGACGCAGGGCGTGATCTCGCGTGCCGACCGGGTGCAGAAAGGACTCAACTACCTGCAGGTGGATGCGGCGATCAATCCCGGAAATTCCGGCGGCCCGCTTGTCAATGCCCAAGGCGATGTGATTGGGGTCAATACCTTTATCATCCGCGGCGGCGACAACCTCGGCTTTGCCCTTTCGGCCCGCTACCTGCAGCAAGACCTGGAACTCTACCGCCCACACTACGGGAAGCGGGCACTGGCTTGTCCTTCCTGCGGCGCCATTATCACTGCCGACACGCTCGAAAACAAAACCTACTGCCCGGTGTGCGGCACCCGCATTGACTTCCCGGACCCCGCAGCCGATGCCGTTCCGAGCTATGGCATGGCCTTCAAGATCGAAGAAGCCCTCTCGGCCCTCGGCTACACGCCCGAGCTGGTGCGCACCGGCGCCAACCGTTGGGAAATTCAGGACGGCGGTGTGCAGATGCGACTGCGCTACAATCCGGACGACGGTTTCATTTCGTCCGATACCTATCTCTGCCGCCTGCCCAAAGACAATATCAACGCGCTCTACCAATACCTGCTCAACGCCAACTTCACGTGCCGGGGGGTTATCTTTTCCCTCAAAGGTGAATTTATCGTGCTGAGCGCCTCGGTGCTCGACCCCAGCCTGACGGCAGAGCACGCCCGTGATATCTTCAAAGCCTGGCTGGAAAAAGCCGCCGAATACCACAATGTGCTGATGAAAGAATACAGCAGCCGCCCGGTTTTGATGGAAGAATAGCAACAACCAGGTATCGCCCATTTCAGCCGGATGTGCCATCTTTGCCGCTTCTTTCTCCAAAAAATCATCGAACACCATGAGTATGAGCGACAAACTGCGGGAAATGCTGGGCACCCGCACGGCACAACAACAGGAGGCTTCCCGGAAATTTCTGGAAGAAAATGCCTGCCGCGAAGGTGTAACCGTGTTGCCATCCGGCCTGCAATATGAGGTGCTCCACAGGGGCAACGGTGGCGCTCACCCGGGACCGACGACACAAGTGACTGTGCATTATGAAGGCCGACTGTCGAACGGAACGGTATTCGATTCTTCTTATAAACGCGGTCAGCCGGCCACTTTCGGCGTCCACCAGGTGATCAAAGGCTGGACCGAAGCGATGCAACTGATGAGCGTGGGCGACAAATGGCGGCTCTTCATCCCGGCCGACCTCGGCTATGGCGCACGTGGTGCCGGCGGTGCTATCCCGCCCCATGCGGCGCTGGTATTCGACGTAGAGTTGCTGGACTTCAGCTAAGGCATCGGTTACGGCCACTGCAAAGGATCCTGAACCTCCGCAGGTCCCGGCCCTTGCTCCGGGAAAAGAATTCAATCTTACGGCGCACGCAAGTGTGCCGTATTACTTTTTACGGCGCTGCCGCAGGTATTGCTTTTCCCGGATGCCGGGCGCGCGCAGCAGTAAACCGCTGTCGAAACAATCGATGGCGAGGGTCACACGCGCATCGGCGCAGGCCGCCAGCCATCCGGTGCGGCCGGCTGAGGTGTTTTCCACCCAGAGGGCGCCACTTTGCTCCTGCGCCAGAAGGGCCAGCGCAGCCGGCAGCCCGTCTAGGTCAACGGTCTCAAAATAAAAGCCCTCAAGGGCTTCCTGAAGCCGCGTTTCCATGGAGCGTCCGGCATCGGGCAGCATAAAAACAGTGGCGGCCAGCCGGTAGGCAAGCGGCGAGTGCACCCCATGAATGCCTTTCGCTTTCCGGAAAAAAAGCAGGCGTTGCAGCCAGCGCGGGTAACGCAGCCGGACTTTCTCCAGCTCCAGTGCGCGCAGCGAGGTATCTGCTACCGCTCCCATTGTTCAAACGTAAACGGAAAAGGATGCCGGTCGTCGGCTTCGTGGCGTTCGGTCCACACTTTCTTCCAGTCCGAAAAATCCACCTGTGGGAAAAATGTATCCGCATCGGGCACGCGGGTGTGTAACTGCGTCAGATACAGCCGGTCGGCCTCAGGCAGAAGCTTTTGGAACAAAACACCGCCGCCGATCACAAACCCTTCTTCGCTGTCGTATTCTTTTAAGGCTGCCAGCGCTTCTTCAACAGAAGTAAAAGCGCGCACGCCTTCAGGCAAATTCGCAATCGCCCTGGAAGAAACGACCAGGTGCGGCCGTCCGGGTAACACTCCGCGCAGCGACTCCCAGGTTTTGCGACCCATCAGCATCGGTTTACCCATCGTGACACGCTTGAAAAACTTCAGGTCATCGGGCAGGTGCCAGGGCATACCGCCGCCAAAACCAATGGCATGGGCTTCGTCGAGGGCAGCGATAAAGGAAAGGATCATGGGAGACGAAAGAGAAAAGAGGATACTATAGAGACGCCCAATCTTGGCGTCTTTGTTTAGGAAAGGAGTCACATAGGCTGGGGGCCTCTACACCGCCACCGGCGCTTTGATAGCGGGATGGCTCTGGTAATTTTCGAGGGTGAAATCTTCGTAGCGGAAATCAAAAAGGTCTTTTACGTCCTTATTGAGGTGCATGGCAGGCAGGGGGTAGGGGGCCCGGCTTAGTTGCAGTTGGGCCTGCCCGAAGTGATTGTTGTAGAGATGCACATCACCAAAAGTGTGTACAAAGTCGCCGGCCCGGAGCCCACAAACCTGCGCCATCATCATCGTGAGCAGGGCATAGGAAGCAATGTTGAACGGCACGCCCAAAAACACATCGGCGCTGCGCTGATACAACTGGCAGCTGAGCTTGCCGTCGGCCACATAAAACTGAAAAAGGGCGTGGCAGGGCATCAGGGCCATGTTTTTCAGGTCGCCTACATTCCAGGCGCTCACGATCATACGGCGGCTGTCGGGGGTCGTCCGGATCTGGTTTAGCACGTCCTGAATCTGGTCGTGCGTCGTGCCGTCGGCACCCGTCCAGGAGCGCCACTGATGGCCATAGACCGGACCGAGGTCGCCGGCTGCATCGGCCCATTCATCCCAGATCCGAACGCCGTTTTCCTTTAGATATCCGATATTGGTATCGCCCTTCAAAAACCACAAAAGCTCGTGGATAATGCTTTTCAGATGCACCTTTTTGGTAGTGACAAGCGGAAAGCCCTCCGAAAGGTCGAAGCGGATCTGGCGGCCAAAAAGCGAGCGTGTGCCGGTGCCGGTACGGTCACTTTTATCAGTTCCGTTTTGAAGAATATCCTGTAATAAAGAAAGGTACTGTTGCATGGTGACAAGGGCAGCGGGGCCGGGGAGACCAAAATTTTCCGGAAATTCCGGAATCGCTGTGGGCAAAAGTAATACCTTATCGGCAGGGCGGCTTCCATGCCGGGTTGCTTTTGGCAGGAAGTTAAACACCGCCGATTTTTCCGGAAATCTTAAGGGCGCGTGCGCGGGTGGAAGAGCCTTGGTTGACCGGTGCCTTTAGTAGATTTCAGCCGATCGCAACCCTGTTACGCCAGAGAACATTTCCCCATTAGCGCCGGTTTCCGGAAATTGCGGGTCGGAATCGGAGACAGCGACCGCAGGTGAAGGGATCAATTCCCAAGGAATTCCCCTGATGGCCTTTTCCGGCTTCCTGCACAAAACTTTTTCTTATGCCTGTTATCCTGCCTGTAAAAGGCGTATTGCCTCAACTCCCGGAATCTTGTTTTGTCGCGCCTAATGCTACCATTGTGGGCGATGTGACGGCCGGCGTCGACTGTTCTTTCTGGTTCAACGCCGTAGTGCGCGGCGATGTCAACAAAATTACCCTGGGCGACCGGGTGAATGTGCAGGACGGCGCGTGCATTCACTGCACCTACGAGAAGACAGAAACCGTTATTGGAAACGATGTTTCGATTGGCCACAACGCGATTGTGCATGGCTGTGTGGTAGAAGACAAAGTACTCATTGGGATGGGGGCTATTGTGATGGATAATGCCCGCATCGGGACGGGGTCGCTGATCGCGGCCGGCGCGGTAGTGCTCGAAGGAACGGTGGTGCCGCCGGGAACGGTGTGGGCGGGCGTACCGGCCAAGAAAGTAAAGGACGTTTCGGCGGAATTGATGGCCGGCGAGATCGGGCGGATTGCGAAGAACTACCTGTTTTACAGCTCCTGGTTTAAGGTCGGGCCGGCTCCGGACCCGGAAATTTAGCCATCCGGTGTGGGGGCTGCGGGTCTGCCTTGCGTATTGTGATTGCCTCAACTAACTTGCGTCCCTAATCTTTCTTCCACTTTCTTTCTTTTATGAAGAAACTCATCCTCTCTCTGGCTGCGCTCACTGCTTTCGGCGCTGCCCATGCCCAGAAACTGGGCGATGTGTTTGTGAATGGTAGCGTAGGCTATACGCACTCCAACTCAGAAACCAACAATGCCAACAAAACGGTGAACGGACCGGTCGAGAACAACTTCGGCATTGCTCCGAGCGTTGGCTATCAGTTCAGCAACAACTGGGGCGCCGGTCTGGCCCTGGGTTATGACTACAGTCAGGTGCGCAGCACGCCTTCCGGCAGCCTGGTAGAAACCAAAAAGACATCCAACACTTTCGCTGTAGGCCCGTTCCTGCGCTACACCAAGCACATCTCTCCGATGTTCTTCGTCAACGGACAGTTGAACGCCATGTACCTGACCGGCAAAACCAAAACGGAGGCTGCCGGCGTTACCACCACCACGGGCCGTATCAATGGTGTGGACGTGAACATCATGCCGTCAGTGGGAATCAACATCACCCGCACCATGGCCCTGACCGGTGCTTTTGGCCGTCTGGGTTTCCAAACGCTTAAGGATGAAGAACCAACCAACGCCAGCGTCTACACCCGCGAAAATGTATTCGACGCCACCTTTGGTCGCGAATTCATGCTGGGCGTGCAGTGGAACTTTGCTACCGACGGCAGCAGCCGCGTGCGTCGTGCCCGCCGCGAGCCGATGAGCGAAACCCGCCGCATGGACCGCTACCGCGATGCGGACGGTGAAAACGAAATGCAGGACGAAGCGCCCCGCCGCCGCCGTCGTAGCCGCGACTAAGTTTTTTTCCGGAAAACGCTTTCCGTTGTCAAAGCTGCCTGCATCCCGGAAGGGATGCAGGCAGCTTTTTTTTATCGGGCCGGTAGCAGAAAATCCGGATCCGGAGTGCCCGGGCGACAAAGCTTATTTTTGTATCCTTGCCATCTTCTTTGCTTATGCGTTTTTCTCTTCTCTGCCCATCTTTGGCCCTGCTGCTGGGCCTGGCCGGCTGTGCCGGCCCGCAGGCCGTCTCAAAAAAACAATCTTCCAGCCATTCCGGCTCCCGCGAAGCACAGGCTTTTCTGGACGGTTATACGCAGGAATATGTCCGCCTGTATAAGCAGTCTTCTGAAGCCCAGTGGGTGTCGCAGACGGTAATCCGGGAAGGCGACACGACCACCGCTGCAGCGGCCAAAGCTGCCGACGAAGCCATGGCCGCCTTTACCGGCAGCACGCAAAATATCACTGCGGCCCGCCGCTTCCTGGAACGGCCCGGAACACTGACCGACCTCCAGAGAAAACAACTGGAAACAGTCCTGTATGCGGCGGCCAACAACCCGCAAACCATTGCGCCGCTGGTTAAAACCCGCATTGCGGCCGAAACCGACCAAACGCAGAAGCTTTATGGCTATCAGTTTATGCTGGGCGGAAAAAAGACCACGCCCAACGAGCTGGACGACATTCTGAAAAGCGAAACTGACCTGGCTAAAAGAGAAGCCGCGTGGGAAGCCAGCAAAGCCATCGGCCCGACGCTGAAGCCCGGCCTGCTGCGCCTGCGCGACCTGCGCAACGAAACGGTGCAGGCCCTCGGCTACCCGGATTACTTCACCTATCAGGTGGGCGACTATGGATTGAAAACAGGCGAAATGATGCAGCTGATGAATGGACTGCTGCGGGACCTGTGGCCCCTGTACCGCGAGTTGCACACCTGGATGCGCTACGAAGCGGCCCAAAAGTACGGATCTGCTCAAATTCCGGAAATGCTGCCTGCCCACTGGCTGCCCAACCGCTGGGGACAGGACTGGTCGTCTTTTGTAAACGTCTCCGGTATCAATCTCGACTCGGTCTTGCGTACCAAATCGCCGCAGTGGATTGTGGAGAATGCCGAAGGGCTATATACTTCTATCGGCTTTGAGCCGCTGCCCAAAAGTTTCTACACCAAAAGCGCTCTGTATCCGTATCCGGCCGACAGCAACGTCAAGAAAAACACACACGCCTCGGCCTGGCACATGGACCTCGGCAAGGACGTGCGCTCGCTGATGAGTGTAGAGCCCAATAGCGAATGGTGGGAAACAACCAACCACGAGCTGGGTCATATCTACTATTATCTTTCCTACACCAACCCGCAGGTGCCGCCCCTGCTGCGGCAAGGCGCCAACCGCGCTTATCATGAAGCGATCGGCACCATGATGGGCCTGGCGGCGATGCAAAAGCCGTATCTGGTGGGCCGCGGGCTCATCCCGGCAGATGCCCAGGCCGACGAAGTGCAGCTCTTGCTGAAAGAAGCGCTCAACTCGGTGGTGTTTATTTACTTCTCGGCCGGCACGATGAGCCATTTTGAAAAAGCGCTCTATACCGACAAGCTGCCGGCAGGGAAGTTCAACAGCGAGTGGTGGGCGCTGGCCCGCAAGTATCAGGGCATCGTGCCGCCGGAGCCGCGCGGCGAAGCCTATTGCGATGCCGCCACTAAAACGCACATCAACGACGACCCGGCACAGTACTACGATTATGCGCTGTCTTATGCGCTGCTGTATCAGCTGCACAACCACATTGCCAAAAACATCCTGAAGCAAGACCCTCGTGCGACGAACTACTGGGGGCGAAAAGACGTGGGCGATTTCATCAAAGGCATCCTGGTGCAGGGCGCAGCCAAAGACTGGCGGCAGGTATTGCAGGAAACAACCGGCGATGCACTGAATGCCCGCGCCATGCTGGATTATTTTTCGCCGCTGATGGCCTGGCTTAAAAAGGAGAATGCCGGACGTACCTACACCCTGCCGGCTTCGCTGTAAACCCAGAGACGGGCCCTGCAGCAGCGACTGTTTCCGGAAATTTCCGGAATTCTCCTTTCCGGATCCGGCTCCGGCACGGTGCCGGGTGATTGGACGGCGACAAAAGGGTTTGCAAAGAGCGCTAAAGCTGGAAATATTCGCCGTTCGTAGTACATTCAGCCCCGGAAAAAGCTTTTATGTCTTTCTTTTAAGAAAATCCTCTGGTGATCCGGACGTTTTTGAGAGGTGCGACAGCTTCTTTCCTTTCCCCAAAAATAAAATTCTGTTCTTTTATGAACGACGAGCAAAAGCACGTATTTCCCCAAAATACGCCGGCAGAAACGGTTCTGGTCTCCTCCAGTCGGCGGCGCTTTCTGGGCCTTGCCGGCGCCCTGGCCGGCGCGGGGCTGCTGGGCCTTTCTTCCTGCACAAAAGACGACAACCAGCCGGCCTATGAAAGCGGCGTAAACCTGGGCAGCGGCGATGCCGGTGTGCTCAACTATATCTATGCGCTGAAGCAACTCACCAGTGCCTTCTACCGGCAGGTGGCCGAGAGCGGCGGCAGCGTGTTCCCGGAACGCGAACTGCTGCATCTAAAAGAAATTGCGGCCCATGAAGCCGGCCACGCCCGCTTCCTGCAGGAGTGGATGATGG
>JAEVZP010000204.1 GCA_023392185.1 Bacteroidota bacterium
CGAGATGCCGGTACGTTGTCTTTTTCATGTTGCAATGCAAAGATGACCCGGCTTTCGGCCTTTTTTTAAGGCCATAGCCGTATAAGCCGAAAATCAACTCTGTTGCACTTGCTAATGGAACTCAGGAGCAAGTTTCTTTCTCTATCATTCTGAGAAGACAGTTCATTAACAAGCTTGGGAAATAAAGTAGCCACACTCTCTGAAGTAAAAGTTAGATCACAAGCTTTAGCTGTGTTATGGCTTTCAATATAATGTTGTACAGATGTGATCTTTAGTGGATCGCTATCATTAACTGTTAATGTAATTGGCTTCTGACTCCAATTGTTCTTTTTAAAAAATTCTCTATTTTCTTGAATCTTTCTAAATGCCAAAATTGGACTTCCTTCTTTACCATCCTCATAAATTCCTGTACCACAAAATAAATCGTATATATTCACTTTTGTGACGCTCTTTGCCAAACCAAGAATAGCAAAATACTTTTCCAGATACTTCTGGTACAAATCCAATTTTGCTTGAGAGTGCGGGAGTATTTTTTTCTGTGATTTTTTCATGGAAGAAACATTACGCTGCCAATACTTTATTTAATTCGTCAATCAGGGCATCCGTACGGTCGCCAAACAGTTGCCACATTTTGCCCAGTCCGCCCGCGGCATTGAAGGGGGCCAGTTCAAAATCGTCGCGCTCTATGTGGAAGCTCGCCGCCACATAATCCTTTATCATCCTCAGCCAGGCCATCTGCTCTTCGGTGTACTTCAGGGCCCCGGCCTGCTGCCGGAACACCCAGTCCTGAAACAGCAGGTCCACGCTCTTGTCCCAGGCCGTAAGCACCGCATCCGGCCCCGTCACGCGGCGCAGCAGACTCACCAGCGCGGTCAGCTCATTGCGCGGCTGCCCCACCACTTTCTCCAGCTTTTCATAGGCCTGCCAGACCGCCAACGGCGCCAGGCCGGGTTTGCCCCTTCGGAGGGCTTCAGCCAGCTCGCGGATCGCCTTGTAGGTAAGGCTGCGGCGGCCATAAGGCTGACTGTAGAAAATCTGCAGGGCGGTGATTTCTTCCTTGTGGGCTTCCATCCACGCGGTGAATTCCGCCACGGTGGCGCGGGCCGTGTCTTCGGTATCCTTCACCCAGCCGATGGAAAGAATTTCGTCGCGGTTCAGATGGTCCATGATCTGATCGTGCATGCGCTTGACTTCCACCAGGTAGTTGCGCACCTCGTAATCATTGAACGGCGCGGTGGCCGCATCAATAAGAGCCGCGTGCGCTTCCTGAAAAGCCGCTTCCTGCTCCGCCGGATCCTCACTAACGACTTTCGACTGTTGACTAAGCGACTCTATTGTATCTGGGTCGTGGGCGTTTAAAAGCTGCTTCGCTACCTGCGGAATGGTGCGGCCGGTCTTTTCGGTAAAACCGGCCCGTTCGCGGTCGTTCATCCTTTTATCCAGCCGGATGAGGCGGTCGGCCAGCGTGGTGAGCATGTCGGCGTCGGTAGCGCCCATGTGTACGCCTTCCAGCACTTCTTTTAGCGAGAGGCCCGGCTTTCGCTCCAGCGGACGGCTGTCGGTCTTGTGGCTTTTCTCCACGCCAATGGCGTCAATGATCACGAAGTGGTCTTTAGTGAATTTGGCCGCAGGCGTGCCTTTGGTGCGCAGCTCTTCCAGCGAACAGGTACGGGTGCCGCGGCCTTTCATCTGCTCGTAATAGGAGCGGCTTCGCACATCACGCATAAACAAGAGGACTTCCAGCGGGCGGATGTCGGTGCCGGTGGCGATCATGTCCACCGTTACGGCAATGCGCGGGTAGTATTCATTGCGGAACTGTTGCAGCACGTTTTTGGGGTCTTCCTCGCTGCGGTAGGTAATCTTTTTGCAGAATTTATTTTCCTCGCCCCACTCTTCGCGGAAGATGCGGATGATGTCGTCGGCGTGGGAGTCGCTCTTGGCGAAGACCAGCATTTTGGGGATTTCAAAATTGCCGTCGGCGCCGATGCGGTCCGGGAACATAGTCGGCAGGGCCTCTTTTACCGTCTTCGCGATCAGCCGGATGGTGCTCGGGTTCACCACCTTATCATCCAGTTGCCTGCCGGTGTACGCTACTTCCTCTTCCAGTTGGGTCCAGAATTCTTTTCGCGTGAGTTTTTCACGGCTGTACACGGCTTCGCCGATGGGCAGGAGCCCGCCTTCGCGCGTTACTTTGGTGCCAATCTCAAAAACGTTGTAGGGCACCAGCACGCCGTCTTCCACCGCGCGCTTGTAGCCATAGTCGGATACCAGGTTTTGGTCGAAATAACCAAAGGTGCGGTTGTCGGGCGTGGCGGTGAGGCCGATCTGAAAAGCGTCAAAGTAATCCAGCACTTGCTTCCAAAGGTTGTAGATGGAGCGGTGGCATTCGTCGATCACGATGAAGTCAAAAAACTCGGGCGACACCTGCGCGTTGTACACCACGGGCAGGGGCGCTTTGGCACGCCAGGCCTTGCTTTCGCTGCTTTCCTCTTCGTCGCGCTCATCCAGATCTTCGCCTTTCAGAATGGAGTAGAGCCGCTGAATGGTGGAGATGTACACCTGACTGTCGCCGGGAATGTAGGAAGAAATGAGGCGGGTGACGCCATAGAGTTCGGTAAAGAGCCGGTTGTCGTCCTGCGGCCGGAACATCCTGAATTCCTGCTCGGCCTGTTCGCCGAGGTTTTTGGTGTCCACCAGAAAAAGGACGCGCTTACCTTTCGCGAATTTTAAAAGACGGTAGATGGCGGTAATCGCGGTGAAGGTTTTGCCCGAACCGGTAGCCATTTGTATGAGGGCTTTGGGGCGCGCCTCGCGGAAGGATTGCTCCAGATTGGTGATAGCCTGAATCTGGCAGTCGCGGAGGCCACCACCAGTTCCCCCTCCTTCGGAGGGGGCTAGGGGGAGGCTTGGAATATCGTGCAACCGGGCACGCAACGTGCGGCTTTCTTTCAGCCAGGCAGCGAGGGTTTGGGGTTGGTGAAAAGCAAACACCCGGCGCGAGCGCGGCTTGGGGTCGCGGGCGTCGGTAAAGGTGGTGACCTCGCCGGTGCTTTCGTACACAAAGGAGAGGGGGTCGTTGTTCAGGCGTTTCAGCTTCGCCTGCGCGTAGCCCCTGCTTTGGTCTTCGACGGTGGTCAGGTAATGGCCGGCTTCTTCGCGCTTGGCTTCAATCACCCCAACCGGCTTGCGGTCCACAAACAGCACGTAGTCGGCAGGGCCGATATCGGTGCCGTACTCGCGAATGGCCACGCCCTGGGCGGCCGCGAGGTTGACTTTGTTTTTGGATTGTACCGCCCAGCCCGCCGCGTCCAGCAGCGTGTCGATGCGCTGCCGGGCGAGTTGTTCCGGGGTGAGGTTGAGCGGAGCTGTTGACAAGTAACAGGGAAAAATTGAAAAGCGGGAAATCTGCTTCCAAAGTAAGGCATGGAAATGTTAAAAACCGTGGCTTCGCTGCTTGTATTCCCGGAAAGTTTTCCCAGCTACCCTGTTGACGGTCCTTTACAAATGGCAAAAACCCTCCTGACCAGAAATTGCCTCAAAAGCATAGTGCTTCTAACTATGCAGATCGCTTCGAGCTTCAGCACTTCCAAAAGTCACATCCGTATGGCTTACCGTCAAAAGAACCGGACGGGCGGGAAGGAAGCACGGCGTAGCACCCTTGGCTACCAGAAAAAGCGTTGCAAAAACTGGTATTTCCGGAAAGAATTGATTCCGACGAAGACAATGGAATCGTTTAAACCGGAAAAGTCAACCGTATTTTTCGTTGGTGCCAACCATATCAAGGCTTTGCGACCAGCAGTAAACAAAAAAAGCCCAGCCTTTTCAGACTGAGCTTTTCTTTGTTGCTGTCGGGACGACTGGATTCGAACCAGCGACCCCATGCACCCCATGCATGTGCGCTACCGGGCTGCGCTACGTCCCGAAACTTTCCGGTAATTGCCACTAAAAAAACATCCTTTACCGGCAACGGGCGGCGAAGATAAGCTCTTTTTCCGGAAATCTTAATTCCGGCGGCTGCTGATCAGCTGCATAAATTCTGCCCGGGTCGTGCCGTCTTCAAAACAACCCGAAAACGCGCTCGTTGTGGTAACACTGTTCTGCTTTTGAATGCCGCGCATCATCATGCACAGGTGCTGCGCCTCAATCACCACCGCCACGCCCAGGGGTTGCAGCGTTTCCTGAATCACATCCACAATCTGATGCGTCAGCCGCTCCTGCACCTGCAGGCGGCGCGCATAGCAGTCCACCACCCGCGCAATCTTGCTCAGGCCGGTGATATAGCCGTTGGGGATGTAGGCCACATGGGCTTTGCCAAAAAACGGCAGCAGATGGTGCTCACACAGCGAATACAGCTCAATGTCTTTGACGATCACCATCTCCGAGTATTCTTCGTGGAAGCGCGCGCTGTTTAAAATCGCCGCCGGGTCCTGTGTATAGCCGGAAGTCAACACCTGCATCGCCTTGGCCACGCGTTCCGGTGTTTTCAGCAGGCCTTCCCGCATAGGGTCTTCGCCCAGCAGTTCCAGGGTGCTTGTGTAGTGCCCGGTCAGCTGTTGGGTAATCGCTTCGTCGTATTGATCAATCTTTTGGTAAGCCAAAACAGAAGTTAGGGATTAGTCGTTAGAAGGTAGACGCCCTTAGGCAGGCGCTGGGTGAGCAGGTTTTATGAAACATGACACCTAAAACATGACCTACGCTTCTTCTCCGTAATACTCCACGTAGATGCGGGGTGTTTCCTGCAGCTTGATGCGATACAGCTGCGCGCCGGCGGCCCGCAGATGCGGCTCCAGCTCATTCCAGATACCGATAGCCAGATTTTCAGACGAAGCAAACCTGCCCTGCATAAAATCGACATCCAGATTCAGGTTGCGGTGGTCGATCTTCTCAATGACGGCATCTTTCATGATGTCGCCCAGGGTCTTGGCATTAAAAACAAAACCGGTTTCCGGGCTCGGTTTGCCTTTTATGGTGACGTGCAGCTCGTAGTTGTGGCCGTGCCAGTTGGGGTTAGAGCACTTCCCGAAAACCTCGGCGTTGCGGGCGTCGTCCCATTCTACATTGAAGAGCCGGTGTGCCGCGTTGAAATGTTCTACCCGTGTGAGGTAAATCATACTATTGATACGATAAAAAAAGTCCCCAAAGGTACACGGTGAATACCGCCTCTTTTGCTAAAAAGACCCAAATTTGACCCAGTGAAGATTCTCCTGACGGCCGCTACTGCCGCCGAAATAGCTCCCTTTTTCCAAACGCTTCAAAACCGCCCTTCGCCTTTTGAAGTGGAGGTTTGCACCACCGGTGTGGGCATCTGCGCAGCCACTTTCGGCCTCACAAAGGCCCTTATTTCCGGAAACTACGACCTGGTGATTGTGGCTGGCATTGCGGGCAGCTTCGACCGTGCATTGCCGCTGGGCGCGGTCGTCCGGGTGAGCCGCGACTGCTTTGGCGACCTTGGGGTGGAAGACGGCGACGCTTTTCTGAACCTCCCGGAGTTGGGGTTGGCAACGCCCGAAGCGGTCTGTATAGCGGCTTCTTTAGCAGAAATGCCCCGAATTTTCCGGAAAAAAGCTGCCGCACTGCCCACCCGCGATGCCATCACCGTTCACACCGCCACCGGCGCAGCCGCCACCGCCGTAGCCCGGGAAAAGCGCTTTGGGCCGGTTCTGGTAAGCATGGAAGGAGCCGCTTTTCATTATGTGTGCCGGGAGCAGGCTGTGCCCCTGCTGCACCTGCGCGCCATTTCCAACTATGCCGAAGTCCGCAACCGCCCGGCCTGGAATATCCCGCTGGCCGTTCAGAACCTGAATGCGGCGCTGGAGGCGCTGATATTGCAGCCATAAAGAAAGCCCGGCACTTTGTGCCGGGCCTTTCGCTTCGGGGAGGCATATGGGGTTCGAACCCACGACCTTCGGAACCACAATCCGACGCTCTAACCAACTGAGCTAATGCCTCCATCTCCCCAAAAATTTTGGGAAGGCAAAAGTAGGGCGATTTCTTTGATAAAAAAAGAGCCGTTTTCCGGAAATTTTCAAATTCCGATCCCCGTCTCGCGCACCAGCGCACACCAGGGGCACCCCTCGCGCCCGCAGCCCGTCGCAAAGTCGGCCGACTGAAGGCGCTTCCACACGTCCCGCACCTGCCCGCGAACCGTCTTAGCATCGGCCTCGCTCAACTCAAACTCTTCGCGCACCGGCTCGCCTGCCGCCCGCTCCAGAAACTCGACCGCACCTTTTTTCACCAGGCCGTGCTGTCCGGTTTCGGCTTCCACCAGCAGCTTGTAAAACACCATCTGCCGCCAGTAGTCGCCGCCGAGCGGACTTTCCGGCGAAGGCCGCCCCGCTTTCCGGAAGGCGCTGTCCGGATTGCCGGTTTTGTAATCCACCACTTTGGCCTCGCCGGGGTAAAACTCCAGCTTGTCAATCCGGCCCGTCAGCGGAATGCGACGTTCCGACAGCACGCGCGGCACGCTGTATTCGATTTCGGCGTTGGCGTGGGCGGTGGGGAAAACCTCCGTTTCGTAACGGCTTAAAATGGCCCGGCCGCGGATGCGCTGTTGAGCTAAAATTTCTTTCGGCAGAAGGTCCTCAAAAGGAGCCAGTTCGGCTTCGAGCAGGCTTTCCAATGCCTCCGCACCGGGCCAGGCGCCTTCTTCTTTCCGGAAAAGGAATGCCTTTTCGAGCACCGTGTGCATGATTTTTCCGAAGGTGAAATACACCGGTTCGCCGCTGACCACACGGAGCAGGTTCTCGTAATAAAACTGCAAGGGGCAGCGCAAAAACTTGTTGAGCGTGCTGGCGCTGACGGCCATCTGCTTCAGATAGCCTTTAAAAAACTTTTCATCCGGCAGCGCAACGGTAACCGGGCCATTTTCCCCACTCCGGCTTTCGCGGTCGCGCAGGGCAGCAAGCGGCAGCGCCGCAATCTGGGGTTCCTTTCCGGCTTTGGCTTCGGCGGCCCATTCCCCCAAAAGCTGGCCGGTCCTGAGGAGGTTTTCCGGGCGGGCCAGTCCGAGCGAGTGCACCAGCAGTGGATTTTCCAGCAGGCTCAGCAAGGGAACGCTCTCTACGCCTTTGCGCCCGGCAGCCGAGCGGCGGTGCAGCAACAGCCGGGCAATATCCACCGGATCATTGCCAAAATCGGGGTGGTTCAGAATCGGAAACAGGAAAGGCTCTCCGGAATAGGTTTTTTCGGCTTCGCGAAGCAGATAGGGTTGCAGCAGTTGGGAAAGCATGAGGACAGACTAAAGACAACGCAAAGCGCTGCTTTGTTGGCAGAAGCGCTTTTGGAAGGCCGGAATTAGGGAATTTTCCGGAAAAACCGGACGGGTTTTTACAGATTCCCCATAAAAAAGGAACGCGCCTCCAGGCGCGTTCCTACCAATCGGTCTAAAATCCATTTTACGACTTTCCCGCCTGCTTTTCTGCTTTCCGCTTGTGTCTTTTATCTATCGTCTTTGGTTTCTTTTACCGGCCGCCCACCGCGCCAAATACTTTTTGCAGAATAGTGCTTACGCGGGCCGCCGGGTTGGTGCGGATCTTGGTTTCTTCCTCCGCGATCTTCAGAAACAAGCCGTTGAGGGCGCGCTCGGTTACATAGGCGGTCAGGTCGGGGTTGACGCGGCTGCGGGTCGTAGGCAGCGAATTGTAGGTATTAAAAACGGTTCCCCACATGGCTGTGGCATTCACTTTGCCCAGCGAGTTGTTGATCACCGGACGGAAGGCGTCGGTCAGCGCAACGGTGGTTTTGGCTTTGAGGTAGCGGGTGGCCGCATCTTGTCCGCCCTGCAGGATGCCGAGGCCGTCCTGAATGGTCATGGAGGTAATGGCGTTTACAAAAATGGGAGCAGCCTTGGTGGCAGCGTCTTCGGCAGCGCGGTTCATGGAAAGAATGGCTTTGTCTACCAAATGCCCCATGCCGACATTGCGCAGCGTCCGTTCTACTTTTTGCGCTTCGGGCGGCAGCAGGATCTTCACCAGGGCATCGCCAAAAAAGCCGTTGGTGGCCGAGAGGCGGCCGGAAGCGTTGCGGGCACCTACGGTAAGGGCTTCGCGCAGGCCCCGGGCAATATCGCTCTGGCTGAGCGCGCCGACATTGTTGGTTGTATTGCCGAAGATGGGGCTATTGGTACCAAAAATATCGCCGGGATTTCCGGAACGGGGCGGTGGGGTCCGGCCGCCGGAATCGCCGTTGAGAATGCCGCCGAGCACGTTGATAATTTGCCCGAACGGATTGTTTTGCTGGGGATTACTACCGGATTGCGCACGCGCAGTGAGGCTACAGGTGGCAAGAAAGAGTGCAGAAAAGAAGACTTTTTTCATGATATTCCGGGGGGCTTAAGCGTAGGGTATTCAGACGGGAAACAAGGCCGGTCGTTTAAAGCGCAACATCCCTTCCACAAAGAGTGCGCCGTTCTGGAGAAGATCTCCCCAAAATTGTTGTCTGTCCCCGGCTTCCCTGCTATCCTTCCGAAAAGGCTCCGTAACGCTGCTTTATTTTCTTCATAAAATCAGCTTTCCGCCCCGGCGCCCGTCTGGTGCCGCCACAACTCGGCGTAGCGACCGTCCTGCGCCAGCAGTGTTGTATGCGTTCCGGATTCTACAATTTCGCCGTCATCCAGCACCAGGATTTTGTCGAAATCCCAACCGGCATACAGGCGGTGCGTAATGACAATCACGGTGGTTTCGGCCAGGGCCGTTTTGAGGTTGGAGAGAATGCGCTGTTCGGTTTGAGTGTCTACCGCCGAAAGGCTTTCATCCAGCAAAAGAACAGGCGCGTTTTTGATAATGGCCCGCGCCAGCACCAGCCGCTGTTTTTGTCCGCCGGAAAGCAGCACGCCGCGCTCGCCGATCACTGTATCGTATCCCTCCGGAAAACCTTCTATGTCTTTGGCCAGATCGGCCAGCCGGGCAGCTTCCAACACCTCGGCGTGGGTGGCTTCCTCGCGGCCAAACCTGATGTTGTTGTAGAGCGTATCGCTAAACAGATAGGCTTCCTGCGGGGCATAGGCGATGTTGCGGCGCAGGTGACCAAGATCGTAGCGATCCAGTGTTTGGTTGTCGAGCAAAACGGCTCCGGAAGCCGGGTCATACATCCGCAGGAGCAGTTGCGCTATGGTGCTCTTGCCACTGCCCGTCCGGCCAATGATACATACTTTTTGCCCCGGCGACAGGCGAAGGCTGAAGTCTTTCAAAGCCACGATGCCGGTGTGGGGATACACAAAGCGCACATCCCGAAACTGTACTTCCCCACGAATAGCTCCCCTTTCGGGCTGTGTGGGGTTTTGGATGGCCGAAGGCGTGTGCAGAAACTCGTTGATGCGCGCCTGCGACACGGCGGCCCGCTGGATCATGGAGGCCACCATGCCCATCATGGAGATGGGAAACATCAGCAGGTTGAGGTAGATGACAAACTCGGCGATATTGCCGGGCGTGGCGCTGCCTGCTATCACGAGATAGCCGCCGGAGAGAATCGTGAGCAGGAGGCTGATGCCCACAAAAAGCGTAATGGACGGAAACCAGATGCTTTCGGTCAGCGAGAGATTGACGGCGCTTTTCCGGTATTCTTCCGCCGTCTGGGTGAAATGCGACAGCATCGTCTTCTCCTGCACAAATGACTTGATGACCCGGATGCCGCTATAGGATTCCTGCGCCGTGGTGGTGAGCTGGGAAAGCTGCGACTGGATTTTCTCGCTTTTACGGGCAATGATTTTATTGACAAAATAGATCGCCACCACCAGAAAAGGCATCGGCGCGACTACGAGCAGTGTCAGCCGGGCATCTACACGGCTCATGCCCCAGAAACACAAAATCGTCAGCACGACCATGTTGGTGGTGTACATCAGGGCCGGTCCGGTATACATCCGCACGCGGCTGACGTCTTCCGAAATCCGGTTCATCAGGTCACCGGTAAAATGCGTTTTAAAAAACCCGGCATCCAGTTGCTGATAATGTTTGTAAATGGCATCTTTCTGTGCGTATTCGATATGGCGGCTCATCACGATGAGCGTTTGCCGCATGAGGAACATAAAAATGCCGCGCAGCAGGGCAAGACCGAGTAAAAGCAATCCATACCAGAGCACGACGTTAAATACGGCACTGCGGGCTGCTTTTTCGAGGCCGGTATTCCGGAAAAAACCAAAGGAAGAAGCCTCGTCGGTAACGCGGTCGATGACGGTGCGCACGATGACCGGCGGCAGAACGGCAAAGACGTTGGAAATGGCAACAAACAACAGTCCGAGGATCAGGTGCCATTTGTATCGGAGGAAATAAGGATTTAACGCAGCAAGAGCCTTCACGGGTGCGAAGTTCGGCATCTGCAACGAGTTGGATAAAACGGAAGTGAAAGAAGACGTCGCAGCAGGTGCTTTTCTTTCCGGAAAAGAAAGCCGCTGCAACGCCTTCTTCCGTCCTAACACCTTTAAAGCCAGGACCGAAGAAAGTTTGGATACAAAACTAATTTTGCGACCCTTCCCTTTCCAAAAACCTCCCTCTTTTATGCGCGCTTTGGTGTTGTTTTTTGTTCTGTTCGGGTTCATACAACCTGCTGTAGGTCAGACGCAACTTAAACCTCATGTTTCCAGCTCCATTTTTCTCCGGAAAGGAACAGCGAAAACATTCTTTCTCGACTTAGATTCCGGAAAAATCTACCGCATCCACTGCGAGCAAAAAGGCATTGATGTGGAACTGGTTCTTCTAAACGCGAACGGCGATACGGTTGGCTATCGGGATTCTCCCAATGGGTTATTCGGCGGAGAAACGCTTTTCTTTACGCCGGAACTTTCCGGAAATTATGGGCTTCACGTAGCTCCGCTGCTGCAACCTACCAACGCCGTTTCCGGAAAAGTAGCGCTTCAGTGGGGCGAGAAAAAGCCCCTGCCACCGCCGGAAAAGCTCAACCGGGTGCTTTCTGCGGCACAGATGCAGCAGGACTTAGCCACCTTCCGGGCCATCCGTCAAAAAGCCAATTCCGGATTCTACCGCTACCGTTCGCCTGCTGCGATAGACAGTATCTACAACTGGGCACAGTCGCAATGCCGCCAACCGGCCCGTCTCACCGATTTTTATAAAATCATCCTGACCCTCACCGATTTTGAAGGCAGCAACCACAACAGCACCGACCTGCCGGAAGACCTCACCGCCTACCTGCCCGAAGGCGCGTATCACGTTCCTTTTTATGGAAAGCTGGTGGATGGCCACCTGGTAGTGAATACCGACAGCCTGGAAATACCGGTGGGCTCCCGCATCTGGCGCATCAACGGGCGCGATGAAGCGCAGCTACGCCGCGATTTTTCTAAATACTACACCACCGACGGCTACAACCAAACCCGCAAACACAAGGCCACGGCCGAACTTTCGCTGGGCGCGCGCTACTGGCTGCAATACGGCGCCGAAGATTCGTTCCGGAT
>JAEVZP010000223.1 GCA_023392185.1 Bacteroidota bacterium
CCTGAAGCTTTGGGACTTTACCGTTGCCGGCCTTTTTCCCGGAAGGCTTTGTAGCCGGCTTTGGGCTTTTTCGGAGCGGGCTCTTTTGCCGGGGCGGTTTTTGGGGAAGCAGCCGCTTTGCTTTCCGGCCTGGGCGTCTGGGGTTTCCGGGGTGCGCGGGCGGCGGGTGCACTCTCGGCTACGGCACTTTCAATATGGGCGACTTCTTCCGGGGTCAGGTAGCGCCAGTTGCCTACGGGCAGGTTGCCCAGCAGCACGTTCATAATCCGCACCCGGCGCAGTTCGGTCACCTTGTGGCCAAGCGTACTGCTCATCCGCCGGATCTGCCGGTTGAAGCCCTGTACCAGCGTGATTTTAAAGCTGTGTTTGCCGGTGGGGGCTACTTTGCAGGGAAGGGTTTTGCCTTCCGGGATGAGGCGGACGCCGGCGGCCATTTTCCGGAAAAAATCCGGCGTTGGGTCGGGCGAGACGGAAACCAGGTATTCTTTTTCGTGGCGGTTGCCGGCGCGCAGAATTTTGTTGACGATATCCCCGTTGTTGGTCAGGAAGATAAGGCCTTCCGAGTCTTTGTCGAGCCGGCCAACGGGGAAGATGCGCTGCGGATGGCCGATGGCGGCGATGATATTGGTTTTATCCGCCGGATCGGTGGTGGATGTGACGCCTTTGGGCTTGTTGTAGGCAATGTAAATGGTCTTGGCGGCCTTCTGCAGCGGCTCGCCGTCGATTTCTACCACGTCGCCCTCAAAAACCCGGTTGCCGGTGGCAGCTACTTCATCGTTGATGGTGACGCGGCCCGCTTCGATATACGTGTCGGCTTCGCGGCGCGAGCAGAAACCGGATGCCGAGATGTATTTGTTGAGCGATACGGAGCCGTCGTCGTGAATCTGAATGGGCGCTTTTTTCTTCCGGTTCATAGGCGCAAAAGTCGGAAAATAAAGACATGTTGCTTCCGCAGGGACGGATAGAATTGTCTGTGCGCTCTACGCGCCCCGGATTTCCACTAAACCGCCTGCTCGTATCGAACGCTCCGCGCTCCCCAACTCTTTATTCCGGATTCCTAACTTCTAAATCCTAACTCCTGATCCCTTTTTTCCTTTTTGCCATAAAAGTAAATTTTCCTTACTTTTGCGCACCCAAAACCGACCGGCCTTTTCCGGAATTTTCCGGAAATGACCAACGTTGCAGCCGGGCGTGCGGGCTTTTTACATATCACCCAAACCTTTTTAGTTAATGGCAACATCCAACCCGATGAGCTATGAGCTCGTGGTTATCTTCACACCGGTGCTGGCCGACGAAGAGTTCCGCAATGCTCAAAAGAAGTTTACCGACTTCATCACCGCCAACGGCGGCACCATCTCCCACCAGGAGCCCTGGGGTATGCGCAGCATGGCTTATCCCATTCAGAAAAAGACTACCGGTCTCTACTGGCTCGTGCAGTACCAGGCGCCCAGCGACGTGAACGCGAAGCTGGAAGTGCAGATGAACCGCGACGAAAACATCATGCGTCACATGATTACCCGTCTGGACAAATACGCACTCGAGTATAACGACCGCCGCCGCAAAAAAGCCTCTGAAAAGCCAGCCGAAACCGCTGCTTCTCAGGATGGAGCCGAGCCTGCCGTAGCGCAAACTGAAGACACCGCTGCCAACGCGCAGTAATTCCTCTCATTCTGAAAAGAAGATTATTACCATGGCACAACGTCCAGATATCAAGTTTATGAGCGCCAACCGTGTGGAGCGCCGTCAGAAGAAATATTGCCGTTTCAAGAAAATGGGCATCCGGTACGTCGATTACAAGGACGCCGAATTCCTGAAGAAATTCCTCAACGAGCAAGGTAAAATGCTGCCGCGCCGCATTACCGGAAACTCGCTGAAGTTTCAGCGCAAAGTAGCTCAGGCCATTAAAAAGGCCCGCCAGCTTGCCCTGTTGCCCTACGTAACCGACCTGATGAAATAGACTTTTTCTTAAGACAAACGTCTAAAGACAAAAGACAAAAGATCTAAACCTGAATGCCGAAGCCCGGAAGATCATAAGTGCAGAAGCGGTTCATTGCTGATTGCCTTCTTAAATATTCCGGCCCGACTTTCTCCAAAACGAATTTATCCCGATGCAAGTCATCCTCACCCAAGATGTTGATAACCTGGGCGGCAACGGCGAACTGGTAACCGTTCGCCCCGGCTATGCCCGCAACTATCTGCTGCCGCGTAAGCTGGCCGTAGAAGCCAATAAAGGCAACATGGCCATGCTCGAAGAGCGCCAGAAAATGCTGCAAAAGCGCGAAGAAAAACTTCTGGCGCAGATCGCCGATGTGCGTCGTGTGCTGGGCGAAAGCCCGGTGCGCGTAGGCGCTAAGACCGGTACTTCCGGAAAAATCTTTGGCTCCGTAACCGCTATCCAGCTGGCCCGCGCCATCCGCGAGCAGAAAGGCTACGAAATCGACCGCCGCAAGATCAATATCACCGACGAAATCAAAGAGACCGGTACCCACAAAGCCACTATCGACTTTGGTAAGGACAACGTGGTAGAACTGGAATTTGAAGTAATCGGCGAGTAAGCTCCGGCTGCTTTTAGAAACGCAAATCCTGCACTGTTTTCCGGTGCAGGTTTTTTTTTGTGATCGCAGACCGACGGAAATGACCCGTGCGGAAACGGGCGCTTCTGTTTCCGGAAATAAAAAAAGGCATTGCTGAGCGATGGGGAGCCCCAATCAGGGCCGGAAAATTGCATTTTTTCCGGAAATACCGGCCGCATAGCGGTGTGTCTTTGACCGGGATGATTATTAGATAAAGCTTTCCGGTAAAGGGCAGACGCCATTCGCCTTTACAGATTCCTTCTTCCTGCCTGCCACTTCCTACTTGGTACTTAATACTTCTGATGCCAAACTCCTAACACCTATTTAATTACCTTTGCGCCCGCAATGACGATAGAAGTTCTGAAGTCCAAGCTCCACCGGGTGCGGGTAACGGAGGCCAATCTGCATTACATCGGCTCCATCACCATTGATGAAGACCTGATGGACGCAGCCGGCCTGCTGGAACACGAGAAAGTGCAGGTTGTAAATGTGGAAGCCGGCACCCGTCTGGAAACCTATGTAATCCGGGGTACCCGGGGCACGGGCATGATTTGCCTCAACGGTGCCGCCGCCCGGCTGGTGCAGGTGGGCGATACGCTCATCATTATGTCTTATGCCCAGATGACGATCGAAGCGGCAAAAAGCTGGAAGCCTTTTGTGGTTTTCCCCAAGGAAGGCAACCGCCTCTGAAAACCTGTTCCTGACGACTCCAACACCTGCTGCCTTTGCGCTCTATCAAGCTAAAAACAGTCCTGCAACTCCTGGTATTTGCCCTGCTCGGGGCCGGGATTATCTGGTATATGTTTGGGCTGATGAGCGAGGAGCAAAAAAGCCAGATGCGGGAAGCCGTCCGACACCTGCGATATGGGCTCATCCCCTTGTTTATCGGGGCTACAGTGCTCTCCGACTGGTCGCGGGCCAAGCGCTGGCAGCTCCTGCTGCGGCCTTTGGGCATTTTTCCGGGAACGGTCAACACAACGCTCAGCGTGATTATCGGCTACCTGGTGAACCTCGTGCCGCCCCGCGCCGGTGAAGTAGCCAAGTGTACCATCCTGGCCCGCTACGAAAAGATTCCGGCCGATAAAATGATCGGCACGATTGTGGCCGAGCGCGCCTGGGATGCCGTGTGTCTCCTGGTGATTATCCTGGGGGGCCTCGCCTGGCAGGCATCCGTGATGGACGCAGCGGTGCGCGCTACTTTACTCGATCATTTGCCCCGGGGCCAGTCGCTACTCTTTGCTGCCGGCCTGTTTTTGGGGCTTGTAGGGGCGCTTTTTGTCGTGTATCGCTACCGGCCCGGCAGCCGCATCAGCCGGTTTATCCACGGTCTGGCTGCCGGTGTTTCCTCTATTTGGCGGGTGCAGGACCGGGGGATTTTTCTGTTGCACACGATTCTCATCTGGGCAAGTTTTGTAGCCCAAATCCTCATTGGTTTTTATGCCCTTCCCGGCACTGCAGGGCTGGGCATTGGACCCGCCCTTATGGTATTGATCTTTGGCTCGGTAGCTATGATTGCCTCGCCCGGCGGGCTGGGTTTGTATCCGCTGCTGACCGCCCTGATTCTGACCTCCGGCTATGGCGTGAGAGAGGCGGATGCACAGGCTTTTGGCTGGGTGACCTGGGGCATGATGACGGCCGTGATTATTTTGCTGGGTATTATCGGGCTGCTGATACTGCCGATCTACAACCGCCGAAAAGAAACGACATGAACACAATAAAAACCGACTGGCTCTACCGGAAAATAATGGGGCGCGAAGCCCTGGCACGCAAATGCAACAGCTGGCGCGGCAGCGGCAAAAAAATCGTTTTTACCAACGGCTGCTTCGACCTGCTGCACACCGGCCATCTGGATTATCTGGCACGGGCAGCCTCGCTGGGCAATATCCTTATTGTCGGACTCAACAGTGATCCATCGATAAAACGGCTCAAAGGCCCGGAACGCCCCGTGAATGTGCAAAGTGACCGTGCCCTGGCGCTGGCGGCATTGCTCCTGGTGGATGCCGTGTGTGTGTTTGAAGAAGACACCCCATTGGCGCTTATTGAGGCCGTGAAGCCCGACGTGCTGGCCAAGGGCGGCGATTATA
>JAEVZP010000232.1 GCA_023392185.1 Bacteroidota bacterium
GATTAATCAGTGCAACTGCCAAAACACTTATGATATAGAAGTAACTGTAAATCCACATGAAGGCGTTAAGATTGACTGTCCTTCCGTAGTTTGTGAAGGCGCAACGACCCATTATAAAACAGACGCCCCCTGTGGAACCTATGAATGGACTGTTAACGGCGGTACTATCATAAGTGGCCAAAACACGCCTGACATCACAGTTCATTGGGACAACGTAGATGCTTCTGGCTATGGATATGTTCTTTTTGATAGCCGAAAAGACTGCCATGTTGAATGCCCGAATATTACGGTAATCAAAGTTCCTGTTGTCCTTTCCAAAGGAACAATCAATGGACCCGAAGTCGCTTGTCCTTATACAGCCGTTTTGTATCGCCTCCCGCAGTGGCCGGCCACCGTTTACAATTGGTCCATTACTACATCCGGGACGGGAGCGGTTCTCACCAACACAGATCAACGCAATGAGATACTGCTGAATACCAGCGCTCCCGGTATTCTAGAGCTCAAATGCGATTACTACAATACCCTTCTTAAGTGCGGAGGAACTGCCCGCATCCAAATAGAAGTAGTACCTATGGCTTCCTTGAGCGGCCCCCTAAAAGCCTGTAAGAGCACTTCCCAAACCTATACGAGTTCTGTCCCTGCCGATTGGTTCATGATTATGCCTACAGGACTTTCGGTTAATGGACCGTCTGGCACGACAAGCTGGAACGCCTCCTTATCCATTGCAGGAACCTATCGGATTGGCGTTAAAGGAAAAGTTTGTGCGCCGGAACCCTTATTGGTTGTTGTGAAAGCGCCACCTCCCGCACCGGACAGCATCAGCGGCCCGGAAAAAGCCTGCACAGGCATTCCTACAAAATATTTTGCCCATAATGCTATGGCCGGTACTTTGTTTAACTGGAGCAGTCCTACAGGAGGCGTCTTTAACTCAGCCAATGGAGGCATTACCTATGCTACCTTTAGCAGCCCTGTCTCTGATATTGTCCAACTCACGCGTAGTTGGATGGATCTACCGGTGGGGTGCGAATCTCCTGCAATAAGCCGAACCATCACTCGTCCAACGGGCATTCCGGAAGTTACCGGTCTCGTTACCGCATGTGTAAACAGTTATGTTCCTTATAACGCAGGTTCTTATAAGGATGCGGAGGAGTATGAATGGTCTGTCGTTCCTGCTACGCTGGGTAGTGTTTCAGCCAACCAGGGAGCTTACGAAGCGACTGTATTGTGGAACGACGTACCGGTTGCCACTCCCGGACTGGTAATTGTAAAAGCCAAAAAGTGCAGCACAGTGAAGATCGATACGCTTGCTGTAACCGTAAGCCCGGGCACAACGCTTACCATCACACCCAATAATGGAAGTGGTTGCGCGAATCTTTATACCGTTCTTCAAGTAGTAGGCACGCCCGCGCTCACCAGTTATGCCAACATTACATGGAGTTTTGGGAACCGTTCTTTTAGTGGCCCCCCTATGCTCAGTTATCAGCTTCCCAATGCTTCGACCAACCAGACCTATCCTGTCTCCGTCACAGTTAAAAACCCGAATGGTTGCTATACGCAGGTAACCGCAAACACCCAGTTTACGGTATTGCCGGCTCCGGTCGTAAGTATCTCCCCCAAGGATACGCTCTATGTGTGTAGCTTGGGGCAAACAATCACGGCTACGCCAAGTCCCGACTACGGCGGTCCTCCTTCTATCACCTGGTATTATAATGGAACGGCGGTCGGAACGGGAAACACTTACTTTGCAACGCAGCCGGGAAAATATCATGCAGTAGCTACCAACCCGAACGGATGTAGCAGCATCACAAAAACTTTAACCATCATTGAAGTGCAGTGTATACCCGCTTGCCCGGGGCCCGGTCCTGACCTGAACATACTTTCCAACGATTGTGGAGTTGTGGAGATTGAAGCCAATTTCGCTGCCGGAAGTATGTCCCACGGCTGGGAGCTGAAGCCTAAAGACCCTGGCGGTTGGAGCCAAATTGTTTCTTCCACTCCTACTTACGAAAAATGGCGCCATACTTTCGGCGCAATTGGCCAATACGATATTATTTTTGAAGCCTATTATCTGGACGATTCCGGAAAGACGTGTATTAGCCGCGCCAGCCAGGCCGTAAATGTTCCGCTCGCGCCAAGGCTGGATACCCGCGTAAGCTGCGCTAGCGGCCAGTATGTTGTGGAACTCGTTGATGTGTCCGGACCCGGTGCCGGCAGCAACTTCCCCACCTCTTACGACTTCTACGAGGGCAGTACTTTTCTGGGCAACAGCACCTCCGGAACCCTTGTGCTGCCCAGCGTGACCTCCGGGCCGCATTCCTACACCATGGTTATAAACAGGAACGGGACAACGCCCTGCACTACCAGCACAGTCATCACCCTGGATCCCTTACCTACAGTCAGCTTTACTGCAACGCTCAATCCGGCGTGCGTCAATGAAGCAGCAGTCCAGTTTGTACCGACGCCGAACGACTCCTCGCTGTATGATTACCTCTGGGATTTTGGCGACAGTACTAACAACCGGTATCCGAAGGCTGCAAGGGTGTATGGAAATGGGTCAATTGGAACAGTAAATGCCAAACTTACCATGAAAGATCACAACGGTTGCGTTTTCCAGGTGGCAAAAGATATTCTGATTGTTGAGGATTCGCTATATGGGTTTATAAGCCAATCGCCGCCCAATCCTTGTATGGGCAGCCATGCAGAAGTTTTGTATAACCCAGAGCTATATCCTAAAAACAGCATCCCCATCAGCTATGCCTGGTACAAGTTGGATGACCTCCTGCCCGTTGTAAGCAATCCGATCTATGCATACGAGCCGGACGGCTATCGCGTAGAGGTAAAAAATAAGTATGGCTGTCGCCTGATGACGTCGCTGACAGCCGTAAACTTCTGCAACATCCCCGATCCGGTTATCTTCGGCGATACGGTTTACTGCACCGACAGCCGTTTCACTATGTATGGCTATGCCGGCAACGGCGCTTATACCTATACCTGGAAGCGCAACGGCGTTACTTTGCAAACCAGTCCGCAACCCAATCTGGAACAAGCCAATCTGCCTGCCGGCGTTTACACCTACGTGCTTACTTTATCCATGCCCAATCCCACAGGGGGCATCTGCGAAAAACAAAGCCAGGCCTTTGTGCTTACGGTTTACAGTCTGCCGGCAGATCCCTGGATAGATGCACCGGCTCTTGTGAGCTGCACCCCCTATACGCTCAGCCTGAGCGCCGGCGCTGCCGCGCCGGGCACTTTCAACTGGAGCAATGGAAAGAGCGGAAGCCCGATCACCGTTTACAATGGTGGCCAATACCGCGTTTATTTTACCGATGTACACGGATGCCGTAGCAAGGCAGATGCTTTTGTGCCCAGAGATCCAAACGGTTATCTGTGGATTTTCCCTTCGGGCTGTTATAGCGTGTGCGACCATAACTTTCCTTTCTCCCTGCCGGGCCCCTTCGGGCATTTCAATAACTGGGAATGGCAGCAGGGAGGCGTTGGTTCTGTAACAGGCAATGGAGCCGTTCCTTTCTTCGACGGTAGCAATCCCGACGTCTATAACCTGGCGCTGGATAACGGGCTGTGTGCCGCTACAAGCGAGCCGATGAATGTAGAAGTCAAAATCGACGGTTGCAGCCCCGACCCTTGCGAAGCGCAGTATGCCAGTCTGCTGAACGTCTATCAGCAAAACAGTGAAACCGCCTGCGAATGGTTTGCCGACCTGCAGTTTTTCAACAGCAGCTCGTCCCCCATTCCTTACAACATTACCAGCGATGTGGGTTGGGTTAATCCGGCCAATGGCCTGGTTCCGTTGGGGGGCTCTACCCACACTTTCCAGCTGATGCTGCCTCCGGCATTTCCAGGGGGGGGTGTTACGCTGACCCTTACCTATGACCAGGGACCATCCGGCTTCTGCGAACAACTGATCAACCTGGATTTGGAACCCTGTGACCGCATTGCGCATCAAAAGGCAGGCGGGGGAAACAAAAACGCGGCAACGGGCGAAAAGAACGCGCCGGTGTTGCCTGCGCTGCAACCCTTGCTTTCGCTGGCGCCCAACCCGGCATCGCAAACGGTGCAGATCGGCTATCGCACCGCTGCCTCCGGAAGCATAGAGCTTTATGATGTGCTGGGCCGCCGCGTAGCTGCCCGTGCCATACCGGCGGCCACAACCGATCGCTGGAATCTGGATGTCTCTGGTTTTGTGCCGGGTGTCTATCAGGTGGTGCTGCGCACCGAAGGCAGGGTGAGCCTGCACCAAAAACTATCCATCCAACGCTAACCCATTGCTCCAAACGCCTCTTTCTCTCCCATCACCCCGCTCCTTCGGAGCGGGGCCGGGGGGTGAGGCTTTAATTCCTTTCTCTATGAAAAAGCTGCTTCTGTTTTTTACCCTGCTGCTTTCTACAACCGCCCATGCCCAGAGCTGGCAATGGGCCAAACGGGGGGGCGCTACCAACAACTCCCGCAATTACGATCCAGAACGTGTTTATGACATGACAACCGATAAGTGGGGCAACGTTTATGCCATCAGCTACACCAATATGTCGCAGATAAACATCGACGGCCACAGCCTGCCTACCGGCATTGGCGACGAGAATGCGGTGGTGGCTTCCTGGGACTGCAACGGCAATTACCGCTGGTCGAAGTTTATTGGCTGTTTTAATGGCTGGAACCCTCTCTCCATCGGTGTAGACACGCTGGGCGGCGTCTATGTCACAGGCTTTTTCTCCTCTATACATAGTCAAGGCTATTTCCGCATAGGCACCGACACCACCTTTGGCTATACGGAAAAAAGGGTTATCATTTTTAAACTGGACAGCAGCGGTGCTTATAAGTGGGCACGGCTACCGGAGGCCGATACGGCAACGCTCAGATCAACTAGTATCTATTTTCCGGACATGGAAGTGGAAGGCGACGGAACGGTTCATCTGCTTGCCCAAATGTGGCCGGGCGCTTATGCAGACGGACAACTGGTCATCCCACCCCGAACCGGCGCGGCCAGTTCTAACCTCTACATTATGAAGTACGACAAAAACGGGCGGTACACCGGTGTTGTGA
>JAEVZP010000031.1 GCA_023392185.1 Bacteroidota bacterium
CCTGCGCCGCTTTTTCTCCAAGGAAGGCGAAGGCTACCGCATCAACCGCGAGGTGCGCGAAACCATTCTGTTTGCCACCCACAATTTTATTAAAGACCCGCCCTTTTCGCGCATAGACCTGGTGAGTTGCCGCAACGTGCCCATCTACCTGACGGCACCAGTGCAGAAGCGGGTGTTAGAAACGTTTCACTTTGCCCTGCGGCCGGGCGGATTTTTATTTCTGGGCAGCGCCGAAAGCGCCGACAGCACGCCCGACTGCTACACTGACTACGACCGCGAGCAACACATCTATCAAATGCGGGGATTGAAGGGCCGCTCTTACCCCGTACCGGAATCGGTGCCGTCTTTTGCGACGGTGCCCGGCCCCGTAGCGCCGCCGGTAGACCCCAAGCCGAGTCCGGCGCGGGAAGCGCGGGTGACTTACGGGGCGCTGCATCAGCAGATGCTGGAAGCTTTTGCGCCGCCTTCGCTGGTGGTGAACGGCGCGTATGAAATCGTGCACCTGACCAAAGGCGCGGCGCGCTACCTGCAAATGGAAGGCGGCGAACTAACGCACAATTTGTTTGCCCTGATTCTTCCGGAATTGCGGCTGGAGCTGCGCTCGGCGGTGTATCAGGCGGTCGAACAAAAAGCGCCGGTGACGCTGCGCAACATCCGGCTGACGGAAAACGGACATCCCGAACTGCTGAACCTCCACGTACGGCCCGTGCTGGAAGAAGACACTGCTTCAAAAGGCTTTGTGCTCTTGGTGTTTGAAACGGCCGAACCCGCCGGAGCAACAGACGCCGCCGAAAACCGCCTGCCGGAAACCGGCCGGCCGGCGGCCCAGCACTTAGAAGGTGAGCTGCTGCGGCTGGAAGCCCGCCTGCACGACTCCGACGAGCAACACCGCCTGCAGGCCGAGGAACTGAAAGCTACCAACGAAGAGTTGCAGGCCATGAACGAAGAATTGCGCTCGGCAGCCGAAGAGCTGGAAACCAGTAAGGAAGAACTGCAAAGCATTAACGAAGAGCTGCGCACCGTCAATCAGGAGCTGAAGGTAAAAGTGGAAGAAACCAGCCTTATCAGCAACAACCTCCAAAACCTGATTAACTCTACTCACATCGGCACCATCTTCCTGGACCGGTCGCTTCGGGTGGCACTCTTCACCCCGGCGGCGCGCGATATCTTCAACCTCATTCCTTCCGACAAAGGCCGCCCCCTTACTGACATCACCAACAACCTGACCGGCATTGACCTGATTGGAGACGCGGAAACGGTTTTACAAAAGCTGACCCTGGTGGAGCGTGAAGTCGCAGCGCAGACCGGAAAAGCCTACCTGATGCGCATTTCGCCCTACCGTACCGAAGAAGACCGGATTGCCGGTGTGGTAATTACTTTTTTCGACATCACCGAGCGTAAAGAAGCCGAGCAAAAGCTGCGGGAATCGGAAGAGAAATACCGGAACCAACTGGAAGCCGAAGTGGCGCAGCGTACCGCCGAACTGGCGCAAAGCAAAGACCTCTTGCAGGCCACCATGGATAGCTCAGTGGATATGATTCAGGTGTTTGAAGCGGTGCGCAACGAAACTGGCGACATCGTGGATTTTACCTGGATTCTGAATAATCACGCCGCCGAAAATGCGTATGGCGATGTGGTGGGGCAGCGCCTGCTGGCCTTAAACCCCGGCGTGGTGGCGGCAGGCATCTTTGAAATCTTTAAAACCGTCACGGAAACCGGCGTGCCGGACCAAAGCGAGCATCATTATGTATACGAGCAGTTTGACGGCTGGTACCTGCAATCTACCGTAAAGCTGGGCGACGGCGTAGCCACCACTACTCTGGACATTACCAGCCGCAAAAAGGCGGTACTGGAGCTGGCGCAAAGCGAAAAGCTCCTCCAGGACATTATGGACGCACCGCGCATCGGCATTGCCGTATTCCGGGCGGTGCGCGACGCGCAAGGCGAAGTAGCGGATTTTGTGCATGAATACATCAACCGCGCCAGCGTGGAAATGCTGGGTGAGGATTTTACCGGAAAGCTTTTAAGCGATCACGGTGAAAGCGGCAAGGCGCAATTGCAGCGGTTCAGGGACGTGCTGGAAACGAAAGAGGGCAACAGTTATGTCTGGGAAATTGAATTCCGGGGGAAGAGGGTGTGGTTTGCGGTATCCAATGCCTATCTGGACGAAGACCGGCTGGTGCATACCTGGGAAGATGTAACCGAGCGCAGAAACAGCGAAGAGGAACTCCTGCGGGTTAAAGAAGAACTGGCGCAAAAAGCAACAGACAAGTACCAGAGCCTGTTCAATTCGGTGGATGAAGGGTTTGCCCTTATTGAACTAATACAGGATGAAGCGGGAAAACTGGTAGATTTCAGCTATCTGGAAACCAACCCCGCTTTTGCCCGCCATGTAGGGACGGATTTTAAGGGCCGCCGGCGCTCGGAACTTTCTCTGGACAAAAAGGGTTTTGTGCTGGAGCATTACAGGCATCTGGCCCAAACCGGTGAACCGGTACATTTTGAATACGCGGTTCGCCATTTGGAGCTAGGCGAGCAGTGGTTTCAGGTTACCGCTTCGCGTATCGGCGGAGAAGGCACCCCCTTGCTGGGCGTTGTTTTCCGGAATATCACCGAGCGTAAACAGCGCGAACAGCAGCAACAATTTTTATTGAAGTTCTCCGACGATTTACGAACACTTACAGACGAGAAGGCGATTGAAGAAACCGGCCTGCGGATGCTCGCGGAATTTTTGCGGCTGGATAGGGCCTATATTTTCGTGCTCTATCCCTCGGAAGACCGGGCTGTGGTAAGCGCGGAACAACGGGCCGGGCACCTTGCGTCTCTTCTGGGTGAAGTTCGGATGTCTGATTTTCCGGAAACCGTCCGGCAGATTGAAGGCCAAACGATTGTCTTCAACGACATTGACAGCAACGAAGGTCTTTCGAACTTAAACCGGGCCTCCCTTGCTGCGGTGAACCTGCAGGCGTTCGTTTGTGCCAGTGTTCGCAAAGGCGAAGGAAAAGTCGTCTGGTCGCTGGCTGCGGCCTCTGCAACGCCGCGAACGTGGACAAAAGATGAAGTTGAGCTTATTGAAATCGCGGCGGAACGGCTGTGGACAGCGGTGGAACGCGCCAAAGCCGAAGCTGCCCTGCGCGAAAGCGAGGCGCGTTTGCGAATTACTACCGACAGCGCAGTGGATTATGCCATTATCAGCATGAACACCGAAGGCGTTATAGAAAGCTGGAGCCAGGGCGCAGAAAAAACCTTTGGCTGGACGGAAACCGAGGCCTTGGGCCAGAGCGCGAATCTGATCTTTACACCGGAAGACCAGGCCGCCGGCGCGCCGGAAGGAGAACGGCAAATGGCTACCCGCGAAGGTTTCGCACCCGATGAGCGCTGGCATATCCGCAAAGACGGCAGCCGCTTTTTCATGAGCGGGGTGATGCGCCCTATCTGCGACAGCGCCCTGCGGGGCTTTGTGAAAGTAGCCCGCGACCTGACGGAAGAACGACAGGCCGAAGCACAACTGCGCCTCAACGAAGAGCGCTACCGCATTGCACTGCAAAGCGCCGAAATGGCCGCCTGGGACTGGGATGTGGTTGCGGATACCATAAGCTGGAACGACCAACACTTTCTGCTGCTGGGCCTCCAACCCGAAGACCGCCTGCTGGACAGCGCCTTTTTTGCGCAGTTTGTGCATCCGGAAGACAAAGCCGTTGTTGCCAGAGAACTCCGGCAGGCTGTTGAAGAAACCGGCCTTTACCGCGTAGAATCTTTCCGGATAGTTCGCGCCGACACAGGCGAGGTGCGGTGGATGAGCGGCTATGGCCGGGCCGTATCGTGGCAGGACGGACGCGCCGCCCGCATGGTAGGTGTGATGTATGACGTAACCGCCCGCGTAACGGCTACCGAAGCGCTGCGCGACCGGCAGCTCAAGCTGGAGATTGCCCAGCACGCCGCCCGCATCGGTATCTGGGGCTACGACCTGGTGAAAGAAGAAGGCATTGCCACCCCGGAGTGGAACGATCTGACCGGCTATCCGGCTCCCGGTGAAACATTTGAGTTGGAAACCTTTCTCTCCCTGGTGCACCCCGAAGACCGCAACCAACTGGTAGCAGCCCATGAACGCGCCGCCGCCCAACGCGACGGCGCAGCGCTGGAGCTGGAATTCCGGCTCCAACACCCCACGCGCGGTCTGCTGTGGCTGCTGAAACGGGGGCGTTACATTCCCGCCTACGACGGTGCCAACCCAACCCTGATGGGCAGCCTCATAGACATCACCGAGCGCAAACTTTTTGAACAGCAAAAAGACCAGTTTATCGGCGTGGCGTCCCACGAGTTGCGCACCCCGGTGACCAGTATCAAGGCCTACGCCGAAATCCTGAAAGAGCTTTTTGCCGAAAAAGGCGACGCCGCCAGCGCCGCCCTGATGCAAAAGCTGGACACCCAGACCGACCGCCTCACCGAGCTGATTTATTCCCTGCTGGACACCACCCGCATTGTGGAAAACAAGCTGCAACTGCAAAAAACGCACTTCCCGATAGACGGTTTAATCCGGGAAGCTGCCGAAAACCTGCAACCCATTGCCGGCACGCGGCGCATAGACTTTCAGCTGGCAGCCGACATTGCTGTGGAGGCGGACCGCGACCGCATCCGGCAGGTTTTGATCAATCTCATTGGCAACGCGCTGAAATATTCGCCCAATGCCGACCACATTGTTATCACTTCCACGGCCGATGAAACACAGGTTCAGGTGTGTGTGCAGGATTTCGGTATTGGCATTGAAACCGGTTTGCTGAACCGCGTTTTTGAACGGTTCTTCCGCAGCAAAGAAGCCACCGCTTTCTCCGGTCTCGGCCTGGGGCTCTACATCAGTTCCGGCATTATCCGGCAGCACGGCGGCGATATGACCGTAGAAAGCCAGCCGGGGAAAGGCGCGACCTTTTGCTTTACGCTGCCGTTGTCACTTTAACACCCGGCCGCTTTCCAAAAGAACGGGCGGAAAGAAATTTATAAATTTCCGGAAATCCTTTTCCGGAAACGGCCCGTCTGCTGCGTCTTCGTGAGCCTCTTTTGTCTCTCCATAGCTATCGGGACCGCACGCGCATAAATCCACCCGTCAGGTTTCAAAAACCTGACGGGTGGATTTATTTCCGGAAAAGATCTCGTTCGGCCCGGACTTACAAGGTTTTAACGATTTTTCCGGCTGATTAAAAAAAATGGTGGCCTGAGGACCGACCTCGCCCTTGCCTGCTGCATCTACCTGAACACCAGGCATCCAACTAAAAACCATCCTCACCCTAAAGCTGTGTTGCAGAGATAAAATTTCCGGAATTTTTTTTGGAATTATCAAAGTGCTGGTTCTATATTTGCACTCCCAACGAAACGGAAGCATAGCTCAGCTGGTTCAGAGCATCTGTTTTACACACAGAGGGTCCGCGGTTCGAATCCGTGTGCTTCCACTCTCAAAAGCCTCGTCACAAGACGAGGCTTTTTCTATTTCAGGGTTTTTTCTGTGTCGGGCCGCCGCCATCCCGATCTTCGTTTTTGTCCCCAACAGCCCTTACCTATTTTCGCACCCACTATGCAACACCTCATCGAAGTCGCCTTTGCAGACCGCAGTCTCCTCCAAAATCCCGAATACGCCGACGCGGTGCGCGCCGTGATTGAAGAAGTGGACAAAGGCCGCCTGCGCGTGGCCGAGCCGGTTGGAACAGACTGGCAGGTGAATGAATGGGTGAAGCAGGCCATTCTCTTGTATTTCGCTGTGCAGCAAATGCAAACCTGGGAGCTGCCGCCCTTTGAGTTCTATGATAAAATGTTGCTCAAGACCGGCTACGCCGAATTGGGCGTCCGTGCGGTGCCTCACGCCGTAGCCCGTTATGGTGCTTACATCGCCAAAGGCTGCGTCCTGATGCCGTCTTACGTGAATCTTGGCGCCTATGTGGATGAAAATACCATGGTGGACACCTGGGCCACGGTGGGTTCCTGTGCGCAAATCGGCAAGGGCGTGCACCTTTCCGGCGGCGTGGGCATCGGGGGTGTTTTAGAGCCTTTGCAGGCCGCACCGGTGATTGTGGAAGACGGCGCGTTCATCGGCTCGCGCTGCATTGTGGTGGAAGGCGTACGGGTGGAAAAAGAAGCGGTGCTCGGGGCCAATGTGGTGCTCACCAAATCCACCAAAATCATCGACGTCAGTGGTCCGGAGCCGGTAGAATACAAAGGCCGCATTCCCGCCCGCTCGGTGGTGATTCCCGGAAATTACACCAAGAAATTCCCGGCAGGCGAATACGGCGTGGGTTGCGCGCTGATCATCGGGCAGCGCAAGGAAAGCACCGACCTGAAAACTTCGCTCAACGATGCGCTGCGTGATTTTAATGTAGCGGTATAGGCGCGGAGCGCCGTTGGAGCCGTTAGCGTTGGAACTTTGTGTTGGAGCCCTTTGGGCGTTGGCGTTTCACCTTGGAGTTATACGTTGATGCCCTCGGTTTTAATGGGCAAAGCACCTTATTTTCCGGAAAACAGGCCTGATTGGATTCATAAAGAACCTCCTTGGTGCTCTTTCGCAGGCAATCGCGCTTGGTTGGGCGAAGTCCTAACGAGCCTTTTCCGGAAAACGTCTTTGCATGATTTTGGTTAAGCTGTTGTTGCTTTAATTCTCATAAGTTTAAAAATTCAACGCCGAAGGCTCCAACGTTTCCAACGCCCCGCACGTGCGGGGCTCCAACGCGTAGCTCCCAACTCCATATGCTTCTCTTTCAATCCTTTAACTGGAACGGCCCGTTTTTGCACAATCGCACCAGCGACTGGATAATCGCCGGTGTGTGCATTTTACTGGCCGTTTTTCTGGCCAGGCCCCTGGCCTCGCTGATTGCCAATGGCGTTTCCGCCCTTATTTTCAAAATCTCTCACCGGAAACATAAAAAACCGTATTCCGAGGTGGCGCGCACGGCCATCGCCAAATTCATTTCGCTGGTTTTATTCTATATCGCCGTGCTGCGGCTGAGCTGGCCGTTCAATTTTGTGTTGTATGCCCGCCCTGCCGACGGCAAAAGCAAAGCGATTACCCTCACGCTCCTCGATGTCGCCGACCGTTTTTTCCAGCTTTTTATTATCATTCAGCTGGCCATCGTGCTGACGCGAACCGCCAATTACGTGTTTCGCATCCAAATCCAGGAAGCCGCTGAAACCGGCGAAGCCGAAAAGCGCCAGCTGTTTCCCCTGATGCGCGACATCACCAAAATCCTGCTGTGGACAATCGCCGTTTTCTGGATTCTGGGAAGCGTTTTCAGCGTCAATATTCCGGCCCTTATTGCCGGTCTTGGCATTGGCGGTGTGGCGATTGCGCTGGCGGCGAAGGAAAGCGTGGAAAACTTTTTTGCTGCTTTTGTGATCCTGACTGAAAAGCCCTTTCAGACGGGCGATACCATCCGCGTGGGCGGGCTGGAAGGCAGTGTGGAGCTGATTGGCTTTCGTAGTACCCGCCTGCGCCACACCGACGGCTCTATGTTTATCGTTCCGAACCGCACGCTGGCGAGCCAAAACCTGGAAAACCTGTCCAAGCGCAACCAAAGCCGTGTGCAATTGAAAGTGACCCTGCGGAACGATCGTTCCGCCCGGGAACTGGGGCAATTTATCAGCACGCTGGAACAAAAACTCAGTAAGGTTTCCGGCATTCAGGCACCTGTTTCGGTCACGCTCGACACTTTTGCACAAGACTCGGTGGATTTGCTTATCAGCTATAATCTGCCCCTGCCTTCCAAGGGCGCTACCGCCGAGGCGGCCATCAAGCAGGAAGCTGCCCTCAACGTCTATGCGCTGATATCCAAATACGCTACCGTAGAAGCCGCCCAGGAGCCGGAAGGCGCAGAAGCCGGCAAGAAGCTCACGATGCCACCTGCCGATTCTGATACGGTGACGTAGGGGTGTTTTCCGGAAAAATGCCAGAAAACACCCGTCAGGTTTCAAAAACCTGACGGGTTTTCCGAGGTGCACAAGGCAAAAGAAATCTTCTGGCCTGGTGACTATGGAATATCCAGGTACTTGTGTGTTTGCAGCGAGAGCGTCCATTTGGGGTTTTCCCGGACATACTCCAGAATCATCGGCGTCAGCGCCTCGCGCTTGCTCCATTCGGTTTGCAGGTAGAGGCGGCAATCGGGGGAAACCTGCGCGGCATATAGTTCGGCCCACGCAAAATCCGAGCGGTTGAAAACAATGATTTTCAGCTCGTGCGCCAAGGGCAGAATCTCCGGCAGAGGTGCTTTAAATTTCTTCGGCGAAAGGGTAATCCAATCCGGATTTCCGGAAACCGGGCTGGTGCCAGACGTTTCGATGTGAATCCGGAACCCCTTTGCCTTCAACCCGGCCGTCAGCGCCGTGAGGTCATGCATGGTGGGCTCGCCGCCGGTAATTACAGCCAGCCGGCCCGGATGTGCGGCCGCCGCCGCCACGATTGCTTCCACCGTCATTGGCGGATGTGTATCTACCGGCCAGCTGTCCTTTACGTCGCACCACACGCAGCCCACATCGCAGCCGCCCAGGCGGATAAAATAGGCCGCCCGGCCGCTGTACGCCCCTTCGCCCTGAAGGGTGTAGAAATGTTCCATTACGGGGTAGGTCATAGGAGAGTTGGAAGCACTTCGTGCTGTTGGAGCTTCGCGTTGCCCTTCGACAAGCTCAGGGTGACTAACGTTGGAGCCTTCGGCGTTGTTTTACTGTAAAATACTAAAAATGAATATGGGGAGCAAGAAAGAAAGCCCTTAACAGGTTGGATTAAAGAGGTGGAGATTCAATCTCACCAACGGCGAAGCCTCCAACGCCAACGGCTCCAGCACAACGTTCCAACGCCGTAGGCTCCAACGCGCCTCGCGCTACGCGCCCTGCCAGGCCCGCAGCGTATTCATCATCAGCCCGCAAATGGTCATGGGGCCAACGCCTTTGGGAACGGGCGTGATGTAAGAACACTTCGGAGCCACGGTGTCAAAATCTACGTCGCCGACGAGGCGGCTGCCGGATTTTCGGGACGGATCGGCAATGCGGTTGATGCCCACATCAATTACGATAGCGCCTTCCTTTACCATATCGGCCGTCACGAATCCGGGTTTGCCGATGGCGGCTACAATCACGTCGGCCTCGCGGCAGATTTCGGCCAGGTTTTGAGTGCGCGAGTGGGTGAGCGTTACGGTGGCATTGCCGCCTGCACCGGCACGGCTCAGGAGAATGCTCATCGGCGTACCCACAATATGCGAACGGCCAATCACCACCGCGTGTTTTCCGGAAACGTCAATGCCGTATTCCTTGAGGAGCAACTGAATGCCAAAAGGCGTGGCGGGCAGAATAGTGGGTTGGCCCAGCACCATA
>JAEVZP010000069.1 GCA_023392185.1 Bacteroidota bacterium
CCTGCGCCCTGCTGCTGAGCGGCCTGGCAGCTGAAAATACCTTTGCCGGTGGCGGCAAAACGCCGTCCAAAGTGCTCGACCCGGCCAATATCGACCGCAGCGTAGCCCCCGGCGACAACTTTTTTTATTTCGCTAACGGCAACTGGCTGAAATCCAACCCCATTCCCGGTACCGAAACCCGTTGGGGCTCTTTCAACGAGTTGCAGGACAATAACTATGCGGCCCTGCGCGCCCTGCTCGAAGAAGCCGCAGCCGCCCAGGCGCCGAAAGGCAATGCCAGGCAGATGGTGGGCGATTTCTACCGCTCCGGTATGGACAGCACCACGATTGAGCGCCTCGGCATCAGTCCGCTCAAGGAAGAACTCGTGCGCATTGAGGCGTTGAAGACGCCACTCGACGTACAGCACGAACTGGCCTACCAACACACGCGTGGTAATGGTATGGGCTTCGCCTTTTATGTGTATCCCGACGATAAAGAGGTTAACCGGCAGATTTTGCAATTCTATCAGGGGGGGCTCGGCATGCCTGACCGCGACTATTATACCAAAGGCGACCCGCGTACCCAGACCATCCGGCAAGCCTATAAAAAGTATATCCGTCAGGTATTGAAGCTGAGCGGCGTGCCGCAAAACCGCCTCGAAGCGGCGGCCGAAAACGTATACAACATCGAGTCGGGCATGGCGCACAGCTCCATGACGCGCGTGGAAATGCGCGATCCGCACAAGCTTTATAACAAGTTTTCGGTAGCTGAAATCTCTCAAAAAACGCCTGGCCTTAATTGGGAGAAAATGCTTGCCGACCTGAAAGTGGGTCGCGAAAATACCCTGCTGGTAGGACAGCCGGAATTCTTTGCCAACCTGGGTGTGATGCTGCAGAAAACACCGATCGATGCCTGGAAAGATTACCTTCGCTTTCATCAGGTACGCGCTGCCTCTCCCTACCTGAGCACGGATTTCAGCCAGGCACGCTTCGATTTTTATGGTAAAACGCTGCGCGGACAGCAGGAGGAAACACCGCGCTGGAAGCGCGTGCTCAACACGATCGACGGCAGTGTAGGCGAGCTTTTGGGTAAGATGTATGTGGACAAACACTTTAAGCCCGAAGCCAAGGCCCGGATGCTGACCCTGGTCAACAACCTGCAGGAAGCCTATGCTACCCGTATCCAAAACCTCGACTGGATGAGTCCGGAAACCAAAGGCCGCGCGCTGCAAAAGCTGGGTACTTTCCTCAAAAAAATCGGGTATCCCGACAAGATGAAAACCTACGAAGGCGTAGTTATCCATCCAGATACTTATTATAAGAACGTAGAAAATGCTTCGGCCTACGAATACAAATACATGATTTCCAAGCTGGGTAAACCGGTAGACCGCACGGAGTGGGGCATGACGCCGCCGACGGTGAATGCCTACTATAACCCGGCCTTTAACGAGATTGTGTTTCCGGCAGGCATTCTGCAATATCCGTTCTTCAGCGACAAGGCCGACGATGCGGTGAACTACGGCGGCATCGGCTCCGTAATCGGTCACGAAATGACCCACGGTTTCGACGATCAGGGCCGCCAGTATGATGCCGAAGGCAACCTGAAAGACTGGTGGACCGAAGCCGACGCCAGGCAGTTCAACGACAAGGCTGCGGTGGTGATCAAGCAATACAACGATTACACCGTGTTGGATACCGTCCACGTAAACGGTGAACTGACACTGGGTGAAAACCTCGCCGACCTCGGCGGACTGGCCATTGCCTACGATGCGTTCCAGAAAACCGAACAGGCAAAGAAAGGTAAAAAGATTGACGGCTTTACGCCCAATCAACGCTTCTTCCTCAGCTGGGCGCAGGTGTGGCGCGCCAATATTCGTCCGGAAGAAGCGGCTTCGCGTATCGTGACCGATCCGCACGCGCCCGGCGAGCACCGCACTAACGGTCCGCTGAGCAATATGCAGGAGTGGTATGATGCTTTTGATGTGAAGCCCGGCGCGAAAATGTACCGTCCGGTAGCCGAGCGCGCAAAGGTTTGGTAGTTTTAAAATCCAGGAACCAGAAAACAAAAAAGACAAGGTGTGGAAGCCTTGTCTTTTTTGTTTTTTTGGGAGGAATATTTCCGGAAATTCTGGCTTTTAATGCGGCACAGACTCCAGACTTGAAGCGGTCTCATAAACCTTGGAGCAGTTGTTTCGGACAGCGACTTTTGTCATTCCCGAAGGGAATCTGCGCAGATTCCCTTCGGGAATGACAAAAGATAACCTGCTTTTTCAGAAAGCAATTTATTTAGAAGACCACTTCAAGTCGCCTTCTACGCCTTCCTGCTCAAGTAATCATCCACATTGCTGAACAAAAATTCCGGGTACTCGGCGCAAAACTTTGCCCGGATAAAGCCGCCGTTGAGCGGACGGGCCGCGGGTTGATTCAGCGAAGCGGTGGCAATCGGGTCCAGCTGATATTTCGCTCCGGGGAAATGTTTCAGGATGCGCAGGGCCAGCTCCACCCGGTTCATATAGTCGGTGCCGCCCAGGTGGTAGATGCCTTTTTTCCCGTCGCGCAAAAGCAGATACAGGGCGCGGGCGAGGTCGGCGGCGTTGGTGGGGTGGGCAAACTGGTCGTAAGGCAGTTTCAGGGTCAGTTCCTTGCCTTCCTCAATCTGCGAGACGATGCGGGCCACAAAGTTTTTACCCCGCGCTTCGTCGCCGTAAATATTGGTGACCCGCAGCACCAAAGCGTTTTGGATTTCCCGCAGCACCAGTTGTTCGCCTTCTAATTTATGCCGGCCATAAACGCTCAATGGGTTTACCGGATCATCTTCTTTATACGGTCCGGAAACGCCGTCGAAAACATAATCGGTGGAGAAATACACAAAGCCTGCGCCAATTGCTTTTGCGATATTGACCAGTGTTTCGGTACTGCGAACCGTTTTTAAATAACTTTCTTCCACGTTGCTTTCGCAATAATCCACGTGGGTGAGCGCGCCACAATGTACAATTACATCCGGCTTCCACGCGGCGAGGTCAAAGTTATTCTCGTCGGCTTCCAGCGTGTTGAAATACACCAAGCCATCTACCGGATAGGAAAAATACGAGCCTTTCACCTCCCAGCCTTTTCCGGAAAAATACTGGAGGCATTGCCCGCCAACAAGACCGGATGCACCGGCGATAAAGACTTTCATAGGTCATGGGTCATAAGTCATAGGTCACGTGTCATGGCCCTGATTCTGTGCTTTTAGTTTGGAACGGTAAGTGGTAAATATTTTGGTGAGTTCAAAGGCCTCTTGTTGAATCGGCGTGCTGATTTGACTGGATGCTAAGCCACTGTCAGAAAGCATCTCTATCCAGAAAAGCGTTTCATCTGCTTCTTCCACCACAATGCAAAGCTTTGCATACTTTTCATTGGCGGAGCGTGCCAGGCACATGGCCCGGTAGTTGGCCGCAACAGAGGTGGCGGAGCGCAGGAGCTGCTTCCCGAGCACAAAGGCTGCTGTGGTTTTCGGCAACCCATCTACAAGCTGAACAATCTGCAAAGCAAATGCTTTCGTCCTGCGACGATACAATTCATTAGAATGCTCCGGGTTAGTAGCTGTCATGACTTATGACCTATAACTTATGACCCATGAAATGAAGGCATTTCCTGCGGATACTCTTTGTTTTCGATTTTGCTGCGCACGGCCCGGAAAGCGTCCAGTGTCTCTTGAATATCCTGTTCGGTATGCGCTGCTGTTGGGATAAGGCGCAGGATAATCTGCCCTTTCGGGATGACCGGATACACCACCACCGAGCAGAAAATACCGTAATTCTCGCGCAGGTCTTTGATGAGTTGCACCGCATCGTAGAGGCCGCCTGCCATGCGCACCGGCGTGACCGGGCTGTTGGTCGTGCCGATGTCGAAACCCGCTTCGCGCAGTCCGTTTTGCAGCATATTGACGTTGCGCCACAGGGTTGCTTTCAGTTCCGGCTTGTTGCGCAAGAGTTCCAGGCGTTTTTGATTGCCCAGTACAATCGGCATCGGCAGGCTTTTGGCAAAAATCTGCGAGCGCATGTTGTAGCGCAGGTAGGTGAGCACTTTTTTATCCGCTGCCAGGAAGCCGCCGATCGAAGCCATGCTTTTGGCGAAGGTGGAGAAATAGATGTCAATCTCTTTCATGCAGGCCTGTTCTTCGCCTACGCCCGCGCCTTTTGCGCCAATGGTGCCAAAGCCGTGTGCATCATCTACAAAAAGCCGGAAATCATACTTCTTTTTCAGCTGGGCGATCTCTGCCACACGCCCCTGATTGCCGCTCATCCCGAAAACACCTTCGGTGATGAGCAGGATGCCGCCACCGGTTTCTTCGGCAATGTTTTTAGCGCGTTCCAGTTGCTTTTCGCAGTCGGCCACGTCGTTGTGTTTAAACACAAAGCGCTTGCCGGGATGGAGGCGCAGCCCGTCGATAATGCAGGCGTGGCTTTCGGCGTCATACACAATCACGTCGCGGCGTCCGGCCAGCGCGTCAATGGCGCTCACCATGCCCTGGTAGCCGAAGTTGAACAGCATGGCGTCTTCAGTGCCCACAAATTCGGCGAGGTCTTTTTCCAGCTTTTCGTGCTCGGCGGTGTTGCCGCTCATCATGCGGGCACCCATAGGGTAGGCCATGCCGTAGGCGGCTGCGCCTTCGGTATCGGCTTTGCGCACTTCCGGGTGGTTGGCGAGGCCAAGATAGTTGTTCAGGCTCCAGACGATCACTTCTTTTCCCTGGAATTGCATCCGGTTGCCGAGCTCGCCTTCCAGCTTCGGAAAAGCAAAATAGCCGGGTGCCTGTTCGGCATAGTCGCCGATGGGTCCGAGGCGGCTTTCAAATTTGGCAAAAAGATCGGTCTGGGCCATATAAAATAAAGGGGTGTAAAGTTTTGAAATTTGGGTGCAAAAGTACGTAGCGGGAAGAGGAATGGCTTTGCTAAAAAGACGGAAGGGTTGACCGGCATTTCAAAGCCAGCGAACCCATCCACCAGAAGACCCCAATTTCCGGAAATTACCGGTTGCTCACCGACAGTCGCATTGGGGTTGACACTCCGGAGACGTCCGTTACCGTTACCAGATACAGACCGGGAGCCCATCCTGCAAGATCGAGCGTAGTCTCCGGGGCTACGGGCCGCGTTTGGAGCAGCCGTTTTCCGGAAATATCACATACCACAATCCGCGCCGCTACGGTAGTTCCGGTTTGCACTGTTACTGTGCCGGTGGTTGGGTTGGGAAAGAGGTTCCAGCCTTCCGGGAAAACGTTGGAAATACCCTGCACCGTTACCGAATAGCAGGCGCTCTCTACCGTGCAGATGCCATTGGTTATAGAAACGCCATAACTGCCACTGTGTGTCGGCGTATAGCTTTGGCCGGTATGACCTATCGGGTCCCTGGTGCTGCCGTTGCATTCAAACCAACTGTAGGAGGCACCGTTTTGTATGGCGGTGAGAGTACCGCCTGCCTGGGTAACAGTCCGGGCCGGCGCCGCAATAACAACAATGCGTTGGCTGTCGATACTTATGCAGCCTGCCGGGCTCGTGAAAGTGTAGGTAGCATAACCACTTCCGGGCGAAATACCGGATACCCTGCCGGTGCTGTTCACCGTAAAACCACTTGAGTTTGTTGTTTTTCCCCATACCCCGCCTGGAGTGGTGTTGGAGAGTTGCATTGCCGTACCGGTACAAAGCGTATCGCCGCCGGTAATAGGGGTTATTACAGGCAGCGGGTGGATCGTTACCGGAAGCGACCTGGAAGCAGTGCAACCGTTGCTGCCCGTTACCGTATAGGTAATAGAGGTTGTTCCGGCGCGCAGGGCCAGAAAGGAGGCCGTGTTGCCGGAGCGATATTGAATCCGTGCAAGGGTGGTGTCGCCTATGTGCCAGGTGCCGGCGGTCGTGCCGGTTGCCATAAAACTTTTGCCCTCGCAGACAGGGGCTCCATTATTGATTGTAAAAGCAGGGGTGGCAGGTGCCGGCAGCACCATGAGGATTCGCTCGGCGGTTACCGGACATCCACCCGAAAGCACTGTATACCGAACCGTATCCATGCCACTGGCAATCCCTGTTACCAGGCCCGCAGCGCTTATGGTTGCTATTGCAGGCGTAGAACCCGACCAGACCCCACCGCTGACGGAAGCAGTATACATCTGAGCAGAACCGACGCAAACACTATCACTGCCGGTAATGGTTCCGGCCACAGCCTCTAAGGGAAATTCATAGGCCCCGATATCAATGTTGGCTCCTGAAAGGCGGGGATTCCCGCCAACGTCTTTGGGATGATTTGAAACAATAGAGTAACCGTCTAATCCGGCGCCGATGGCCGGGCTACAAGCCGTAAGGCTGTAGTCACCCGCAGTGGTGGGCGCGGCAGCCGCCGGTAGCGGAGCCACGAAAGCCGGGTTGGCACTGCTGTTTCCCGGCCCGTAATTCAGAGAGGCATAGGTGGGATCCTCAATAATGCAATGGTAAAGATCTCCGGGGTAGCTGCCATTGACATTATAAAAACAGCCGGAGGGTCCTTCCCACAGAATGCAGTTGGTAAGATCGGGAACGGTGTAATCGCAGTACATTCCATTGCCATGCGCCGCGCTATCGCCTGCAAAAGTGCAGTTGAGCAGGAAAGGCAAGCCGCCCGCCTGATACGCTGCAATAGCGCCGCCCTGAAGGCCTCCTTTATTTCCGGAAAATAAGGTATTGATGATTTCCAGGTAAGAACTGGTGTTCAGATTGCTGTCCAGGCAAAGCGCGCCGCCCGCCGTATCGGCCACATTTCCGGAAAACCGGCATCCGACCACCCCCAGATTAAATTGGGTTTCATAAACCGCGCCTCCTTTTCCGGAAGCATAATTGCTTAAAAACGTACTGGTGAATATATTGCTTTTGGATTTTAAGTAAATGGCGCCGCCCCGACGGGCCGAGTCCTTTGTGAAGGAGCAACCCGAATACCCGCTGGTGTAAGCAGGCGGCGCCGTGTTGGAAATAGCACCGCCGTTTCCGTTATGCGCTGTATTAGCATGAAAGACCGAGTTGTGACAGGAAAGCGGATCGGTGCTCCCGATGCGCTGACTGTAGGCGATGGCGCCGCCATTTCCTACACTGGCTTTGTTGGCTGTGAAAGTGCAGGTATCAATGGTTGCCCCGGCCGTCAGGTCCAGCGCACCTCCGGATGGGGCCGCGTTGCGGGTAAAAGTGCAGCGGATGGTAGTGAGGTAACCGGCCGCCCGGATAGCACCCCCGCCCGCCGCGCCGGAAACAGAAGAAGCAGCGTTGTGGGTAAAGGATCCGTCTAAAAAACTGCAAGTTGCCCCAGGAGCCGTATAAACAGCCCCGCCTTCTGACGTGGCCTGGTTGTTATCAAAAGTGCAACCTCTGAAATACGGACTGGCAGGCGTGGAAAACAGGTAAACGGCACCCCCAAACTGCGCATTATTGTCTGTGAAATAAACGTTTTTAAAGGATAGTGACGCGCTTTCGGCGTAAAGTCCGCCACCCGAGCCCCCGGCGTTGTTGCGTATGATACAATCCTGAATGGCTCCCCGGGCTGACGCCTGTGAAATCCACAATCCGCCTCCTTTGGCGCGTTGACCGGCGCCGCTGGCATTGCCATGCGCTATGGTTACGCCGTCCAGAAGCGTGCTGTCGCCTGCTGAAGCGATGTTGGATAGGGTGACTACATGGTAGGAATTGTCCAGGCTGTCGCCTGCTACTCCAATATCACCACTTAAAACCGTAAGGTTGGCAGCTCCGTTTCGGGTGCCCCCACCGCTTGGGTAGCCGCCGTATACCCGCAGCCCGTTACGCGCGATCAGAAAAGTACTGTCACGACCGGCGCTGCTCTGCACACCGGTAGGGTAGTATGTCCCTTTCGCAATATGAACGTTAAACGAAACCGTCGGGCTTGCTGCCTGAGCAAAGTTCAGGGCTTCATGAAGCGTTTTATAGGCGGTGAGCCAACTGGTTCCGGCGCCGGAAGCCGCCCTGCTGCTATCTACATACAGGTTGGTTTGCGCCACGACAGTACCACTGAGTAAGAGCAACAAGAAAGAGAAAATGCGCTTCATTATCATTCTATTTCTAAAAAGGGGGCAAAGTTAAATATCAGATTGGGCCTATTTGAAGAAATTTTTTCCTTTGAGAATACATGCACCGATCTCCTAAGCTTGCCCGTCCATCCAACCATACCGCTTCCCGGACGTTAATTTTGCAGCTATGGATTTGGAGTCTTTATACCAGCGGGCTTTAGCCTTCGAGTTTTTATCAGCCGAGGAAGGCGTTTTTCTTTTTGAAAATGCACCGTTGCCGATGCTGATGTATGTGGCCAACGAACTGCGCAAAAAGCAGGTGCCGCATGGAAAAGTGACCTGGATTATCGACCGCAATATGAACACCACCAACGTGTGTGTGGCCAATTGCAAGTTTTGCAACTTCTATCGCATCCCCGGGCACCCGGAAGCCTATATCACCGATCTGCCCACCTACCGCGAGAAAATCAAAGAAACGTTCCGGTATGGCGGCGAACAGTTGCTGCTGCAGGGCGGGCATCATCCGGAACTCGGCCTCGACTATTATGCCGATCTTTTCCGGGAGTTAAAAACAGAATTTCCCCAACTAAAACTGCACGCACTCGGGCCGCCGGAAATCGCGCATGTCTGCCGGGTGAGCGGCGTAACGCCGGCCTTTGCCTTGCAAACGCTTAAAGATGCCGGCATGGACTCGATGCCGGGCCCCGGCGCCGAAATCCTCGACGACCGGGTGCGCCGCCTGATTTCCAAAGGCAAATGCGGCGCGCAGGAGTGGCTCGACATCATGCACGAGGCGCATAAAATCGGGCTGACGACCTCCGCAACGATGATGTTTGGTCATGTGGAAACCATTCTGGAGCGTTTCGAACACTTGGTGAAGCTCCGCGAGGTGCAGGCCCGCAAACCCGAAGACGCCAAAGGCTTTCTGGCTTTCATCCCGTGGACATTTCAGGATGTGGATACGCTGCTGCGCAAAATCCGCCGGGCCAAAAACGACACCACACCAGCCGAATACATCCGGATGATTGCCCTCAGTCGCATCATGCTGCCCAATGTGAAAAACATTCAGGCTTCGTGGCTGACGGTCGGTAAGGCAACTGCACAAATCTGCCTCCACGCCGGTGCCAACGATTTTGGTTCGATCATGATTGAGGAAAATGTGGTGAGCGCCGCCGGCGCGCCGCACCGCTTCACGGCCAATGGCATTCAGGACGCTATTCGCGAGGCTGGCTTCGAGCCGCAGCTACGCAATCAGCAATATGAATTCCGGGAAATGCCGGTGCTGATGGAAGAACAGGAAATTAATTACTGATTCCGGCGATTGCGCCGGACGGAAACTATTACCGGTTCGGAGCTTTTGCTTTTTCGAAAAGGCGGTTTAATTTTTCCACCGGCAGAACTTTCTGTTTTTGAATCCCCTGCGCCACCGGCCGGTCACCCACAGAGGCTTTGAATGCAGAGACCACTTCGGTGCGGTTGATTTCGGTCAGGGTGCTTTCAAACAACAC
>JAEVZP010000115.1 GCA_023392185.1 Bacteroidota bacterium
CTGATACGACGTGGCAGCGCATTGCATTGGCCGATGTGCAGGAACTGGTAAAGCGTTTTCATGGCTTGTTTCAAGCGATAGACGAAGTGTGTTTTGAAATCCAAAACGTCCGTGCACAAAGTGATGACGAAGTGGCAGAAGGGGCCAACCGGCTGGGTTTTACAGAAGGAACGGTCACTTATAAGGTGGTGTATCCCGATGGTGCAAAGGGCGAAATTTCCGGACCTTTCAAGCTGTATATGGAATGCGTGTATGGCTGGTGGGAAATTGTTCATTTTTACCTCCACGGCTTTTCCTGGAAATAGTTTTAAAAAGGGACAGTTCTTTCTTTTAAAGACCTGAAAATCAATATTCGTTTTTGCCTATTCCGCGTGGCTATGGGCGACGATGCTATTGATCAGACGCTGGCCACCCGCCGCATCGATGCCGATGTGCGTTTCAGCACCGGGAGTCTGCAACTGACGCAGCATCCGGTTCTCCGGAAAGAGCGGATCGTGAATCCCCAAATTACTGCTTATCGCACCCCTGCCGGTCAGCGTTTCAGTATGGCTTTGAGCAGTGGCGGATGCCTGTTTAGCGATGTCTTTTTCGGATTGCTGCACCTGTGGGCATTTATCCTGTTGGGTATTCCGGTGTTCTTTGGCATTCGCTATGGCCGTCGCCGTTTGGGGAAGCAGGAAGCCTTTCCTGCTTCCGGACCTGCGGCCTAAGGGCTGTTAAAAGGTTCCGTTTACCTTTGCGCTACTTTGGAAAAAGCCCTTTCTCCCTTGTTGCGCACCGTGCAGGTGCAGCGCTACGTGACGCCGCTGCGCGAGGGCGGCTCACTGCCAGCGCTGGCCGAGGCCGACGACGGCTTTCTGTACGTCCTGAAATTTCGTGGGGCGGGGCAGGGCGTCAAGGCGCTCGTGGCCGAGCTGATCGGCGGGGCGCTGGCCCATGCCGCCGGCCTCAAAATTCCGGAACTGGTGTTTGCCTGGCTCAACGAAGCCTTTGGCCGCACCGAGCCCGACGAAGAAATTCAGGATCTTTTGCGGGCATCTACCGGGCTGAACCTCGGGCTGCATTACCTCGCCGGCGCGATCACCTACGACATTGCCGTAGAGCAGCCCGATCCACTGCTGGCCTCACTGATTGTATGGCTGGATGCCTTTATTTTTAATGTAGACCGCACGGCGCGTAATCCGAATATGCTTTTCTGGAAAGGAGAATTGTGGCTGATCGATCACGGTGCGGCTTTCTTTTTCCACCACAACTGGGAGGGGCGGGAAGCGTATATCAACAAGCCTTTTGTGCAGATTAAAGACCACGTCCTCCTGCCATATGCCACACGCCTGGCAGAAGCGGACGCTTTTTTCCGGAAAATCCTGACGGCAGAGGTGCTTCAGAAGATCACCGATGCGGTACCTGACGACTGGCTTCTCTGGCCCGAAACAACCGAAACGCCCGACGAGATCCGGGCTTTCTATAAGCGCTTCCTGACCGAGCGGCTGGCGTCTTCTTCCACCTTTTTAAACGCTGCCGAAGATGCACGATTGTCACTTGTATGAATACGGTGTCCTGCGGATTGTGCCGCGGATAGAGCGGGAGGAATTTATCAACGCGGGCGTGATTGTTTTTTGTAAAAAACAGAAGTTGGTCCGATGTCGCTATGAGCTGAATGCCGAAAAAATCCGCGCGCTGCACCCGGCTGCCGATCTGGACCTGATCAGCAGAAATCTGGAAGCCTTTGTGCAGATTGCACACGGCAACCGGCAAAGTAAAAGTCCGATTGCGCAACTGGAAGCACCGGAGCGTTTCCGCTGGCTCACCGCTACGCGCAGCACGATGATTCAGGTGGGCAAGATTCATCCCGGCTTCACTCCCGATACGGAAAACATCGCCGATGTGCTTTTTGAAAAACTGGTGCGAGGCTAAAGCCGTTGGAGGCAAGCCGGTTTAATTTCTTAAAGCACCGCAAGTTCCAACACAGTACATAAACCCATTTTCCAACATTATCCAACGCCGAAGGCTCCAACGGCACGCAGCGCCTCCAACACGAAGTTCCAACGCGCGAAGCGCTAATTTCGCGCCATGAACTCCGCCGCCCTTCAAACGCTTCTTGCTGCCCAAAACTATTCCGATAAAAAGCTCTTCCTCATGGCCGGTCCCTGTGCCATTGAAGGCGAGGAGATCGTGATGCAGATTGCGGAGAAAATTTGGGGAATCTGTCGGCGGTTGGAGATTCCGCTGATCTTCAAAGGCTCATACCGGAAAGCCAACCGCACGCGCCTGGATTCTTTTACCGGCATCGGCGATGAAAAAGCCTTGAAAATCCTGGCAAAAGTGCGCGAGACGTTTGGCGTGCCGGTCGTTACCGATTTCCACGATGCCTCGGAAGCCCAGATGGCGGCGGAATACGTGGACGTCCTTCAGGTGCCGGCGTTTCTGTGTCGCCAAACCGATATTCTGGTAGCCGCCGCCCAAACCGGCAAAATTGTGAACGTGAAAAAAGGGCAGTTTCTGTCTGCCGAAGCAATGGGTTTTGCGGTGGATAAAATCCGGCAAAGCGGCAACGATGGCATTCTCCTCACCGAGCGCGGCACCACCTTCGGCTACTCCGACTTGGTGGTAGATTATCGCGGCATCCCGGCGATGCAGACCTTTGGCGTTCCGGCGGTGATGGATTGTACCCATTCGCTGCAACAGCCCAATCAAAGCAGCGGCGTAACCGGCGGCAACCCGCAGCTGATTGAAACCATTGCCCGCGCGGCTGTAGCCGTGGGAGCCGATGGTCTTTTTATTGAAACCCACCCCGACCCGGCCTGCGCCAAAAGCGACGGCGCGAATATGCTGCCGCTGCCCCAGTTAGAAGACCTTTTGACGCGGCTGGTGCGCTTGAAGGAAACGGTGAGCGACCTGCCCGCGACTTGACAAGTCGTTGGACAGCGGTTGGATGACTTGACAAGTCCTCGGACCCAATCCTGATTGACTTGTCAAGTCTGAAAGGTAAAACCGGCAAGACGTAAGACCATTAGACTTGTCAAGTCGAACAGATTTCCCTCCGAGGACTTGACAAGTCCTCGATCAGCGCGTTGATGACTTGTCAAGTCTGAAAGGAAAAACTCAGGAAGTGTCGGTTTTAGACTTGTCAAGTCAACCCTTATTTCTTCCGAGGACTTGACAAGTCCCGTGGGTTTAATTTTGCGATTCTACATGAAAAAATCTTTTTGCGCCCTTTTGCTGGGCCTGCCCACGCTCGCCTTTGCCCAAAGCCGGAATTTCACCATGGCCGAAGCCGTTACGGGCCTCGGTACCAACCTCGCGGTAGAAAATATCCGCGGCGTGAGCTTTATTTCCGGAAATCCGGTGTTGCAATTCAGTGCGAAACAAGGCGGGAAGGACGCGTGGGTGCGCCGCAACCTGGCCACCGGCAAAAGCGATACGTTTTCGCTGGCGCAGATCAATCAAAGCTATTTTGGCGGTGATACGCTGAAGGCTTTTCCGCAGGTGAGCTGGATGGAAAATGGCAAAGGCTACTTTGTGCGGGGCAATAAAGTGTATTTCGCACAGGTGCAAATGCCGGAAACGATGCGCGCCGAGCTAAAGGAACTGCGCGAAAACGCGGCCAATATTCAGGTGGAGCCGAACACAGGCGATGTGGCCTACACGGTGGACAACGATATTTTTCTGACCAACGCAGGCGGGACAGTGCAGGTAACGGCTGACGGCTCCTACACAATTGTAAACGGCCAGAGCGTACACCGCAACGAATTCGGCATTGACGGCGGACTGTTTTTCGCTCCAAAGGGAAATCATCTGGCCTATTACCGCATGGACCAAAGTCCGGTAAAAGATTATCCGGTAGTGGACTGGAGCCAGACGCCGGCGGTGTCTAAAAACGTGAAATACCCCATGGCGGGCGATTCGTCGCACCACGTGACGCTGCGGGTGTATCATCCCCAAACCAAAACCACGACGGTGCTTCAAACCGGCGAGCCGTTGGACCAATACCTCACGGCCGTTACCTGGAGCCCGGATGAAAAATACATTTTTGTAGGCCTCCTGAACCGAGACCAAAACCACCTGCGTTTTATCCAATACGATGCGCTGACGGGCGTGCCGGTGAAAATGGTGTTTGAGGAAAAGAGCGATACATATGTGGAGCCGCAGCACCCGGCGCAGTTCCTGCCCGGCAGCGACAAGGAGTTTCTGTGGTGGAGTCAGCGCGACGGGTTTATGCACCTCTACCGCTATGATATTTCCGGAAAATTATTGAATCAAATCACTAAAGGCGACTGGCTCGTGAACGAAGTCTTAGGCTTTCACGCACCGACCAGCGAGGTGCTGATTACCGGAACCAAAGACGGCGCGACGGAAAAACACGTGTATGCTGTGAACTGGAAAACCGGCAAACTGCGGCGCATCACCCAGGGCGCAGGCACCCACACCGCTATTGCGTCTGCCGACGGCCAATACATCTACGACACCTACAGTAGCAACACCGTTCCGCGCGTGGTTTCGGTGATTCAGACCAAGACCGCCCAGGCCGAAACTTTGCTCGTGGCCAAAGACCCGCTCGTGGGATACAATCGTCCGCAGGTGCGCGAAGTGACGCTACAAGCCGCCGACGGCACGCCGTTGTATGGCAAGATCATTCTCCCCACCAATTTTGATTCCACAAAGAAATACCCCAGTATTACCTACCTCTACAACGGGCCGCACGTGCAGCTCATCCGAAACAGCTGGCCCGCTTCCGGAAATCTGTGGTACGAGCTTTTGGCCCAGAAAGGCTATGTGGTGTTTACGATGGACGGACGCGGTTCTTCCAACCGTGGATTAGCCTTTGAAAGCGCTGTTTTCCGGAATTTGGGAACGGTGGAAATGGACGACCAGTTGAAAGGAAATGCGTTTTTGCGCGGGCAATCTTTTATTGACACGGCCCGGATGGGTGTGCACGGCTGGAGCTTCGGCGGGTTTATGACCACGAGTCTGATGCTACGTCATCCCGGCGCTTTCAAGGCGGGCGTGGCCGGCGGTCCGGTGCTGGACTGGAAATGGTATGAAATCATGTACACCGAGCGCTACATGGACGCGCCGCAGGCCAACGCTGCGGGGTATGAAACAGCCCGTTTGTGGAATAAAGTGAAAAACCTGAAGGGCGACCTGATGCTCATCCACGGCACCGACGACGACGTGGTGGTGTGGCAGCACAGCCTTAATTTCCTGCGGTCCTGTGTGGAGAACGGCGTGCAGGTAGATTATTTTGTGTATCCCGGTCACCCCCACAACGTGCGCGGCAAAGACCGCATCCACCTGATGCAGAAGATTACCGATTATTTTGACGAGAAGCTGCGGTAATTGTGCTGGAACGCGGATAAGGTATTTTCTCCTACACGCTTTCTTTTTGTCACCCTCGAAGAGGGTCTTCACGGCTTCCGGACGCCATGGGGACGAACTGCGAGTATGTCTACAACGATTCAACAGCTATTGTGAAGATGAACTACGTTGCTGCTTCGCAGGCCCTTCGGGAATGACAAAAAATGGTAGGTGCGCTTACTTTTTTTTGTCACCCTCGCAGAGGGTCTTCACAGTTTCTAGAAGCTGTGAAGATTCCCTTCGGGAATGACAAAAAAGAGGAGTACATTGCTTTAAAATGTCCTATCATGCCGTTTAACCGGATCTTCTCTACTTACATTCTCACCAACTTAGACCGAACCGTTCTCTATACCGGCATGACTAACGACCTGGCCGCGCGGCTTATAGAGCATTGGATAGGCAAAGCTGGAAGTTTTACAACCCGTTATCACGTTTATTTTCTCCTTTGGCATGAACAAACCAAGTACGTTTTGAACGCTATCGCTGCCGAGAAAACCATTAAGCACTACACCCGACGACAAAAGGAAGCACTCATCAACGCTTTTAACCCTAATTGGAAGTTTTTGAACGAAGAAATCCTTGGCTGCTGGCCACCCAATCCGGAACAAATTGCATCCATCACCGCCCGACAGGCCAAAGCACCCAGAAATTAATTTATCCGCGTTCTATACAACGTTCCAACCACCTTTTATGAAAAGCCTGAACCGCCAGTTCGCCCAGCTTTTCGGTTAAGCGCAAATTCACGCTCGCCCCTACAAAAGCGCCAATGCCGGGAACGAGTTGCAGCAGCTTGGGCAGGTCTATAGAATCGCGGTATTCCTGTTGCAGGCGCCGCCAGTCAATCGGCTCAGGCGTGCCGGAATACATCGTTTCAAACGTCTTTTTCCGGTAATTGCGGCTGCTGAAACCCAGCATCAACACCCGGAGAATAAACACCCGTTCCGCGCGCTGGCTCGTGTCTATTCCATAAAGCGCAGCAAGGTCAAAGAGCATTTTGGTTTTGAGCGTGAGCCAGAGCGGCAGGTCGGCCAGGCCCAGCAAAATGCCGCCCGCGCCGGTCGCTGCGCCCTCGGCCATTGCGGCGTTTTTGTAGAACTGGATTCGTCGCCGCGCTTTTTCGTCCCGTTCTTCCAGCGAAAGGCCCACGACCGGTTTTCGGGTGATGAAATCGCTGCCCGTCAGGACGGTCTGAGTAAATCCTTTAAAAACAGTGGTGATGGTCCGGTGGACTTTTTCCGGAATCAGGCGGTTGACGCCGGCCTGCACGCCGCGGGTCAGGCGCTCGCCGAGGCCGCTGCTGCGCTGCATCTCGCGCTCCCACAGCCGCAGTTCGGCCAGCGCCTGGTGCTCATAATCGTTCATGGAAGGGCATCCGGCAAAAATGATTCCCGGAAAATGAAAGGCCTTTTCCGGAAAAAAAGCCTATTCCGGACACTTACCGACCCAGGCTGATCGCCAGAATCCCAAACACGAAAAACAGCGCGTAAATGCCCAGCACAATGGCAGTGATAATGCCAAAAAACTTAAAAACGCTGCTCAGATTGCCCATGCTTTCGGTGAGCAGCTGACTGTTGTTGGACGCCAGCGCCAGCTTCGCGTTCTTAGAGAAATTATACAGCTTCATCGTTGGATACAGGTAGATAGCCGCAATGAGGAGGTAGATAAACCCAAAAGCCACACCGGAAAAGGCACCCAGCCCGTTAGGAATGGCATCAAAAAAAGTGGCGCCCATTGTCATAAACGCCAGTGCGCCGAGCAGCATCAGGCCAATCATCACGAAAGCCACAATGGAAAGGAAGCGGCCCCATTTGGCAGACTCCGCCAGGTAGATACGGGCACGCTCCTCCAGGATAAGAGTGTCGGTGGAGGAAGAAAATTCGGTCATCATAAGAAAGAGAGCTTGTAGCGCTAAAAGTAATTGCCGGACGCAATATTTGAAAGTCCGCCGAAAGTTTACAGGTCGTGCCGCCGGGCCTCTCGGTGTTTTGGGGGTTAAAATGACTTAAAGTGGTCTCCTAAATAATTTGCCTTCTGAAAAAGCAGGTTATCTTTTAGCTGCGCTGCTACTTCGTGGTGTCATTCCCGAAGGGACCGCGAAGCAGCAACGCAGTTCATCTGCGCAGATTCCCTTCGGGAATGACAAAAGTCGCTGTCCGAAACAACTGCTTCAGGGTTTATGAGACCGCTTCTCCTGAAGCATTCTATTTCCGGAAAAAGCCGCGCCTATCAGCCGGGTCCGACTGCCGCCTGCCATCTTACCTTCGCAACTGGTTATGAAAAAAATTCTGGTTGCCGGCGCCGGCAAATCCTCTACCTATCTGATTAACTACCTGCTCATAAAAGCGGAAGCCCACAACTGGCAGGTCACCATTATAGACGGCAACCTGCAAGCCATTGAAGAAAAAATTGCCGGTCGCCCGCGTGGCATTGCAAAAGTGATTGACATTACCGACGCTGCCGCCCGTCAGCCCCTGGTAGCAGACGCCGACATCGTGCTGAGCCTGATGCCGGCCCACCTGCATACCCTGCTGGCGCAGGATTGCCTTTTGTTTGGGAAAAACATTATTACCTCTTCCTACGCCTCGCCGGAAATGCTGCTCCTGGGCGATGAAGCACGCGCCAAAGGGTTGCTTTTCCTTTGTGAAATGGGCCTCGATCCCGGCATCGACCACATGAGTGCCTCCCAAATTGCACACCGGGTGGAAGCCGAAGGCGGCACGATCGATTCCTTTAAAAGCTATTGCGGTGGACTGGTAGCGCCTCAGAGCGACGACAACCCGTGGCATTATAAAATTGCCTGGAATCCGCGCAATATTTTGCTGGCCGGAACGGGTGGGGCGCGTTATGAGGAAGCCGGCCGGGAGGTGTATGTGCCCTATGAAAAACTGTATGAGAATGCAGGCGAAATTCCGGTAGATGGCTACGGCAACTTGGCTTTCTACCCCAACCGTGACTCCTCGCGCTACCCCGGGCTGTACCATACGCCCGACGCTACAACCTTTATGCGGGCCACCCTGCGCCATCCGGACTTCTGCAAAGGCTGGGATGCCGTCATTGGCATGGGCTGGACCGATGAAACCAGGCCGCTGCCGATGGGCGCGAAAACATTTGCGGATGTAAGCCGTGCGGTCATTGGCGAAGGGGATTTGGAAACCGGCGTTCAAAAATTCATTTCCGCACCTGAAAAAGAACGGGTGGTTTCGATGCTGCGCTGGCTGGGCC
>JAEVZP010000123.1 GCA_023392185.1 Bacteroidota bacterium
CCGGAGGGCTATGTGGCCAAGGTTCAAACCAAACTCAACCACAGACCCAGGAAAAAAAATAACTTCGTAGCCCCTGTAAAACTATTTCTTAAAACACCCGCTGTTGCACTTGCTGCTTGAACTCAGCCTAAGCTATTTAAGAGAATTATTCCACCAAAATATTTAATCCATGTATTTGATTGACACAGACAACAATAGAATAAAGAATCTTGCGAAGAAATCGTTTTCAGAATTAGGATTTAAAGAAAGACAACACCTACAAGAATGGATTGCCAATAAACCTGAAGCGCTTGGCGAAGAGTTCTTAATAATTCAAAAGGAATTTGATGGATTCAACGATACCAATGAGAGATTAGACCTGCTGGCCTTAGACAAAGACGGTAATATTGTGGTCATTGAAAATAAACTAGATGACAGCGGCAAAGACGTAACTTGGCAAATATTAAAGTACGCTTCTTATTGCTCTACTCTTTCAAAAGAAAACATCAAGAATATTTACCAGAACTATCTAAATAAAACTGGGCAAAGTGAAACCGCCGCCGAAAGACTTTCTGTTTTTTATAATCAGGAATATGACGAAATAGCCATAAACAAAGGCAATACACAACGAATGATTCTGGTCGCAGCGAACTTCAGAAAGGAAGTAACATCCACTGTCCTGTGGCTCATGAATTACAAACTTCGCATCCAATGTTTTAAAGCAACGCCCTTTGCACTGAATGAACAACTATTTCTGACATTGGAGCAAATCATTCCGACAAAAGACACTGAAGATTTCATTATTTCAATGGCGGGTAAAACACAGGATGAAATTGCAACACAGGAAAGCCTAAAGACAAGACATCATGTCCGCGTTGACTTCTGGACGCAGTTGCTCCCCAAGCTGAAAGGGAAAACACCAATCTTCCAGAACTCGAGTCCTACAAAAGACCACTGGCTAAGCGCAGGGGGCACAAACATCAGACATGCTAGATATTCTCTACTTATTACCAAAACATATGCAGGTGTGCAGTTGGAATTTGGTAGACCCAGCAAGGAAGAAAATAAAAGGCTTTTTGATGAACTTTTTAAGTACAAAACTCAGATTGAAACCGCTTTTGGGAAGCTTTTGACTTGGGACCGCTCAGATGATACAATCAGTAGCCGGATCGGATTCTATAAGGAAGGCGTAAATATTTTTAATAATGAGGATTGGGACGTCATTACCGATTTCCTAGTCACCAACATCATAGATTTTGAAACAGCTCTAAGACAGCATCTAATTAACATAAAGCAAACCTTAAGTGCTATCGAAGAGAGCGAAACTGAGTAAATGCCGAATAAATAACATGGTCACAGCATCGTTATTCAATTAATTTACTTCGTTAAGTTTATTACATACAATTCCACTGAGGCCTTTAACGGCCCAAATCCCCACAAAAAAAGGCCGCTTGTACGGCCTTTTTTTATTTTTAGAACTAACCCTTCAAAGGCGCGCCCACCGGCACCGCGCAGTCATGACCGGGCTGCCCATGCTGCGGATTAAGACGCTGCCCTTTTTCCGCAACCGGGGATGCCACTACAGGCGCCGGAGCCACCACCTGGCTTTGCAGCATTTCCGTAGCCGCATTGCCGGTCACGGGCGCAGCAGCCGGCGGAGTACCGGGAGGGCTATTCAAAGGCGCGCCAACCGGAATGTCGCAGCGGTGACCGGGTTTGCCATGCTCCGGATTCAGGCCCGCCGCACTTTGATTACCCGGATTCGCGGCCGGAGCCGGAGCCGCCTCCATATTCAGTACCGGCGCAGGCGCAGTACCGGTATCAAGGGTTGCAGAGACCGGCGCTGTAGTCAGGGTCATGTCGGTTGTGTCGGATGTCAAAACGGCTGCATCGTCATCGGCAGCATTCTGGCAAGAGGCAAAAACAACGGCCATAAAGGCCAAAGAAAATACTTTATTCATGAAGCAAATTAGATCGTGGTGCAATAAAAGTACTTCCAAACACGGGTGCCTGAGCCGGAAGAAGTCGGAACGGCGTTTATTTTAACCTTTCTGTGGCGGGTTACAGCGGTCGGACCAGCGCCGGCAGCCTCTCTATGAGATTTATCCTTAGTTTCGCCCGGCAGGCGTTTGCAGAACGCCCGGACCAATGTGCCGGCTGCTTCTTACTATTTCATTTCCGGAAATTTAAGCCGCTCTGCCCCGATACTTCTACTGTTCCCCAAATCACGCCTGCTTCCTTTTAACCGTAGGCCTTTTCCTGTTCTTAAAAAAGCACGCTCCAAAACCTTCCGAGCGTACGCACCTTATCCTCCAAAACAAAATGAAAAGACTGTTCCTCCGTGCTGTTCCTTCCACACTGGCGCTGGCGCTGCTCCTCCATTCACATGCAACCACGGCGTGTACCCGGGTTGTTTATCAGGGCGCAGACGGCAATATTATCACCGCCCGCTCCATGGATTGGAAAGATGAAATCCCGGCCAATCTCTGGCTTTTTCCAAGGGGGATCGAACGGCAGGGAAAAGCAGGCCCTGCTTCCATAAAGTGGAAATCAAAATATGGCAGCATTACGACGAGCTCCTGGGACATCGCTTCCTCCGACGGCATGAACGAGAAAGGCCTGGTGGGTAATATGCTGTGGCTCGCAGAATCCAAATACCCCCCGTTTGAGAAAGGCAGCAAAACCAATGGCCTTTCCGTCTCCCTCTGGCTGCAATATGTTCTGGATAACTTCAGCACCGTGAGCGAGGCCGTCGCCGCCCTGTCGAAAGAGAACTTCGTTATCGTCTCCACCAACATACCCGGCACCCAACAGTTTGTGACCGTGCACCTATCCCTTTCAGACAAAACGGGAGACAATGCCATTTTTGAATATGTGGACGGCAAGCTGGTCATTCACCATGACCGGTCGTACACCACAATGACCAATTCTCCGGTTTTTGCAGAGCAGCTCGCTATTAACACCTATTGGAAAAGCATTCCCGGCGCAGTGATGCTTCCCGGCACCAACCGGGCGGCAGACCGGTATGTGCGCGCCTCCTACTATATGGATGCCATTCCGAAAACCGATGACACACGGACTTCCGTACCAAGTGTTTTCAGTGTCATCCGAAACAGTTCTGTGCCCTACGGCATCGCTTCGCCAACGGAACCCAATATCGCATCTACGAGGTGGCGAACAGTTGCCGATCAAAAAAATCTGGTGTACTATTTCGAGAACGTCCTGAATCCAAATGTGGTCTGGGTTGATTTCAGCAAAATTGATTTCAAAGAGAAAGGTCCGGTTCAAAAACTCAGCCTGGCCAATAATGAAAATTACGCGGGCGAATCTTCCGGAAATTTCAAAGCCACAAAGCCTTTTGATTTTATAGGATTGGATTAGCAACCGCCTTCTGATAAAACAGACCGACAGCGCCCGGAACCGAAGCGTTTCCGGGCGCTGTCTTTCCCGGGAAATCGGGCTAGATTTCCACAGCAATTTTGCAGTTCCAGACATTCCAGTCCACACCTGACCTCTAAAAACCTGAAGTTGAAATTCACGCTCCTGACCGCGCTCCTGTCCGGACTTCTGTTTGCCGGCTGCGACACCGCAAACGACACCGTCGCATCTGCTCCCCAAAAAACGGCCCCGGCAGCGGCGGATGACAGCGCACAGCTTCAACAACTCGTGCGGCAGCTCTACGAATGGCAGGAGCTTCAAAGCGCTCAGAATGACTTCGAGCCTTTGGCCGATCCGCAAAACCAAACCTATATTGGACTTGACCTGGAGAAACACGGGCAAAGGCTTGCGGCGCTCCGCCAAACCGGTTTATTTGCCGATACCTTTCTGGAAGATTACAACCGGCTTGGATTGGCTATTGATGAAG
>JAEVZP010000126.1 GCA_023392185.1 Bacteroidota bacterium
GGCATACACCTCCCGACCATTGGCCGGGTTGCGCAGCCGCAGGATCGTGCCATGGGGAGCGCCGCTGTGAAAAGCATAATAGGTCTCGCCGCTTCCCCCCGGAAAAAAAACCACCGGCCCGGTTTGCTCATTCAGCGGCACGCCGGCATCGGTAAGCGATTTGAAAGTTGCTTCGGCTTCCGGAACCAGCGCCGGCATCGGTTCTTCAGGCCGGATGTCTAGCCAATCCGCCTCCGGCCGATCCGGGCGTAGAGGCGGCAGCGCATCTTTTTCCGGAATCACCTCTTCCGGGCGCTTTTCCAGCGGCAGTAAATAACCCAGCAGCACCTGTGCGCCGCCTGTGCAATATTGCTTCAGCCCCGGATTATTGTTCTGCAAGGCCCGGAATGTTTTCCCCAGACTGCCGGCCAGCACCACCAGGTTTTCACGACCGTCGCACCGGAAATAAACCGGTCTGGCAGCAGCGACCACAGAATCACTTAGCAGCCCCCCGTTGAGCGGTACGCGCAACGCTTTTCCGGCTTCCAGTGCAGCCGGAAAAGCAATACCGTTTATGGACGCCAGCGTTTGCGGGTCCACGCCATAGCGGTGCGCAATTGCCTCCAGGCTATCTTCCGGTTGTATGGTATGGAGCAGCACCAGCTGATTGTAATAACGCTGCATGAAAAGCGTGTCGGGGCCGGACTGCGCCCGGGCAGCGAAGCCCGTCAGAAGCCATGCCAGAACAAGAAGGCTGTTTTTCAAAATGTAATCTCTTTTCTGTTCAAACTGAAAACGAAAGGTAATATCCATGCCAGCCCAGGCGGTGTGCGGAAAGCCCAAAAGCGCTGCAAGGGCGTTGGGGGAGAACATCCTGATTTCCGGAAATACAGACCCCAAAAGCAAACTTTTACACAAACACTGTCCATCCGGAAGCCCAAAATTGCTGCAATGCCGGCGTATGGGCGCCGGCAGGCATTAAAGCAGCCCCTGACGCCGGAATGAGGCCGAGCGGCACTGTTTTTGCACGGGTTTGGATGCTTTTTTCAAAAACAGGTTTAGATTTTACTTCCTTTTTTTCTGGTAAAATCTAATCGCCCTTCTCTCCAGCTCATGCGCCGCCTTCTTTTTCTGATTCTTTTTTTCCTACCATTTACCACGGCGGCGCAGGACACGCTCGCACCCGCCAGCACCCGTTACGCCCGCCCCAATATCATAAAGCGCATCTTCCTGGGTGGCAACTACCGCCACACCTGGTCTACCCCCGTACGCGTGCCGCTTTTCCGGATTCAAAACACCCATGGCGGCTATACAATCAAAAAGCTTGGCGGCGGACAACAAACCAAAAGCCTGCGTATCAAAGACACTTCCGGCACCACTATGGTAATCCGCACGGTGGATAAAACGGTAGACAAAGCGCTCGAAGCCGAAAACATCAAAAGTGGCTTTATCAAAACCATTACGCAGGATATGATTTCGGCCGCTCATCCCTACGGCGCGGTGGCCGTGCCGCCGATTGCCCATGCCGTCGGTATTCTTTCTACTGAGCCGGTCGTTTATTATGTGCCCGATGATCCCGGTATGGATTCGTTTCGAAGCGTTTTTGCCAATCAGATGGTGATGCTGGAAACCCGCAAACCTACTTTCAAACCTAAAGACAAGGTATATGATACAGAAGAATTGCTGGCCGATCTGAAAGCCCGCAAACCGCTCCGCATCGACCTGCCCATGCTCTTTCAGGCGCGGCTGGTGGATATGCTCATTGGCGACTGGGACCGCCACGGCGGACAATGGAAATGGGGCTACCGCAAAGGCAAAGCCGGCGACTCCACGTACGTTTATCCCATTCCGGTAGACCACGACCAGGCTTTCTTTCATTCCAGTGGCTTGCTGGTGTCGCTGGTGCGGCCCTTCACAATGAAACACCTGGTGGGCTTCAAAGACAATATGGGTCGTATCAAAAAGCTCAACCGCAAAGAATGGGACCTTGACAAAGTGTTTATCGGCCAGCTTTCCCGGCAGCAGTGGGAAGACGGCATCCGCTCCTTTCAGCAAAAAGTAACCGACAGCGTATTGCAGGCCGGTATCCACCGCATGCCGGCCGAAATCGCAGCACTCCACGGAGAAGAACTTTTCCGGAAATTGCAAGGCCGCCGCAATACGATGTTCCGGGACGGGATGCGTTATTATGAGTTTCTCCAAAAACGACCGCTGAACGAACTGGCACAAAAAGCCGAAAAAGCCCGCGAAGAAGCGGTGCCGGAGGAATAAGGATCAGGCGTTGGGGATTGGGAGTCTTTTTTCCGGGATGCAGGTCATCCTAACGTGAATCTCGCTTTAGGAGTATTCATTTTCAATTGGTTATAGTTAAATAAAGGCCACAGAGGGCACAAAGAAGGCACAGAGGACTACAAAGAACTGACGGGTGTGTCTGTGGACCTCTGTGAACACCTCCGTGGTCTCTGTGGCCTTTATCATCTTAAAACAAGATTCACGTTAAAGTAAGTCCTTCAGGCTTTGGCTGCGCAGAAAATATTTCCCCAGCACATCAAACTCAATATTGAGCACGTCGCCGGGTTGCAGGACGGAAAAGGTGGTGTTTTCGTAGGTATAGGGAATGATCGTAACTGAAAAAGCATCGCCGGTCACATCAAAAACCGTCAGCGAAACGCCGTTGAGGCAAACGCTGCCTTTCTCGATCAGCAAAGGCGCAAAAGCCGGCGGAAAGCCAAACCGGAATACCCAGCTGCCTTCTTTTTCTTCCCGCCCGGTACAGGTAGCGGTGCCATCCACATGGCCTTGCACAAAATGCCCGTCGAGGCGGTCGCCCAGCCGCAACCCCCGTTCCAGGTTCACCGGATTGCCCCCAATCCAGTCGCCCAGGCTGGTTTTGGCAAGCGTCTCGGCCACAGCCGTTACACGGTAGCGCGGCCCGTCAATAGCCACAATCGTGAGGCACACCCCGTTGTGAGCCACCGACTGATCGATCTTCAACTGACCTTCATAGGCCGGTGCTTCTACCCAGAAATGCCGGCTGCTGCCTTCCTCCGTCACGTTCGTCAAACGCCCGATGGTTTCTACAATACCTGTAAACATGGTGGAAATTTCCGGAAATTTTTGAGATTCAGGGCTGCCGGTAAGCCGTGCCCCGGTGGGTACGGATGCTTGTGTCAGAATACACCGTAAACTGAACCTGCAGCCGCACCGAGTCGGCCAGGTTGCGCGTCAGAAAACCGCTGACCGTATCCTGGGGCCGGCAAAAAAGCTGTCCGGTAACGGCGTTGGTATCCAGCAAGGCCCGGAAGCCGGTACGTGGGGCTGTGAGGGTAAGGGTAGTGGCGCAAAAGCCTTCGAGGCGAAGCGCACTTTTCCCAACGGCAGAAACCGTCAGACTATATTCCCGTTGGGAAGCCGCGCTGTCCGGGTAGCCGTCTTCGTCATACACCGAGTCGCGAAACAGAAAGCGGCCGGAAAAAAGATCGGCGGGATAGATGCAGGTGGTGCTATCGGGTTTTCCCGGAAAATCCCAGTTATAGTTCACCGCTGCCGGGTCGTTGCAAAAAGAGCGGGTTTGCAGTTCCGGCGCGTCGGTGTTGTAGTGGTTTTCTTCCCGCTTGCAGGCAACGCTCAGCAACAGAAGTGCCCCCCAGAGCCATTTCCTATTCATCTTCCTGTAAAGCTACCACAGCCGGGAGGATTAAAAACTAGACGTAATCGTAAACTTCAGACCGTTGAAGGCCGGCTCGTAGCGACACACGCCGCCGGTGCAGTTCACCCCTTCCACCTGCCGCACATAGGCTGCCGTAAAGCGGTTGGCACCGCGCGTATAAGCGCCGAAGAACTGATAGAAGTGTTTATTGCCTTTGATGGCGCTCTCGTCCGACGGGTTCACCAGATACATATCCGATACGGCGATGCTCCAGCGCGGTGCTACGTTGTATTCGGCCAGCAAAAAGGCCTGCGGCCCCAGGTCGTCTTCGGTAAACATATACTCGGCCTCTACGCGCAGGGATTTCTTCTCGTTAAAACGATAAGTTACTTCGCCAAAGGGCGTGAACGCCTGCAAGGTGCGGGCATTGGGATTTACCTGATAGAGCTTGCGGTTGTAAACCAGATATTGCGCACCCACCTGAAAATTGACCGGACCCAGGTTGCGCCAGTCGAGATCGCCATAAGCCTCGCGGTACAGCTTCGTTCCTTCCAGGGTATTGATGTGGGTATAGTTGAGCGTAACGGTCACGTCGTCGTTGGGCGCAATCAAGACATCACCACCGAGGGCCAGTTCCGAGAGGTTTTGCGAAGCCGGTGAGTAGCGGGCGAGCAGGCGCTGCGGGCGCAGCCGTGCTACCACGGGTTGCCAGTTAAGCAGCCCGGCGAGCAGTACCTCGTTGGGCGAGGTGCGCATCTCGAAGTTCTCAGTGCGCTTGGCAGAGGCATTTACGGCAAACCCTTTGCGGGCATAACTCGCCGTGCCGTAAAGCACATTTCCGGTCAGGCTTTGCAGCCGGCCGTCTTTGGCAATAGCTTCTCCGGTTTTGTAGGCCGCCTCCGTATAAAGCGAAAGCGCGCCGGTCGTCAGGGTGTTGTAGACCGTAAATGCATACATGTTGTATTTCGGCACAAAACGATATTGAAGCGAGTCGGCGTTGATCGTTCCGGCCACAGCCGACATCGACTGTTCGTCGAGTGTGCGGTTGAGCACTCCGATGCCGGGCGAGAAGTGCAATTTCCTGCCGGCCTGGAAATCGCCTTCGGCGTTCAGGGCTTTGATGACCGGGTCGTAGTGCGGAAAAAGAGACACATTTCCGGAACCAAACTGCGCCATGCTTTTCTGGTTGCCCATCATACCTTTCAGCACCAGGTACTCCGAGGGTTTAAACTTCAGGTGAACGCCCTGGAGCGCATTGTCAATCAACAGGCCCCGGTCTTCGTAGGCCCGGAACAGGATGCCGGAGCCAATCTGATCGTAGATGGTTCCGCCGGTAACGGTCAGCTCGCCAATGGTTTTGGAAAGCGTAAAAGCGCCGATGCCAATGCCGTTGTAGGCCGTTTGCGGGTTGTAAAGGTTGGAGTTGTAAAAACCGTCGAGGCGAATAAAAGCCGAGAAGTCGTTTTGAGAATAGCGCAGCGAAAGCCAGCTTTCAGAGCCGGTGCGCAGATTGTCGTATTGCGGGGTGCCGGCAGCCGCAATAGAGGTGTCGCGGTTGAAGAAATTGACATTGGCCTGGAGGTCGCCGCTGAGCGAGCCTTGCGCCAAGGACGAAAAGGGAAGGGTGATTAAACCAAATGCTATCAGCGCCAGTCTCATCCGTATTGTTTGTAGTTTCGTTAGAAAGGCCGAAATTAGGCGTTTCGTTTTGCGGATGCAAACGACCTGCCAACAATCCATTTCTCTATGAAAAAACTGCTGTTCGCCGCCGCGCTCTCCTTTGCCTCGGCCGTAACCTTTGCGCAATCGCCCCTGCCTACCACCACTGTCAAGAACATGGCTACCGGTAGCAAGGTGGCTTTCAACAGCGCCTTTAAGCCCGGCCGTGTCACGATGGTGAACTTCTGGGCCACCTGGTGTGTTCCCTGCAAGAAAGAAATCAAAAACGTACGTGCCAAACTGCCCGAATGGCGTCAGCAAGCCGATTTCGATTACATGACGGTTTCTATGGACGAAAGCCGCGCCGAAGGGCTGGTGCGTTCCTACGCCGTGTCGCAGGGCTGGGATTTTCCGTATTTCATGGATCCCAACTCGGACCTGAAGCGCTCCCTGAATTTTCAGAATGTGCCTTTCACCATCCTGGTAGATAAAGACGGCAAGATTGCCTACATGCACAGCGGCTATGAAGAAGGTGCCGAAAATGAAATTTTCAAAAAAATTCAGGAGCTGGTAAAGTAATTCCACTTTTCCGGTTTTCCCGAAGCAAGGAAGCGATGCATCACGGAGATGGTCGCTTTTTTTGTGCCCCGGAAAAAAGCTTTTTCTTTTTCCCGGATGCTTTCTGCCCGCTCCGGCCTCTGCTTTGTGACGTAACCGGCTGTACATCCGCGCCTCCCTAAAGCGCCCCCGGGAGCGCTTCTGTCTTCCATTTCCGGAAAAAGCCCCGGCTGCGGCTGCTGAAAACGCGTAGCAGGGGCTTTGGTCTGCCATCTGTCAGTGCATATAATAAATGCCGCAAGGCAGGTCCTGGATCGGGATAAAACTGAGTGTGTTTTGGGACGCCGTCCCAAAAGCAGCCGCTATAGCTGCTGGTGACTTTCTTCAGCCGCACGCAACATCTGGGCGTAAATACCCCCCTGCTGCGACAGGCTTTCATGATCGCCTTCTTCTACGATTGTGCCCTGCCGAAGCACGAGAATTTTATCTGCCTTGCGAATCGTACTCAGCCGGTGGGCAATCACAATGCTGGTGCGGTCGGCAATCAGCGTATCAATCGCTTTTTGAATCAGTATTTCGCTTTCAGAATCCACGGAGGCGGTCGCTTCGTCCAGAATCAGAATGGCGGGGTCGTAGAGCAACGCGCGGGCAAAAGACACCAGCTGGCGCTGCCCCTGGGAAAGGGTTCCCCCGCGTTCCAATACCGGAAAATCGTAGCCGCCGGGCAGGCGCATAATGTGTTGGTGGAGGCCGAGCAGCTGGCAGACTTCGATCACCTGTTGTTTGGAAATAGCCTCGTCGCGCAGGGTGATATTTTCCAGAATGCTGCCGGAAAACAGAAACACGTCCTGAAGCACCACCCCAATCTGCCGGCGCAGCGAATAGACGTCATAATCATGGATATCACGGCCGTCAATCCGGATTTTGCCGCCCTGGATTTCATACAACCGGCCCAGCAACGAAACCAGCGAGGTTTTGCCCGCGCCGGTAGGCCCGACCACAGCCATCGTGTCGCCGGGCGGCAGTTGGAAGGAAATGCCGCGCAGCACCGGCGTTTCGCCGTCATAGGAGAATTGTACGTCTTCAAACCGGACATCGCCGCGCAACTGCTGTGCTTCTAAAGCACCATTGTTCTGAAGCAGCTCTTCAGAATCCAGTACCTTGAAAACGCGCTCGCCGGCTACCAGGCCCATTTGCAGCACGTTAAACTTATCGGCCAGCTGCCGCAGCGGGCGAAACAGGTTGTTGAGATAAATCACAAATGCGATGATGACGCCCGCAGAGGCTTCCGCACCCATGATTTGTACCGCGCCGTACCAGACCAACAAGCCGGTGCTAGCCGCCAGAATAATCTCCACTACCGGAAAGAAAACCGAATACGCAAAAATGGCTTTGATATTGGCCGCGCGGTGCTCGGTGTTAATGGCGTTGAATTTTCCGGCTTCGCGCGCTTCGGCGGCAAAGGCCTGCACCAGATGCATCCCCACCAGCCGCTCCTGCACAAAGGCGTTGAGCGCCGAAACGGCGTTGCGGACGCGCTGAAACGAAGCGTTGACGGCGTTTTTGAACCAATACGTTGCCCAGATGAGAAACGGAAACGGCACGAGGCAGACGAGGGTGAGCTGCCAGTTGGTGAGCAGCATCGCCGCGATGATAAACACAATCACCAGCACGTCGGCGATGATAGACAACATGCCTTCGGAAAACACATCGTTGACCGATTCCAGGTCGTTGACCGTGCGGGTGGTCAGGGTGCCGATGGGCGTGCGGTCGTAATAGCCGAGGTTTTGGAACAGCAATTTCCGAAAAACGCTTTCGCGCAGGTCGGTAACGACGCGCTGCCCGAGCCAGGCGGTGCGGTAGCCAAACCAGAAGCGCAGCCCGCTTTCTACGATCAGTACGGCCAGGTGAATGCCGGAAATCCACAACAGTCCGGACCAGTCTTTTCCGGAAATATACCTGTCCACCGACTGCTGAATGATCCACGGGCGCACGGGCGACAAGGCGGCCAGCAACACGCTCAGCGTGATGGCCAGCGCCAGCGTTTTGCGGTAGGGGCGGGTGTAGCTCAGCAGGCGCAGGAGAATGCCGAGGTCAAAGGATTTTTTGGGAGTAGGGTTAGCCAATTACAGAATCAGATTCGGTGGAGCACAAATTTCCGGAACCACTCCGGGATGTACAGGGGATTAAAAGAAAGATTGCCATCTTCCAGCTTTTCGGCCACCAGTTCCGGGCCGTAGCCGGAATTATCAAACAGGTAGGCGCGCCGGCATTGGTGGAGTACCGGCAGGAGATTGTAAAGCGTTTTGCCGTAACGGCTTATCACTAATTCATCTGGTACAAAATGTCCGTTTTTAGCGACCCGGTCTGCAATCCGATCTATGTTGATAACCGGGTTTTCCGTGCACACAAAATAGAGATAAATCCGGTAGCCGGTTTGAAGGGCTTTTTCAATAAAACGAAGTTTGTCACTTCCGGAGAGAACAGTCTCAAAAGAAAACGTCTCGCCGGCTTCCAAAAGACGGTAGCGCAGGTAATCGGCCAGCAAGGTGCCGAAATATGTAGGCTCCTGCAAGGGTTTCAAAAGGCGAAGGATGCCGTTCGTGACTTCAAAATCTGCCGGTGCCTTGGTTTTTAAAACGTGCGTGTCGTAAAACCCTTTAAAATCATCTCCGGAAAGGCTCAAGCCAAAATCGGCGAATGCAATCCGACCTGTGTTACGCAAGGCGGTTTCCAAGTCGTCTGCGTTTACGTAATGACCCCAGTTAATTTGGTAATCCGTACGCAACTTTCTGGTCAGGTGACTTTTACCGGAACCATTCGGGCCGGCAATAATGCGAAGCCGGGGCATACAAGTAACCGTTTTAGCTCGCCTTCCGGACAGTCCGGGTTCCGTCGGGGTGGACCCGGTAAATAACGCCGTCTTCCATAATGGTTACAGCAAGACCCAGTGCGTGAGATTCCCGGATCGCGTCCCGACCGATTTTCCGCAATGCACCTGATTTAGACAAGGAAGAAATAGCGGCTTCCGGCGTTTTAGAAACTGGTCTTGCGCTTTTTGGTTTCATAGTTGTAAAGATACAAAAAGAAGGCCGGGCGTTCCACGACTCCACAAGTCCGCGTACGCTTGGTTGGCTTGGCTTGTCAAGTCTAAAGTGATCCAGATGTGTTTTCCCGATAAGACTTGTCAAGTCTATCAGTAAAGCTTCCGAGGACTTAACAAGTCCCGAACCGCTACGCCACTTCCTCCCGGAAACTCATCAAATACGCCTTGATGAAATCGTCGATTTCGCCGTCCATCACCGGGCCCACGTTGCCCACCTCGTAATCGGTGCGGTGGTCTTTAATCATCTTGTAGGGGTGAAACACGTAGGAGCGAATTTGCGAGCCCCACTCAATCTTTTTCTTCGTGGCGTTGGCCGCGTCTTTAAGGGCATTGCGTTTTTGCAGCTCGATTTCGTAGAGCCGGCTTTTGAGGATTTGCATCGCCAGCTCGCGGTTGCCCAGCTGCGACCGGTCTTGCTGGCATACCACCACAATGCCGGTAGGAATATGGGTGAGTTGCACCTTGGTTTCCACCTTGTTTACGTTCTGACCGCCGGCGCCGCCGCTGCGCGAGGTTTCCATTTTGACGTCCGCCGGGTTGATCTCAATCTCAATGGTATCGTCGATCATGGGGTACACATGCACAGACGAAAACGAGGTGTGCCGCCGCGCGTTGGAGTCGAACGGCGAGATGCGCACCAAGCGGTGCACGCCCGCTTCGGCTTTCAACAGGCCATAGGCAAAAGGCCCGTCAAACTCCAGCGTGGCTTGTTTGATGCCCGCGCCGTCGCCATACTGCACATCAATTTCAGACACCTTCCAGCCTTGCTTTTCGCCATACATCCGGTACATGCGCAGGAGGATTTCGGCCCAGTCCTGGCTTTCGGTGCCGCCTGCGCCGGAGTTGATCTGCACCACGGCCGGCAGCTCGTCTTCCGGCTCGTTGAGCGTGCTTTTAAATTCCAGTTCATCGAGCGTGACAAGGGCATTTTCGTGGGCCGCTTTTACTTCTTCCTCACTGGCCTCGCCCTCTTTCCAGAACTGGAACAAAACGGCAAAATCCTCTACCGCGTCGTTAGCAGCTGTCCACAGGCCAATCCAGTATTCATCCATCTTGATTTCTTTCAGGATGCCCGTGGCGCGCGCGTTGTCATCCCAGAAGCCGGGCGACAGCGTCAGTTGTTTATCATTTGCAACCTTCGCCTTCCGGTCTTCGATGCGGAGAAATTTATGCAGGTGGGCTACGCGGTCGCGCAGCTCTTTAAGTTGTTCAATCGTCATAATAAAACGGCTGCAAAAGTACGAAAGAGTGGAAGGGCTGGCGTGAAATTTCCGGAAATTGGAGGGGTTTTGGGCGTGTCTCTTCGGGGCGGGCTTTCGGCTGTCACCCTGAGCTTGCCGAAGGGTCGCCCCGCTCCACTTCGTTGCGCGTGGCTCAAACAATGCCGCTATCCCTCACGCATTGTTTCAGAATTTCCGGAAAGCCTGCAAGGTTTAAGATCCCCTGCTCAGCGTAGTTATGTCGTTTGTGGTTCGGCGAAGGCTCCCGCTTTTGCCGCCGTCTTGAAGAACCCGCTTTTGCCGTATTTTCCGGAAATAGAGTGCATTTAGCGTGCTTTTATTTAACTGCTCCGGCACTAGTTCGGCGCAACCCGACCCACCAAAAAACCGTAAATTCGCCCAAAAGATTTTTGTCATGGGTGCTGCACTTCAAATGGCTTTTTCCTTTGACCAGATTTTGACCCTGGTCCGGCAACTGCCGCTACAGGAAAAAATCAGATTAAGCCGGGAACTGGAAAAGGAAGGGATTCAAACCACGCTGGAAAGTCTTTTGGCTACTTTCCGGACCGACGAATTAAGTTTGGATATTCTGGACGAAGCGGTTGAAGCCGTAAGGCAGCAATTATACGATGCCCCAAAAGTCTAAGGTCATCTTTGACACCAACGTTTGGATTAGCTTTCTTATCGGCAAGCGTATGGCTACGCTTAAAGATTATATTATTGACGGGCGCATCCAGATTATTATTACCAAACAGCTTTTAACCGGAATAAGCCTTGTTACCAGTCGGGAGCGGCTCAAAAAGTATTTTCCGGAATAAAGCGTTTTAGAATTGATTGCGCTTTTGGAAACGATTGCCCAAGAAGTGGAAATAAAGCCAACCCACTTTATAAACCGAGACCCGAAAGACAATTTTCTACCGGACCTGACAGATGCTTGCGGCGCTGATTTTCTGGTAACCGGTGATAAAGATTTGCTTTTCCACAATCCATTCAAAACAGCAGCTGTCGTAACCCCGGCTGATTTTGAAAAGCGCTTATCAGGAGGGGAGTGAGCAAAACTGAAAAGCCTGTAGGCGGAAGCTTTCCAACTCCATGCACCCCAAACCTACTACCTGCTTCTTTTAATTACCCTGACAGGCGTTGGCTTTTGTGCCTTCGGCATCCTTAACACGCAGGTAAGCCTCAAGTACGAAACCCATTTTCCGGCTGACGGCATTTCTCACGTCACGGGAACGGATTTGTGCAAGTCGCTTCAAAACCTAAGAACATGGACTATAATAGGAATTATTAGTTATCTGGTGCTGTTGATTTTCCGGAAAAAGTTGGTGAAGTATTGAATCGATCTGGCGAATCATCTCCGTGTAGGACATCCGCAGGTCTTTTTCCCACTCTTTGAAATCCATTCCCTCTTCCTTACCTTTGCGTCCCGATTCTCTTAAAAAGGGGGTATTACTCTATGCTTATTATCGATTCTAAAGATTGCGAAAACCTCGACAAGGCGCTGAAAAAGTACAAGCGCAAGTTTGAGAAGAGCCGCACCCTGCAACAGCTGCGCCGCCGGCAGTCGTTTACTAAACCGTCTATCCAGCACCGCACCATGATTCAGAAAGCCGTCTACCGTCAGGAGCTGCTTTCCGGCCGTCTCGACGATTAAGGTTTCGCACCCCCGCGAATCGCAAACCTTATTTCCCCTCAATCCCTGCTGCATGTACCTTGCAGCAGGGATTTGTGCTTTGGGGATAAGTTGTATTTTTAAAGCCATGATGAACGACGCGACCGAAGCGTTCCTGAAGCTGTTGCGCTTCGAAAAACGCTATTCCGAAAATACCCTCGCGGCCTATGGCGGCGACCTCCAAAGCTTTCGCGAATGGCTCGCCTTCTTTCACCCCACCATCGAGAAATGGGATGAAGTGAGCTATCACCACGTGCGCGGCTGGCTCGCCCAGCTGCGCCTCAAAGACCAGATGGAGCCGCGCAGCGTCAACCGCAAGCGGGCAGCGCTTTCTTCTTTCTTTCAGTACCTGCTGCGCGAAGGACAGGTGCGTACCAACCCGGTGCGCAAAGGCCACGCCCTCAAAGTGCCGGAGCGGCTACCCGTTTTCCTCAAAGAAACCGAATCGGAACGGCTGCTCAATGAAGTGCAGTATGAAGAAGGCTTTGCAGGACATACCGAACGGCTGGCGCTCGAACTGCTTTACGGCTGCGGATTGCGCCGTTCTGAACTGATTGCCATCGAAGAAGCAGATGCCACCGGCCCAACCCTGCTGGTGCATGGCAAGGGCGGCAAAGAACGCATCCTGCCCCTGAGCGAACCCCTGCAAACACTCATCCGGGAATATATTGCCCTCAAGCGGGCGCAGTTTGGCACACCGGATAAAGACGCACCTAAAGCCCTGCTCGTAACCGGAAAAGGAGACCCGCTCTATGCCGGCTGGGTGTACCGAACCGTTAAAAAGTATCTCAGCCTCGTCTGCACGCTGAAGCGCAAGAGCCCACACGTGCTGCGCCACAGCTTTGCCACACACCTGCTGGCCGGTGGCGCCAACATACAGGCCATTCGCGACCTGCTGGGCCACGCAAGTCTTTCTGCCACACAGGTTTATACCCATGCCGATATCGAGGCCCTGAAGGATATGCACCGGCGGCTGCACCCGCGCGGATGACCTTTGGGTTTCCGGCATCGGGTGAAATTTTTTTTAGTTCCGGAAAAGGCCTACCTTTTCAGTGAAATTTTACAAAACAGGGCTGTAGCATGAAGTGATTCTTCGACTCTTTTTTCATCCTATTTTTTTCACCCCTAAACGAATTCACGTATGAACGTTCGTGTCCAGGCTGTGCATTTCGAAGCCGATCAGAAATTGCTTGATTTTGTAAAAGAAAAAGTGTCCAAACTTCAGACCTTCCATGACAAGATTGTGGATATTGATGTATTCCTGAAGCTCGACAACGTAGCCCACACCATCAAAGACAAAGTAGCCGAGATCCGGGTTGCCGTTCCAAAGCACAATTACTTTGTAAAGCACCAGTCCAAAACTTTTGAAGAAAGCTTCAGCATGGCACTCGACAGCATGACCGAGCAGCTGAAACGTCAAAAACAGCGCCTCGCTACTGCGTATTAAAAGGACTGGGTTTACCACCTTTTTTAGCGGCCCTGCCTTTACCGGCAGGGCCGTTTTTGCAGGCTATAGCTTGCAGATGCGCCGGGAAGGTCGTATTTTTCCGGCTTCTAATTCACCTCCCTTTCCGCAACTTCTACCTCCCGTTATACCCAATGCGCAGACTTTTGAACCTGGTTGTGCCCGGAATGATGGCGCTCATCGCGCTGGCAGGCCAATCCTGCTCCAAAGATTACAGCACCGACGAGCCTCTTGACAGCACCTACGGGGCTATGGTCTATATCGGCAGCTCTAATCAGGTGCTTCGTGCCCTCCACCCGGAGACCGGCCGGCAGCAGTGGGAATACCGCCTGAACGACGACATCTTCGCCACCCCTTTCCTGGATAACAAATCCCTGTATGCCCTCACAACAAGAGGGGTTATCCATATGATTGACCCCAACACGGGTGCATTGCAAAAGCAGATCTTCTGCCCGCAAGCCGGCTTTTCTTCCCCGGTGGGCGACAGCACGTTGCTGTATTTTGGCGGCAAGATCGATACCTTCTATGCACTCAACCCGAACAACGGCCTGATGAAGTGGACTTTTGCCACCGGAGGTCCGGTAATGGGCTCGCCCATGCTTTTCCAGGGCAGGTTGTATTTCGGGACATCCAACGGAAAATTCTTTGCCCTCAACAAAACCAACGGCACCAGGATCTGGGAAAACGACAGCAATATCATTAAAGGTGCCTTTGAAGGCAGCCCGACCCGCATGGGCAACGACATCTTTGCAACCAACACCGACGGCTACCTCTACGCCTTCGATATGGCGACCGGCAAAATCCGCTGGCGCTTCCGGGCAGGCGGAGCCATCAAAAGCTCGCCGCTGGCCCTGAGCGGATCGGTGATGTTTGGTGCCGATGACTACACATTCTACTGCGTGGACACCACCACCAAAGACGTTCGCTGGAAAGCGCAGACCGCAGAGCGCATCTATTCCTCAGCAGTGTTTGCCAATGACAAGGTGTTTGTCGGCAGCCTCGACAATTCGTTTTATGCCTACAGCTTTATCAACGGGTCTGAAAAATGGTCGGCGCAAACCCAGGCAGCCGTTCGCACCTCGCCCCTGGCGGTAGACGGCCTGGTTTATACCGGCAGCGGCGACGGCTATTTCTATGCTTTCGATGTAGAAAAGGGTACGCTGAAATGGCGCTATTACCTCGGCGGGCAGCTGGTTACTTCACCGATCCTGCGCGACGGCAAAAAAGCAATCTTCTACCCCACCGTTTCCGGCGCTTCCAAAAAGTAACTTTTCCGGAAATATCACCTTCAACCGGCTTTCTCCACCCCTGGGGAAGCCGGTTTTTTTGTGTGCCGGAATGGTTTTGGACAATAGATGGGCTATGCGCAACACTTTTGCAGACCGCATGAAAGCTTTCAACCGGAGCCTGGATTTCCGGAAACCACTGCCACCCGACATCGCCGTAATGAATCCGTTCCGGGAGCGGCCGGTGGCGCTCGCCTGCGCCGATGCTTTTTGCGACCGCTTTTATGCAGATAACAGACAGCGGCGCATGATCCTGGGTATCAATCCCGGGCGGCACGGCAGTGCCGTGACCGGCGTGCCTTTCACCGATTTTAAACGGCTGCGCGCCCTGGGTCTGGCAGTACCGGAAGGCCTTTCTTCCCATGAAATCTCCTCCGAGTTTGTGTACCGCGTGGTGGAGGATATGGGCGGGGCCGATGCTTTTTACAAGCGTTTTTATCTCAGCTCGATTTGTCCGCTTGGTTTCCTGCGCCACAAGGGCGGGGGCCGTTGGGTGAACTACAATTACTACGACGACCGGGCGTTAGAGCAGATTGCAACACCCTTTATCACCGAGATGCTCCGGCAGCAGATCGACCTGGGCTGCGCCACTGATCAGGTGGTGGTTATGGGCAAGAAGAATGCAGAATTCCTGCGTCAACTGAACGAAACGCACGCATTTTTCGGCGCGATTATCGACGTGCCTCACCCGCGCTTTGTAGCACAGTATCGCCGGCGTTTTATGGACGAATACGTAGATCAATACCGGCTGGCACTGGAAGCGTAAGAAGCGTATTTCCGGAAACCGGGAAGCGAAAGGCTTTGCTCCTGCCTCAAAGCGAAATGCCTGCATCAGTGGCTGACTTGGGCGGCTTGGGTCGCTTTTTGCTGTCGTTGGCAACCGAGGGATCGATGAGTGCATGTATTTCTTCCGGAGTCATGGCCATTTGTTCCCCAAAAACAAAAAGGCGCGCTTCTTCACTGGGCGTCAGAATCTGATCTATGAGAAACCAGTCGAGCATCATCTGAAGGGCCTTCGGTGCATAACCCCGCCGCAGCTCCGCGATAGCCTTTTCTCCAATTTTGAAATAATCCCGAATGGCCGCGAGCGCCTTTTCCTCCTCGGCACTGATCGCCAGGTTGGCGACAGCATGCTCAAAAGCAATGCGATACACCTGGAGTCCCAACGCTTCTTTCTGCCGGGCCGAAAGCTTTTTACCTTTTAGATAATCAGCGGTCGGCTGCTGCCAGTCCCGGCCTTCGGATTTCCGGATGGCCGTCAGCAATTTTTTAGAAGAAGCAGACACGTGGATGCAGGGAGGATTGATTTTCTATAAGCTGCTGAAAAAATATGCCAGCAAGCGGTTTCAAAGCGGGTACCGTAAACCGCGTAGCGGCGGAGATGAACCCGGAATACCCAATCGAAGCGGTCGTTTTGAAGCCGAATACAGCCTTATTAAAGTTCGTCCTTCCAACCGGAGCGCAGCGGAGTGGGGAAATCTGCCCGTACATATATGCATTATATTAACTATACTTAAAGCAGCCTTGTCATTAAGCAGATTGCCTTCGGCGAGCCCTTTGGGGTTGCTTCTTTTAGTCGGGATGACAGCCATTTTGAGCGGAACGAAATGACGACTTCCTTTTTCAGGGGTAAAATTTCCGGAAACAGAACCGATAATTCCCCCTTCTGCTCCCCCGACGGCTTATTGCTCCGGCACTTACCTTCGTTTCCATGAAAGGAAAAACCTTCTATACGGCTGCGGCCCTGCTCGCCCTGGGCACCGCCGCGATGCTCCCGCAATCTGCCATGGCTCAATCCAAACCCAAAAAGCAAACCACGCAGAAGACCTCTCCCAAAGACGCTTCAAACTTTGACGTCACCGCCGAAACTTTTGGCGATCTGCAACTGTTGCGCTATCAGATTCCCGGCTTTGAAACCCTGACACCCAATCAGAAAGCCCTCGCCTATTATCTGTCCGAAGCGGCGCTTTCCGGCCGCGATATTATCTGGGATCAGAAAAGCAAATACGGCCTCACGCTGCGCCGCACGCTCGAAGCGGTCTACAATACCTACCGCGGCTCGCGCGTGGGCAAAGACTGGACGGATTTCCGGGAATATTTCGGTCGTGTGATGTTTTCGCACGGTAACCACCACCACTACGGCAACGAAAAGTTTTTCCCCCAACTGAGCGAAGCGGCTTTTGAAAAGCTGCTGAAGGAAAGCGATGCCGACCAGCTGCCCCGCCTTTCCAACAGCGAAACCGTAGCGCAGTTCTGGAAGCGCATCCGCCCGGTGATGTACGATCCGAACGTAGAGCCGAAGCTGGTGGACCTCCGCGCCGACATCGACAACGTTGTGGCTTCTTCGGTGAATTTTTATGAAAACGTCACCCACAAAGAAGTGGATGATTATTACGCCAAATTCCCGACCACCGGCCACGCGCCGTCGTGGGGCCTCAACAGCAAACTGATGAAGGACGCCAACGGCAAAGTGGTAGAGCACGTCTGGAAAAGCGGCGGCATGTATGGCGCGGCCATCGACCGGATCATCTACTGGTTGCAACGCGCCGTGCCGGTGGCCGAAAACGCCCAGCAACGCAAATCGCTGGAACTGCTGATTAAATACTACCAAACGGGCGACCTGAAGACTTTCGACGATTACAGCATTGCCTGGACCGAAGACACCGCTTCGCGCATCGACGTGGTGAACGGCTTTATTGAGGTGTATATGGATCCGATCGGTAAGAAAGGATCGTTTGAAAGCGTAGTGAGCCTCAAAGACCTCGAAGCCACCAAGCGGATTTCGGCGATTGCCAAACAAGCGCAGTGGTTTGAAGACCATACGCCGCTGATGCCCGAGCACAAAAAGAAGAATGTAAAGGGCATTACCGCAAAAGCGATCACCGTGATTATGGAAAGCGGCGACGCCGCACCGAGCACCCCCATTGGCGTAAACCTGCCCAACGCCGACTGGATCCGGAAAGAACACGGCTCCAAGTCGGTTTCGCTTTCCAATATCATCCATGCCTACAACGTGGCCTCGGCCAACAGCGGCATGCTGGAAGAATTTGCTTATAATGGGGAGATTATCGACCGGGCAAAGAAATACGGCGCGCTGGCCTCCGACCTGCACACCGATATGCACGAGTGCATCGGCCATGCTTCCGGACAGATCAACCCCGGCGTGGACGTTCCGGAAAAAACGCTGAAGAACTACGCGAGCACGCTCGAAGAAGCCCGTGCCGACCTCGTGGGATTGTATTTTGCGATGGATCCGAAGCTGGTGGAAATTGGTGTGGCACCTACCACGGAAGTAGGTAAAGCCGAATATGACAGCTATATGATGAACGGGCTGATGACGCAGCTCACGCGCCTTAAAATCGGTGACGATATCGAGGAAGCGCACATGCGCAACCGTCAACTCGTGGCCGGCTGGGCCTATGAAAAAGGCAAAGCCGACAACGTGACCGAGATGGTGAAGCGCGACGGCAAGACCTACGTTAAAATCAACGACTACAACAAGCTGCGCGACCTGTTTGGTCAGTTGCTCCGCGAGCTGCAACGCGTGAAAAGCGAAGGCGATTTTGCTGCCGGCAAGGCCCTGGTGGAAAACTATGGCGTGAAGGTAGACCGCAAGCTGCACGAGGAAGTGCTCGCCCGCTACGCCAGGCTCGACCAGAAGCCGTACAAAGGATTTATTCAGCCGCGCCTGACGCCGGTGAAGAAAAGCGGCAAGATCGTGGATGTGAAAGTGGAATACCCAACGTCCTTTATCGATCAGATGCTCGAATACGGCAAGACGTACTCAGTGTTGCCGAACCACAACTAAGGGCTCTTTGGTGCCTTTTTAAACGGCATTTTCCGGAAAAACAACGCCCCCGGCAGGTTTTTAAAGCCTTGCCGGGGGCGTTTTCTGTTTGGGGCTGCGCTTGCCAACCAGATGCAGGGACAGCCTGCACTTATAATGCGACGTAAGCACAGCTTCCGCCGAACAGAAACCGGATTTTCGTACGGTTCTTTTGTCAGGGCGGAACGGGGTCTGTATAGATTGAAGCCGACAAATTTCCGTTTCGGGATGACGCCACGAAAGAGCAGCACAGCTAAAAGATTAGGTCCCAAATAGCATCTTGCCGATTTTCCGGGTAGGCCCTTAGGTTGGCTTTTAAGCACCATTTACCGGAAAAACAACGCCCCCGGCAGGTTTTTGAAGCCTTGCCGGGGGGGCGTTGTTTTATTTGAGGCGGTACTTGTTTCTGGTGCAGGTTATCATGCGACCTCCCGCAAGGCGGGACGCCGAGCGGGAGGTCGGGATTTGAGTCGGCGGATTGACTGTCTAAACGGTTGGACCCATTGTTTTGTCATTCCGCCCTTAGGCGGAATCTCAGAGGACGCTTCTTGTAAGACCCTGCCTTTCGGCAGAGTAACAAAATAATACCTTTTTAGGTGTACAAATGGTATAACAACGTGAATCTCGGATAATTTGGGCATAAAAAAGCTGGCAAGAAGATAGTATAAGGAAAGATGCGACCCATTCCTAACCTCTTATCACCAGCCTTATGCACGCCCAAATTAGTGAAGATTTTCTACT
>JAEVZP010000168.1 GCA_023392185.1 Bacteroidota bacterium
GTACAGGAACGCGCGAAGTAAGAACTGCTTTATTTCCGGAAAAATGCGGCCCTCAGCTGCAATAAAAAAAGCCACCGACACCTGTTCGGTGGCTTTTTTGCATTGTAAAAGGTTTAGTGCACATCAAACCACACCGGCGTTACGTCGTTCCAGTCGCCGTTGTAATTGATAGTGAGCTCTTCGCCGGCGGCAATGTCCCGGACTGTTTTGATGGAAATGGTTTCGGCGGCGTAGTCCATTTCGTATTCGCAGTTGGCCGTGTAGGAATGGTTATAAACCGGCACCCAGCCGAGTGCCATGCAGCAGCCTTTGAGGTCTTCAGGGTCCCACTCGAAAATATAATCGTGCAGTCGGGTCTGATCGAGATGGGGACGGTCTTTTCCGGGCACCACCACTACCGGAGAAAGCTCCACTTCCAGGCCGGCTTCCAGATCCACATTGGTAAAAACGCCTTTTCCTTTTGGGGAAATAAGGGCAATAAAAAGCGCCGGATGGATGTGCATAGCCGCAAAGAAAGTCCACAATAAGGGGGTTCGGGCCGGAAGCGGTGGAAAAAGCACTGCCGCCCAATCAAAATGTCGGGAAAAAAGTGGCTCTTTTTTACCCTGTTAAGGGTAAGGAGGCACATCCTTCCACAAGAACGTTCTGAACGTGCTTTTTAACAGTTACTGGTACGGACTTTTTGGCCCAATAGCCGTTGGATTTCCAACAAAACACCATTCCCCTATTCATCCCTTTAAACCCCAAAATCACCATGAGAAATCAGCAAGACCGAAACGACCGCTCCCAGCAGGACTCCTACAACCGCCAGGACCGGTATCGGAACAACACGAACGATGACCGACGCAATCGTCAGGACATGAATTATGGTCGCCAGGAGGCAAGCTATGGCCGCTCCGAAAACGACTATCAGCAGGACTATAATCAGCAGAACCAGCATGGCGGCTCCTACCGTAATCAAAACCAACAGCATCCCTACGGTTCCCGTCAGTCTGACAATTACGATTCCCAGTATGGCCGTCACAGCAATGTAGGATATCAAAACAATGAAGACTCCTACCGCCCATATAGCGGCGAGCAGTATGGCAACCGCTACGGACAACAGTCGCAATACGGCGAGCAGCAAAACCGCTCCTATGAGCAATACGGCTCCCGCGGCAACCAGTCCCGCAGTAACTATCCGCAAGACGAGTACTCTACTGTTTCTTACGGCCGCAACGATTATGCCGACCGTCAGCAAAGTGAAAACGCCTATGACCGCGCTTCGGGTTCCGACTCACGCCGTCAGGGCCATTGGTCGTCTCAGAACCAGCAGGAAAACGACTGGAGCCCTTCCCAGTCCAACAACCGCCAGTCCAATACTTCGTATCGCGACCGCCAGGGTATGTCCGGGCAGGAAGGCTATCGCGGTGGCGGCCTGTACGACAACCAGTCGTCTGACTACGGTTCTTCCCGTGGCGGCTCCGACTATGGGGACCGCTACAGCAGCGGCATGGAATCCAATAACGACCGCTATGGCAGCTCTGCTTCGGATCACTCTTCCTACGGCAATGCGTCCTATGGTCATGGCGAGTCCGGCTATGGCAGCGCTTCGATGACGAGCGAGCGCAGCGAATCGCATCGCGGGAAGGGCCCGAAAAACTATCAGCGTTCCGATGACCGGATCCGTGAAGATGTATCCGACCGCTTCTCCGACGACCACAACCTGGATGCTTCGGATATTGAAGTAACAGTAAGCGGCCGCGATGTAACCCTTTCCGGTACGGTCCCTACCCGCCACTGCAAGCGCCATGCAGAAGACCTCGCCGAGCAGGTTTCCGGCGTGCAGAACGTGGAAAACCGCCTGCGCGTGAAGAGCGAGCGTTCTTCGCACAGCAATGATGAAGATTCTTCTTCTTCCAACCGCAGCAACACTTCTTCGAGCCAAAGCGGTAGCCAGCAGAATACTTCGGCATCTACCGGCAGCGGCAGCACAGACAGTAAGTCCTCATCTTCCAAGGATTCAGACAGCGACAGCGCTTCCAAAACCGGAAGCACAACCTCTTCTTCCAGCACCAGTAAGAAGTAAGTCAGCAAGTCCGATAGCAAGGCTATCCAATCTTTAGAGCGTAAAAGCCTTTTCTGCTTCGTGTAGAAAAGGCTTTTTTAGTTAGAGTCCGGGAGTAGCTTCCTTCGTGCGTTTCAGGAGCCGCTATTTCCGGAAATATCTTCCTGGTTTCCGGAAAACAAAGAGATCACGGCATGTGCCGGATTTAGTAGCAAGGGAATCAGACGCTGCTGGCCCCACAAAAAAAGCCCCGACGGTACGTCGGGGCTATCTTTCATATTGAAAAACGTAAGAAAACGCTTTTTTAAAGTTTGTTGGCAGGGGAAGCGCCTTCATTTGCGAGCTGCGAGGCAATCGCCTTGCGACCTTCCATTTCGGATACCGACTCCACTTTTACGTTTGTGATGCCGGCTTTTTTGAACTTAAGGTCAGCAGCTGCCTTAGAAGTCAGATCTAAGAGACGCTTATTGCTGGCCGCCATGCGGTCATTGATCTTTACATATACTACCTCGCCGTTGCGGGCGTTGGTCACCTTTACATAGGTACCCAATTTGTGGGTGTTGGAAGCAGCAGTATATTTTTCCTGACTAAAGATCTCACCGGTAGCGGTCTTACGTCCAACAAACTTATTGTGATAAAAGGATGCAATGCCGTCTGTAACCCTTTCAATGGCTTTGGAAACTACGTTTTGGGCGTTAGCGCCAGTAGCCATTGTAACCAAAAGGCCTGCGGCAATCATCTTTTTTCGCATACTCATTATGTTTGGTTCAATGCAAACATACCACCTCAGTCTAAACCATCCAACGGAATACTGTTAAAATCTCACTTGTTATGACTGTTTTTACGATGTGAAAAATGCGGTTTGGAGTCCGAAAAAGCCTTGCGTTCGCCCGACCAGCTTTTCTTTTCGTGCCGGTCTCCGCCGCGTGGCGCAAAGCTGCGCGGCCGCGAATGGTCCATAGGCTGTGCCAGATCTACCCGTACTTTCCGGCCCTTAAACTTCTTGCTGTTCATGGCATCCATGATAAACTCAGCTGCATCGGTGCGCGCATTGAAGTAGGAGCTCAGCTCGCGTACAGTCACCCGGTCAATAACCTCTGGATCCACATCAGTGCTTTCAGCAATGAACTGAATCATCCGTTGTGCGTTGAGACCATCCTTTGTGCCAAGGTTCATAAAGAGGCGCTGCGACTTGCCGCCACCGCTCGTGCGCTGTCCGCCGGTACCTTCATATCCTGCGTTCAGATCATCGGCATCTTCATATTCCTTTACCGTGTCTTTGAGGCGCACCCAGATGAGGCGACGAATCAGCTCGTCTTTATCCATAGCTTCAAAGCGCTCGCGGATCAGTTCCTGATACGCTTCGCCGAAGCCTTCCTGCGGCTCGGTCGTTTCGATTTCGTCGAGGAAATGGAAAAGGCGCTTGCGGATCACCTCAGCACCGTCCGGAATGTCGCTGCGTACAAACCGGCTTTTGACGATGCGCTCAATATTGCGGATCTGGCCGATTTCGCGCGGCGAGACGATGCTCATACAAATACCGCTTTTGCCGGCGCGGGCTGTGCGGCCGCTCCGATGGGTATATACCTCCGGATCGTCAGGCAGCTCATAGTTGATGACGTGGGTGATATCATTCACATCAATGCCACGCGCGGCCACATCGGTGGCGATAAGGGCCTGAAGCTGCCGGGTTTTAAAGCGCTCCATAACCTTGCTGCGGGCTTTCTGGTCCATGTCGCCATGGAGCGGACTCACCTGGTAGCCGGCCTTCATCAGGTTGTCGGCAATGTCCTGGCAATCCTGCCGGGTGCGCACGAAGATGATGCCATAGATGCCCGGTGTGTGGTCGAGCAGGCGTTGCAGCGTGGCAAAGCGGTTGTGGTGATTGGTGATGTAATACTGGTGGTCAATATTCTCATTGGTAATATTGGCCGCAGCTACACGCACTTCTTTCCAGTCGCTCATAAAGCGCTTGGCAATGCTGCGCACCTCGTTGTTCATCGTAGCCGAAAACAACCAGGTGTATTGGCGGGAAGGCGTGCTTTGCAGGATCAGTTCAATATCATCGCGGAAGCCCATATTGAGCATCTCGTCGGCCTCGTCGAGCACCACATATTCTACGCTGCCCAGGTTGATGGCCTTGCGCTCCAGCAGGTCGATCAGGCGACCCGGTGTGGCAACCACTACCTGCGCACCCCGCTTCAGGTCGCGGATCTGTCCGCCGATGGGCACCCCGCCGTATACGGCCATGGTGCGCAGTCCTTTCAGGTGTTTGGCATATTTCTGAAACTCTGCCTCAATCTGCATACACAGTTCGCGGGTAGGCGAAAGCACCAGCGCCTGTACGTTGGGATACTCTATATCAATGTGTTGGAGCAGCGGGAAACCGAAGGCGGCCGTTTTACCAGTGCCGGTCTGGGCAAGTCCTACCAGGTCTTGCGGCTCCTCCAGGAGGAGCGGAATCGTCTGTTGCTGAATGGCGGTGGGCGTCTCGAAGCCCATATCGGCAATGGCGTGCAACAGTTCCTCCCGAAGGGGGAGGTCTTTAAATAACTGCATTAAAGTGTTTGGGGAAAATCAAAATGAGGCGCGAAGTTACGTATTTAATACGAGTCGAAATGTTTTAAAGCCTGTTAAGGAATACACAGACAACCGCCATCAAGCGCGCGCTCCCAAACAGTCTTATTCCGGCACCTGGCTCTTATCCACCCGCACGGCTCCGGTAAGCGCCACAATCCGGTAATTCGTGAAGGTTTGATCGGCTTCCAGACCTTTTCCGGAAAGGGTTTGCGTCAGGGTTTGAATCTGCACCGGCTTTTCCGTGAAAAATTTCTTTCCCGCTTCATTCCACACCAGCTCTTCGGTTTGCAGTGTTTCGCCTTTTTCGTTTTGCACCCGTACGCTGTCGCGCAGGAGCACGTTGCCCTTGGTTTCATACCAACGAGCGTACCTGGCATCTACCGTGGTTTGCACGGCACCGACACTATCATAAATCACAATCTGCACGCCGCCCTGCGCATCCGTATAGGGCGGCCGGGCTTTTTCCATCCGCACAAATTCTGCCGCGTGCAGCCGGGCCTCTACCCGACCACCGCTGCTATATATAATCGTAACGTCGCGGGCCCGTTCTTCCCGGCCCAGTCCTTTATCAGAAAGCGCTTCTATCTCCTCCATACTGTTGCGGCAGGCCAGCAGCCCCGGGAAAAAAAGCAGAAAGAAAAGCGTTTTCTTAGTCATAGCGACGCTTCACAAACCAACGGTCGTTGAGAGAAATGCCCACCAGGAAGCGGGTGAAGTTCTCTTTAAGCGAAAAAGACGCAGCCGAAGAACGGCGCCCTACCTCCAGGGCCAGGTGCACCCGGTCGGTACTCCGGCGGAACGGCAGGCTCATGCCCGCCGTGCCCATTACAAAGGTGGGCTGCGCGCCGCCTACAAAGTAAGGATCCGAGCCATACTGAAAACCCAGCCGGTACGTGACGCGTTGCAGGTACTTGGCTGAAACGGTGTTGAGCGGCGTATACTCGGCGCCTACGGCAATCTTCCAGCTTTGATCCGCCAGGGAATCCCGGACGCCCAGAACACTGTAATCTTTCCATTGCGTAGCCGAAAAATCGGCCATCACCGCCCACTGATTGCCGTAGAAAAGCTGCGCCCCTGCACTGTACTGAAGTGGCAGCACCATCTTTCCGGTCGTGCCCTGCTGATAAAACGCGGTATCGCGAATCAATCCCGTAGAAGCCGATGAGCGGTAAGCCGTCCACAACTCGGTGCTTTCAACATTGACATGCTGCCGCAGGGTAGCCGCGGCGCCGACGCGCAGCCCCATCAGACCAGAAAGCTGGGTGGTGTATTGGGCACCCAGCTTATAGGTAAGTCCGCCCACGGCAAGTTGCTTTTCAAACTCCGCACCGAAGGTGCGAGCCGAATCGGTTTCCGGAAAAAAGCGGTTGCGAAACGTGCTGAACGTACCAAAGGTATAGCCCAGATGAAAGCCCATCCGGAAGCCCTTATAGCCACCGCCGGCCCCGATAAAAGCCTGATTGAGGCCGCCGCCACCGATATACTCGTTTATGGCAAGACCCATACCAGAATAACTTCCGGTATCTACCAGATGATAATAGGTGCGACTCTCCGGTTGCAGGCCCAGGGCCACGCCCACACCTTTGGCAACCGGAAAGGCCAGCCGCAGGTAGCTGAGTGTTGCCGTGCCGGTCTGCGCATTCCGCGTTCCGGAAATCACACTTCGGCGGCTGCCCATAGCACCGAGTTCATAAGTAGTCAGGCTGAGGCCGCCATAAGAAGCCGGGTTATCGGTGTTGATGGAAAACGGCTGGCTGACCGCCACCGATGCGCTGCCCGCGCCCCGTTGCGCTACAGAGGTTCCGGTAAAAATCTCACCGATGCCGTAGCGGCTGTAAGGAATGTTTTCTCGGGTGGATAAAACCTGTGCTGAGGCCGGGCCGGCAGCTGCAAACAGGAAAGCAATTCCGGACAGCTTATATAAAAAGGTAAGGCGCATTATGGCGGAGGATTCTGTGAAGCCCTTTCATCGCTAAAAAAGGGTCGGCAAATATCCGGCTTTTCAAATGGGGCAGGAGCAACTCGGCATCTCCGCCGGTTAAAACAGCGTTAAACCCGCCGGAAAACTGTGCTTCATAGCGCGCCAGAGTGCCTTCAATCTCGGCTGCCGCGCCTATAAGCGCCCCACTCTGCATAGAAGATTCGGTATCGTAGCCCAGCAAGGGAACGTTTTCCGAAAGCGCCACCTGCGGCAGCCTGGCCGTAAAATGGTGCATTGCCCGCAGCCGCATGTTGATACCCGGACTGATGCCGCCGCCGCGAAAAGTATTGTTGGCCGTAACAAAATTGTAGGTAATACAGGTGCCCGCGCTGATCGCCAGGCAATTCGTTTTCTCAAACTGCGCGGCGATGCCCACAGCCAGTGCAAAACGATCGGGACCGAGCGTATCGGAGGAGCGATAGGCGTTGATAATAGGAGAAGCCGTGTTGGCATTCAGAACTAAGACCTTGATGCGCAACTCTTCGAGTAACCCCCGGATAGCATCGGTATTCTCCCGGACCGAGCACAAAATCGCGCCCCGGATCTTGCCGTGATTAAACAGGGATTGAATAAAGTATTCGGAAGGCATTTCGCCATCCGAAACGTCGAATGCAAGGGGCTTTTCGGCATCGTTGTCGGCATAGAGCGCCGATTTTACAAACGTATTTCCGGCATCAATACACAGAAAGTTGGGCATCAGGGGCGATGTTTTGAATCGTTTTGGGGAGAAGAAAAAAGAAAAGGTGCTTTAAAGCAGGCCGTCCCAGCGTAATTCCCGGAAATGGCCGTTGCGCTTCACACGCTCTTTGAGTACTTCCAGCTGACTCACCACCGGCGCAATTTCCTTTAGGTGGCGGCGCAGATACTCCAGGCGCTGCGTTTCGTCGAAAATGCCCAGAAGCTCATATTCCTGTTCATAGGAAAGACCAACCAGGTGGGCGATCTCATACGAATTGAACTTCTCGCTGCGGCGCGGCATCTTTTCTTCTACCTGCATCAGCGAATACAGCCGTTCTACCTCGTCGAAAATAATCTCCCCAATACGGGTCTCCGACTGCGCAAGCACATTTTCCGGATAGCTCACGATGGCACCACTATACTCTTTTTCCGGAAGTTCCTTTACCACTGTCAGGATGTCAAAGATCTGAAGCCCTTCAGTGCGGATATCCAATTGTCCGTCAGAATATTCTTTGGCTACTTCGTTGATTCGGACCAGCGTGCCGCGCTCGAGAGGCTGATGGCCACGGGCTGCCGGAATGCCAAAAGGCTTGTCTTCGGCAAGGCAGTCGCGCACCAGCTGCTTATAACGGGGTTCGAAGATGTGCAGGTTCAGGGGTTCGCCCGGATACAGGACGATCTGAAGCGGAAAAATAGGAATAAAGTTGGTCATTGCCGCAGGGAAGCAGGGAGGGGTTTTGGAGCGTTCAGGTTTCGAAACCAGTAAAGAAAAAACAAAAATACCGCCATTCCGAATTGTACCTCGAAAGCCGGATCTACAAACAACAAGACACTGACCAAAATCCAGATGCCCATATTGTAGAAACGATGCGGCTTGCGCCAGGCAGCAGCAGGCAGGGCGAGCCACCACAGCAACAGCACGGCGGTTGCCGGAAGGCCCACAGCCACCCCCGAAGCCAGAAACTGATTGTGAGGCACCAGCCGGTTTTCCGGCGCGATTTCCCCAAACCAGCGCTCGTAGCCGGCCTCCATAGCAGCCGTCAGATCGCCTGCACCATAGCCCACCCAAGGAGATTCCCGGATCAGCCCCCAGGCCACCCGATAAGAATAAATCCGCCCCGGATCGCTGTAATGCGCTGCCGTCCGGCCACTCTGGTATTCCTGCACGCTCCACCGAAAATAGCCTACCCGCGCCCGAAACGTCGGCATGGTGGTCCACGCCACGGTCAGCAAAAGGCTCATAGCCACCATAAAAAGGCCTACCCGCCGGAAACGACGCCGATACAACTCCCTACCTATCAGCAGCACACCCGCGCCATACAGCATTACCAGCCCTGTTTTGGCTGCCAGCAGGTGCAGGTAGCCGATAAAAACAAGCGCCGAGAACCCTGCCAGCAGACGCGCCGCCCGCGCCAACTGCCGCCCCTGCGCCCCAATCCAGAACACCATCGCCGCCACGAAGGCGCTAAAGCAAATATGGCAGTCATAGGCCGGCGTCCGGAAAGTGAAAGAGCGGCCATACTGCTCCGCAATATGGGCAGCGTCTTTGATAAAAAAAGATAAGCTGAAGGCCACACCCGACAACAACAGCAAACAAACGCCCGACATTAAAACTGCATTTTGTTTGCGGGAAAGCGCCAAGGGATACGCCATAGCCAGGGGCAACAGCAGAAGAGGCAGCTTTACCTGCACCCGTTCGCCCCACTCGCCTTTATTTTCAGTCCAGAAAAAGGAGAGCGCGTACAGCGCCACCCAGAGCACCCCCAGCAGCCAGCCTTTGTGCCGCAGCCAGTCGCGCGGGCTCGTGCCCCGCAACGCATTGAGGCCCAACAATAAAGTAGCGATCGAAAGCAGCGCCCGTGCTCCCAGAAACCCTACCACGAACGCAAACGTCAGCACAATAGCGGCGTTTTCGCGGGAGGGCAAAAGAGTTTTGGCTTTTATCAAGGCTTCCGGGTATTTCTTTGCGAAAATTGTAACGGTAAATATGCAGCATTTCTTACCACAGGAAGGGAAAAATCTTCTGGGCGGCATCCGAGAGGGCGATTTTCGCAGCCTCGCCCGCGCCATTACCCGCGTGGAAAACAACCTGCCCGGCACTACCGAACTCCTTGCGGCCCTGCAAAACACCGGGCGCACCAATGTCATCGGCATCACCGGGCCGCCGGGCGCGGGTAAAAGCACACTCGTCAATGCGCTGGTAGGTCACTGGCTGAATACGGGTCGGAAAATAGCCGTTCTGGCGGTGGATCCCAGCTCGCCCTTCAATCTGGGTGCCCTGCTCGGCGATCGCATCCGGCTGGCTGGTTTTTATACCCACCCCCACGTTTTTATCCGTTCGCTGGCCAGTCGGGGCTCGCTGGGCGGCCTGCATCCGGCCATCCTGCAAATCACCGATCTGGTGCGCGAAGCCCCCTTTGACTTTATCCTGGTCGAAACGGTGGGCGTGGGCCAAAGCGAAATCGAGATTGCCGGACTGGCCGACTGCACGGTGGTGACGCTGGTGCCCGAAGCCGGCGACGAGGTGCAGGCGATGAAAGCCGGACTGATGGAGATTGCCGATATTTTTGTGGTGAATAAAGGCGATCGCCCCGATGCCGACGCGATGGTGCGCCGCATCCGGAATATGGCCCACGAGCGCGCCCGCGAAGGAATCGAAGCGCCGGTTTTTAAAACCACCGCAACCGAAGAAAAGGGCATTGAAGCCGTCGCAACGGCGATTGAGCAAAAACTTTCCGGAAAAAAAGGCAAAAACGAGCGGCAGGAGCACCTGCAGGCCGATAAAGTACTGCGCCTGGCCATCGATCTGTTGCTTCAGGACGTTTCCCGCGAGCAGCTGACAGCAGACATCCGGAAGGCGAATGTTTCCGGAAAACGGAATGTGTATCAGCTGGCGGCAGCCCTGAAGGAACGCATGCTGAGACGATAAGTCCCGTAGCAGCTTTTTAACTCTGGGACCCAAAACGGTGTGCAACGAAGCGCTAACCGCTACCTCTGGCGTGGTTTTTAGTTTAAAAAACCTTCATGAAAACGCCGGAAAAGAAACTATCGAATGTATCGGATCAGCTGGCAGCTGAGCGCACCTTTCTCGCCTGGGTGCGCACCGGCATCGCTCTGATGGGTTTCGGCTTTGTGATTGTGAAATTTGCGCTTTTCGTGCGGCAGGTGTCTCTGGCGCTGGGCAGCATCCCCGTCGCTCCCGGCAAAGGCTTTTCTGCCATTATCGGAATCGTGATGGTGGTCCTGGGCGCTTTGATGACGATGCTGGCGTATTTCCGTTTCCGGAAAATCTCCCGGCAGATAGAAGCACAGGCTTTTTACCCTTCGCGCTGGCTTTCTGCCCTGCTGACGCTTGCCATTATCACCGGCGCACTGCTGCTGGTTTTCTACCTGATACCCAGCATCCGATAAAAAGGCCTGCCGGTGGCAGGCTTTTGGTTTTTTTTCCGGAAAATAGTACTCCTGTGCAGCACAAAGACCGCTGCCTTTTCAAACCGCTTTTCCTATGCAGGATACCAGACAAATCATCGTGGATGCCGAGCCGCAGCCGTCTTCTTCCGGAGAGCCCTCCAAAACCCGGCTGCTTTTTATAGCGGCAGCTATCGTAGTAGGGCTTTGGTTTTCCTACCAGGTCATCGGGATTATCTTTCTGTTCTTTTTTGCAATCGTCCTGACGCTGGTGCTCAATGCGCCGGTCATGTGGCTGGTTTCCAAAAAAGTACCGCGCACGGCGGCAGCCTTTCTGGTGTTCGGCGCCCTGCTGCTGTTCCTGTATCTCATCGGCAAGCTGGTGGTACCCAAGATGCTGGAGCAAATCACCACGCTGGTCACCAATCTGCCGGTTTACTTTGACAACATGCAGCGCGAAGTGTCTCTGCTGCTGGAAGACTACCCCGACCTGCAAAAAAAGGCGCTGGACGATACCGCCATGCAACGCGTGCTGCCTTCCGTAGGTGTGCTGGTAGCAAGGCTCAGCAGCTTTTCATTCTCCTTTATCGGTGGCGTGTTCCTGATGATCTTGTTTCTGAGCCTCATTCTGTACATGCTCATTGATCCCCGGCCGCTGGTGGAAACCTATCTGACGTTGTTTTCCAAAGCGAAACGCCCACAGGCAGCCCACGCACTGGCACGCGCCTCGGTGATGATGGTGGGCTATATGCGCTCCAATCTTATCGTGGGGCTGATGGAAGCGGCAGCCGTTTATTTTGTGCTTTCTTATCTGGACATTCCCGGCGTCTGGATCTGGGTGGGACTGGCGCTTTTTGCGGAATTTGTTCCAAAGCTGGGTCCGTATGTAATGGCCATTCCCCCAACGCTGATTGCCCTTTCGATCGACCCCAGGACGGCGCTCTATGTAGGCTTGTTTTATGTAGCACTCAATGAGGCCATGGGCAACTTCGTAGTACCGAAAGTGCGGGCTTCCACCATGAACCTCCACCCCATTTCTTCGCTGATCGTAATGCTGGCGATGGGTTCGGCCTTTGGCATCGTGGGCGCGCTCATTGCCACGCCGCTGGCAGCTTTTATTAAAGCGTATTACGAAACCTTCTACCTGGCGCATGTCCATACCGAAAAGCTCGACCAGCAAATCGACATGGTGCTGGAACGAAAAATCAATCCGGATTTATTGCCGGAAAGCGAGCGCATTGCCCGGCGGGGTAAGAGATAACCGTCTGTATCCGGGCCTTTCTAAAAAAAGTTTCTCAACAAGCGTATGATCTTCCCTGGCCGTATTCTTTTTCTGTCTGCCCTGCTGCTCTTGTCAACCGGGGTCCATGCCCAGCCTGCAGGCAGCAAAGAAAGCTTTATTCCCAAGGGCTATAAGCTCTTGAAAGAAGTAAAAGGCGACCTGACCCAAGACGGCATCCCGGACCTGGTTTTGGTAGTCGAAAACACCGACCCCGCCAATGTGCAGGCCAGTACGGCATGGTTAGGCCCCGATACGCTCAACCTCAACGACCGCATTCTGTTTGTGTTGGCCGGAGACGGAAATGGAAGTTTCCGGAAAATAAGCGAAAATTATGGCCTGCTGCCCAGTGAAAACACCGATGTACAACCTTGTCTGGCCGATCCACTGATGATGGACGGAGGCGTCGAAATCGAAAAAGGCGTTCTTAAAATTGCGCTTCAATATTGGTATAGCTGCGGCACCTGGTATGTAAACCGCAACACCTACACGCTGCGCTGGCAAAACGGCCGCATGCAACTCATTGGTTTCGACTATTTCGACTTTCACCGCGCTTCCGGTGCCAGCAATTCCAGAAGCATTAATTTCTCTACCGGAAAGCAGAAAGAAGTGACCGGAACCAACGAATTTGAAGGCCCGGAAGATCCGAAAACCGTTTGGACGAACCTCAAAAACCGCCAACCGATTTACCTGGAGGATTTAGTAGAGGGCCATGAATTTTAATGGATAAAGGCGCCTTATTTCCGGAAATTTTGTTCTGAATTTATTCGTCTCCACTGCGCAGCCGCCGCTGCACATCGCGCTCTTTTATGGAGTCGCGCTTGTCGTGCAGCTTCTTCCCGCGCCCCAGCCCGATTTCCATTTTAGCCAGCCCTTTGTCGTTGATAAAAACAGCGAGTGGCACAATGGTAAAACCCTTCTCTTTAATTTTCTGCTGCCATTTGCGCAGCTCTTTTTGCGTCAGCAACAGCTTGCGGTCGTGGACGGGCAGGTGACCGGCGTAGCCCGCATTGGCATATTCAGCGATGTGCAGGCCCTTTAACCACAACTCGCCTTTATGGAAAAAACAATAGCTATCCGCAAAGCTCACCCGGCTCATCCGGATGCTTTTAATCTCCGAACCCGTCAACACCATGCCCGCCGTCAGCCGGTCTTCAATGGCATATTCGTAAGTGGCCAGGCGATTTTTTAAGTAGATATTTTTCATGTTTCATGTGTCATGTTTCATGTGGCATGAACCATGAAATTCGGGTCTTCAAAAATGAAACCAGCACTATTTGAATGCAAATGAATTTCGCGCTTCCCCAAAAAAGAATAAATTATACAAAGCTATCGGCTCCAAGCGCAAAGCACTCCGGCATTTGTCACCCTGTGCTTGTCGAAGGGCCAACAAGCTACACGCCGGCCCTCTCTTTCCCAAACCAGTCCATCAGCTCCGTCATCTTCGCCTTCAGGTCTTTGCGCTCAATGATAAAATCGAGAAAGCCGTGCTCCAGCAAAAACTCGCTGCGCTGAAAACCTTCCGGCAGGTCGCGCTTAATGGTTTCTTTGATGACGCGCGGACCGGCAAAACCAATCAGGGCGTTGGGCTCTGCAATATTGAGGTCGCCGAGCATGGCATAAGAAGCGGTTACGCCGCCGGTCGTGGGGTCGGTGAGATAAGAGATGTATGGCAATCCTGCCTTGGCCAGGCGGGTGAGTTTAGCGCTCGATTTGGCCATTTGCATAAGGGAAAACGCGCTTTCCATCATCCGCGCGCCGCCGCTTTTGGAAATAATCATAAACGGCAGGCGGTGTTCAATAGCGTAATCAATGCCACGTGATATTTTTTCGCCTACCACCGAGCCCATGGAGCCGCCGATAAACTGAAAATTCATACAGGCAATCACCAGTTTCCGGCCATTTACTGCGCCCACTCCAACCGTCATCGCATCGGTCAGGCCGGTAGCTGCCTGCGCATCGCGCAGGCGCTTTTCATAGGGCCGCTGGTCCACAAAGCCCAGGAAATCAGTCGGAACAATGTTTTCGAACAGCTTTTCGCCTTGTCCATCGTCGAACAGAATGCTGAAATATTCGGCTGCATTGATGCGGTTGTGAAAATTACACTTTGGGCATACCCACAGGGCCGCTTCCAGCTCGTCTTTGGTGACGATTGTCTTGCACTCCGGACATTTATGCCAGAAAGAATCAGGCACTTCACGTTTTTCGTTTGTGCTTGTAAGAATACCCTGTCGGATACGGCGAAACCAGGTGGACATAACAGAATTTAATTTGGGGAAGTGGGAAGGGCGATTTTAGGGAAAGGGGCGGCGAAAATACGCGAAATTTCCGGCGCAGACGGAATGCAATGCGCCGCCCTTTTGGGAGCAACCGTGTTTGTAGCGGCGATTTCCGGAAAATGCTAAGAGGCAACAGCCCCTTCTTTACGGCCTACCATGTACAGCACCGCCATGCGCACCGCAACACCGTTTTCCACCTGATCGAGCACCAGCGACTGACCCGAATCGGCCACATCAGAACTCAGCTCTACGCCGCGATTGATAGGACCGGGGTGCATAATCACAATGTCTTTTTGCAGGCTGTCGAGCATGGCGCGGTCGATGCCGTAGTAAAGCGCATACTCGCGCAATGTAGAGAAAAGTGGCTTGCTTTGACGCTCCAGCTGAATGCGTAGCACGTTGGCCACCTCGCACCACTCCAACGCCTTTTTCACATCGTAAAACACTTTTACACCGAGGCTTTCAATCGCCTTTGGTATCAGCGTCGCCGGACCACACACCGCTACTTCCGCGCCCATTTTGGTAAGCAGGTAGATATTGCTCAGGGCCACCCGGCTGTGCAGAATATCACCAATAATAGCAATCCGTTTTCCGGAAATACTGCCCAATCGTTCCCGAATGGAATAGGCATCGAGCAGGGCTTGGGTGGGATGTTCATTGGTGCCGTCGCCCGCGTTTACAATACTTGCGTCGATATGTCGGGACAGGAAATGTGGTGCGCCGGAAGCCGAATGCCGCATCACCACAATATCCACCTTCATCGCCAGAATGTTCTGCACCGTGTCCACCAAAGTCTCGCCTTTGGAAACCGAGGACGACGAAACCGCGAAGTTGACCGTATCGGCGCCGAGGCGCTTTTGGGCCAGCTCAAACGAAATGCGGGTGCGGGTAGAATTCTCGTAAAACAGATTGACGATTGTGGTGTCGCGCAGGGCTGGAACTTTTTTAATGGGCCGGTTGAGCACCTGCTTAAACTCATCGGCGGTGGTGAAAACCTGTTCAATGGTCTGCGGAGAAAGGTCTTTGATGCCGAGGAGATGTTTCATTTTCTGTTGGGTTGCTGGGAAAGGGTTTGAGCTTATCCTAAAAATAAAGGGTTGTGAAGTATGCTGGTTTTCTCGTACGGTTCTTTTGTCTGGGCGGAACAGCCTGTCCCGCTGAAAAGCGGGAGGGTCTATGCGGATACAAGCCTCTTAGTTCCCGTTCCGGGATGACAAAAGTCGCTGTCCGAAACAGCCCAGTACTCATTTTCTGGAAAGGCTTGGTTGAAAGGATTTAGGGGCGAGAAAGAGCGAAATTTCCGGAAGTTTTAAAAGTCATTTGGGTGTCCGGCGGTTTCTTCCAGGTACACCACATCCTCGCCGGGCTTTTCGCCCCAGAGCAGCCGCACGCGCCGCGATTCGTAGGTGTCGATTGCAAAGCCGCTGTAATCGGGTTGCACGGGCAGTTGGCGGCTGAACCGGCGGTCCACCAGGGCCAAAAGCTCTACTTTTTCCGGACGGCCGAGGTCCAGCAGCGCATCCATTGCGGCGCGAATGGTGCGACCGGTGAACAGCACGTCGTCAATCAAAACCACCGTTTTGCCTTCAATAGCAAAAGGAAAATGGGTTTCGGAAGGCAGGCGCAGGGCCGAGCCCTGGTGAATATCGTCGCGGTAAAAAGTGGTATCGAGCGTGGCGTAGGGAATGGGTTTATTTCCGGAAAGTTCTTCCAGAATGCCTACCAACCGGTCGGAAACGGCCACCCCGCGCGGCTGAATGCCGACGAGCACTGCGTTTTGAAACTGCCCGTGCGCCTCTATCAGTTGATGCGCCAAACGGTACAAAACAATGCGAAGCTGGTGGGTATCGAGCAGGATTTTCACGGTAGCGCAAAGATATGCTTCGCGTTGGACGCTAAAGCTGTTGGAGCTTCGCTTGGAAGCCCTTCGGGCATTGGAGCCTTCGGCTTAGGTTTGGAAAAGCTGTTCAGTTGCTAAGCGCACTCCTACCTAAGCACCAAAAACACAAATTTGACGCAATATTTTTACAAAATATGGGTCATTGCGAGGAGGAACGACGAAGCAACCAGCACATTGTGTGGTGATATGTGCAGGTTGCTTCGCTCCGCTCGCAATGACCCGCGAAAAGCATCAACTGTTTTTGAAGCATCTGAAGAAAGCTGTTATTCCGACTGAAAGGAAGAATCTGTTCGGAATAAAGCTGTTTTTAGACTCTATCGCGCATAGCAACACGTTTGCGCAAGTCGAAATTAAAAGATTGAGAAAGTGGGGAACAGCTAATCTGGTCGTGCCAGGACATCGGGAATAAAAATACCAAAGGGCATTGTTGGGGCAAACGTTAGAAGAAGAGGAAAGCCATTCGATAGCTCCATTTGTAAAGGATCTATACTAAGCAATTCTATCCCCACATTTTTATAATCACCAAAACTGAATTTACCCTCGAAATATATCCTTGAAGATGTTCCAATACCATTCAACAAGCTTTCTATTCTAATCTTACTGTAATTAGAAGTTACTACGACCTTTTGGGATTCCTTATAACAAAAAAATGCTTTGCCCCAGACCAGCTTTTTTGTATCCACAATTAATTTAAAGATTAATCTTAAGCAATTCAACAAAGTTAAAGGCGACGGTTTTTGGCCCTCAAGTCATCGTTGTTAGGGCTCACAGTTTTCAAACTGCGTTTAATATTTAAAGCCAGTAAAATAATCCAGCCTTCTAGCCCTCCCAAACGAAAATTTTTCCCAAAACCAAAAAGCGCTTCCCGCTCAGGTAACACATTACCCAAGCGCGAAGCGCTCCAACAAGGCGAAGCCGGTCCAACGCGAAGCGTCCAAGCCCCAAGCCCCAACCTGCACAGCAGCTCCTAAAACCGGTACAACACGTGGAAAATCACATTCCGGCCCGGCCGCAGGATTTTCAGCAGGTCTAAATGCTCGTAGTAGGCGGCATCCAGCACGTTATCCACGCGAACGTTAAGGGAAATGCTTTGGTCTTTAAGGGAAAAATCTTTTCCAACACCGGCATTGAAAACGGCAAAACCCGGCGACGGGCGCTCGCCATACACCGCGCTTGTGTGCTTTCTGCCGGCCCCAAAAATGCCTTCTCCAAAGGCAGCCCAGCCCGCCTTCCGGAACGAAACCCGGTTCATGGATTTCAGGGGCGGAATCAGGGGCAAGAGTTGGTTATTGTTGTCGTAGGCATAGGAAACCGACGTGGTGCTTTGCGCTTCCAGCGTTTGGGTCGGACGCCAGCGCACGGCCAGTTCGCCGCCATACAGCACCGCATTAGGGATATTCTGATACTGGTTCACCCCCGACGCGCCAATGGTCATCACGCTGTAATCGGCGTGCAGGCGGCCCACAATATAATCGGCAAAGCGGTAGGCATACACCTGTGGGAAAAAAAGCAGTTTTCCTTTCCGGAAATCGGCCCCCAGATTGGCGTTCCAGGACTTTTCCGTCTTTAAATCCTGATTGCCGAGGTAGTCGTGGTTGTCCAGCCGGTTGAACAGGTAGAACGCATACAACTCCTGCAAGGAAGCCGCCCGCTCGCCCCGCGCCACACCGCCATACACCCGCACCGCGGGCGAAAAACGCTGTTCTACCTGCGCAAAGGCATTGAGCAACAAATTTTGCTGCACCGGGGTTTCCGGAAAAAGGCTGCTCAGCGTTTGCCGTCCGGCGTCGGAGTAAGTGCCGCTCCAGGTCGCATTTAAGGTTGCGCCAACGGTCAGCAGCGTTTTTTCGCCCACCCGGATACGGTCGTTTCCGGAAAATCCAACCATCGTCCGCTCCACGTCGGGCAGGGTCAGCATAAACATCTCGGCAGCGCCCTTGGGATACATCGTCATCTCGGCGTGCAGGCGGTTGTGGTAGCCGTTGGCCATCAGGGTCAGGTGGTTCCGCTCTCCCACCCGCAGCGAAGCGCGCGAGTAAAAGCCCACCGTCTGCGAGGTTCCGGGCATATCCATGTGCATCGGCACCATACTTTCCGGGCGCTTGGTGTCGTCCATGGCGTGGTCAATAAAATTGCCGTACACTTTGGTTTCCAGGCGACTCAGCTTGCGGTGACCGCATTCATAAATATGGCTCAAAGCGGCCATTTTGGCTTTCGCAAAAGCTACGTCCATCGTCAGGGCCGGATAGCCAATGTCAAAACCATCGTCCTGCAAATAATCGGCTTGCAAACGGTGGTGATCCGAAAGCTGTACCGTGCCGTTCACGTTGAAATTGACTTTCCGGTATTGCGAAAACAAAATCTCTTTTCCGTCGCCCGCGCGGTAGTTATCGGCCTGCCGGAAAACGCCGTTGGCTCCCAGCGCCCAGCGCGCTTTGGAAAGGTTGAGTCCACCCAGAAACTGACGGGCGTTGCCGTTGGTTTCGTAGCCTGCGCCGGCCCAACCGGAAACCGTTTTTTCGCCGCCCGGAACGGCTTTCTGCAACCGGAAATCCAGTCCGCCGCCCACGCTCGCGCCCGCGCTTTCGTCGCCGGGACCAAAGCTGGTGGTAATGGTTTGTAGGTTGTTGGGCTCCACGTAGCTGCTCACCGGGTCCATGCGGTCGGTACACGCGCCAAAGACGTACATACCGTCAATGGTGGTGTTAATCTGAGCGGCGCTGAGGCCACGAATGGTCGATTCCAGCGCGTAGTTGCCCCGCCGGATCAGCGTGACGCCGGGAAGGTATTCGAGCAATTTATCTACCGGCAGCAGTGCATCGTCGGCGCGACCGTGTTTTTGGGAAAGCGTGTTTTTCCA
>JAEVZP010000231.1 GCA_023392185.1 Bacteroidota bacterium
ATTCGGTGGCTACCACCCAGCTTTTGGCCCGCAGAGCCGGCAGGCTGCTGCTGTCGGGCAGGAGCAGGGTCATCTCGTTGCGCCAGCGCGAAGTAGTGTGCAGCCGCCCCCCGCTCATTTGGAGCACCGTATCAATGTAGGGAGCAGCAACCGGCCGGTCGGCGTCATCAACGGCGATACCCAGCCGGGCACGGCGGCTCAGGGCGCGGGGCGACAGCAGCGCCGCAGGGTTGGAGACCGGTGGACTGCCCGCCTTATCTGCCAGCCCAATCCGGTAGATATACTGCGGGCCCTGTGCCTGCGCCGTTTGCGGTTTGCCGGCCGCTATCAGCAGCAGGCTGCCGGTCAGGGCCAGCGGAAAGATCTTTTTGAGTACCTGATAAGGCATGTCCAAAGTTAAAAAAAAGGCATCCGGAGATGCCTTTTCTGTTTTAATCGTTGTAGTTAAAAGCTTTCATCACAACAGCCGTTCCTTTTCGGAACGCTGCCACGCCGGGGTCGTAAGTCCAGTGGATAAACCGCTTCTCGATAAGACCAACATTAGCTGCATATTTCTCCATGCTATAAGTGCGATAGGCATAGGCAGTTGGCTGCTTTTCCGGGTCATTCTGCTTTTCGTCCACCTGATTAACCGTAAGGGTGTTTTCAAAAAGCTTGTACTCGTTTTGGTAAGAAGCGCCTACTGCGGAATAGTTATACTTCCAGTCGCGATAGAACAGGCGGCTCTGATCGAGGGTAGAGATAAACTCGTTGCCGTTCCACTGCCGCTTTTCCTGCACAGGATATACCTGCTTTACGAAGTGCAGGCCGTCCTCAATCCACTCCAGCCTTTCGGTTGTTTGAGTGACCCGGAAGTTGCTGTGTAGCTGCCAGCGCTCCGAAGCATCTTTGCGGCGCGAAACGGTTATCAGATACGACAGCCGACCCGCATTATCAGTGAGGGTATCAGCCACCACATAGCGCAGGTCCATGTAGTGGTGTGTCTCAGTGCCCAGGAAATCATTCCAGTAGGTAGAGTCCACATGATACTCTACAAAATGGCCTTTGTACAGGGGAAAATAGGCCGCATCGTCGGTAACAGCCGGAGAGGGCGTTTTGTCCTTTGTGCAGGAAGCCAGGAAGAAAAGCGGAACAAAAAGCAGCAAAAACGATAAGCGAAGCAGCTTCATAGAAGACAATCGGAGGAATGCAGAAGGGTGGATTACGGGAGGTAAATATAAGCCAAAGCGGCACGGTTCAAAGAACCAGGCCTATAAATGCTGAATAATGCCGCCGCCAATCACGTCGTCGCCTTCGTAAAACACCGCGCTCTGCCCCGGTGCAATCCCGGAAACGGCATGGTCGAAATGCACCAAAACGCTCTCGGGATCGGCGGGATCGGCCTGCAAAAAGCCGGTGGTACCGGGATCTTTATAACGGATTTTAGTGATCGCCGCCATGCCGTCGGTCACGCCCGGATATTTCATCCAGTTAATCCCCTTCACGCGCATGTCCACACTCTTCAGGTCTTCGGGATTGCCCAGCACCACCGTATTGGTTTCGGGGTGAATTTCGGTTACAAACACGGGCCTTCCCAGCGCAATATCCAGTCCTTTGCGCTGCCCGATGGTGTAAAACGGATAGCCTTTGTGCTTGCCCACCACGGTGCCGTCGGTCAATACATAATTTCCGCCATCCAACCGTGCTTCCAGCCCTTCTACGTTGCGCTTCAGAAAACCCCGGTAGTCGTTATCCGGCACAAAGCAGATTTCGTAGCTCTCCGCTTTTTGGGACAACTCCACATAGCCTCTTTCTGCCGCCATTTTCCGAACTTCCGTTTTCAGAAATCCGCCCAGCGGAAACAAGGTGCGCGAAAGGGTTTCCTGCGGCAATCCCCACAACACATAGCTTTGGTCTTTGGTAAGGTCGTGGGCTTTGCTCAAGACCCAGCGCCCGCCTTCTTCGCGCACCTGCGCATAATGGCCGGTAGCAATAAAATCGCAGCCCAGCGCGTCGGCGCGTTTCAGCAGCGCCGCCCATTTAATATGGGTATTGCACAAAACACAGGGGTTGGGCGTGCGGCCCGCAAGGTACTCGTCCACAAAATTCTGCACTACAAAATCGCCAAACTCGTCGCGGATGTCAATCACATAATGCGGAAACCCGTGATCCACCGCCGCCTGCCGGGCATCGTTGAACGAATCGAGATTGCAACAGCCGGTTTCTTTTTTGCCGCTCGTGCCCACCGACGTGGCGTAATCCCACGTCTTCATGGTGATGCCCACTACCTCGTAGCCTTCCTCGTGCAGGAGCAGCGCCGCCACGGTACTGTCAATACCGCCGCTCATCGCCACAAGCACTTTTCCTTTGTTTTTCATCAGTCAATTTTCCGGAAAATGAGTCGTTTTTTCCGGCCTGCAAAGGTACTCGAAGGGTCAACGGCGGGTCGTTAAAAAATATTGATAGGTGGATTTGGAGGTAAGAAACGGCGCATCTTAGAACGCGATTGGTTTTTGTTGTGTGTGTGTGTACGTGTAGAGACAAGGCATGCCTTGTCTCTACGTGGTCCTTTTCTATTCGTGGTCTATGCTCGTCTCTACATCGCCCAAAATGTATTTGCAATATCTATGGGATTATCAGGCAGGAGACAAGGCATGCCTTGTCTCTACATTGCCTGGAATATTGTACATCAACAGGCGCCACCCTGCGTCCTGATACCTGATACTTCCTACTTGATACTTTTGCCTTTCATCTACCACCTTTTGTCTCCCAAATCTCTTCCCTTCGGCTCTGCCACCGTTTCCTTTTTTCCCCAGGGAACGGTAGAAGCCCTGCACCAACAGGCTCCGCCTGAGACCACGATTGTCCTCACCGACAGCAACGTCTCCCGGCTACATGCACCACTCTTGGAAGACTACCGGAAAATCGTTGTTCCGGCGGGTGAAGGCTCCAAAAGTGTGGAAATGCTGGCGCAGGTAGCAGCCCAATGCCTGCAATTGGGTGTCGATCGAAAAACGCTGTTACTCGGCATTGGCGGCGGCATGATTACCGATTTAACCGGTTTTGTAGCCGCCGTTTTGATGCGCGGCCTTCCGGTAGCCTTCGCGCCAACCACCGTTCTGGCCATGGTGGACGCCGCCTGGGGCGGCAAAAACGGCGTGAATCTGGGCGAAACCAAGAACATTCTGGGAACGATCCGGCAGCCCCTTTTTGTGATGCACCTGCCCCAAACTTTGGAAACACTTCCCCAAACCGAATGGGCCGCCGGGTTTGCCGAAATCATCAAATATAGCTGTATTGCAGCGCCTCAGATTCTGGATGACTTAGAAGAAAAAGATCTCTCCTTTTTCCGGAAAAACGAGGCAGCGATGATGTCTCTCGTGGCTCGTTGTGTAACCCTGAAAAGCGATTTTGTGCAGGCCGACGAGCACGAAACCGGCGTTCGGCGTTTTCTCAATTTTGGACACACGATGGGTCATGCCGTAGAGCGGCAGTGCAACCTTTCGCACGGCGCAGCCGTGGGGCTGGGAATGCTGTTTGCGGCCCGGCTTTCGGCGCAGTTATGCGGTCTTTCGCCGGAAGTAGAAATGCGGCTGGAAAAACTGTTGATTCGCTACGGTTTGCCGGTACATCAAAAGCTGGAACCGGAAAAAACCATTGCGCTCATGCAAAACGATAAAAAGCGCGTCGGCAGCGAGGTGTTGTTTGTTTTGCTGGAAAGTCTGGGAAATCCCCTCGCCTACCCGCTTTCGTGGGATGTTCTTTACCGCTTTTTAGAAACCGATCCGCGATGGAGCTAACCGTTTTTCCGTCCCGGCTCCGGGGAACTATCCAGGTTCCGGCCTCCAAAAGCGATTTTCAGCGGGCCTGTGCAGCGGCTTTGCTTTACAATGGAAAAACCATTTTAAAAAATCCCGGAACGTCCGCCGATGACCGGGCGGCGCTGCAACTGGCGGTGGATTTAGGCCTGGAGGTTCTTTCGGAAGAACCGGGAGTAGCAACCGTTCAAAGTACCGGAAAAGTTCGGCCCCGGACGCAGGAGGTTTTTTGCGGCGAAAGCGGACTGGCAACACGCCTTTTTATCCCCATTGCTGCCGCGAGCAGTGAAAAAATCAGTTTTTCCGGAAAAGGCAGTTTGCTGACCCGGCCTTTAAAGTTTTTCTATAAAGTCTTACCCCAACTGGGAGTCAGCGTTTGGGGAAACGGGCAAACCCTTCCGATAACCGTTCAGGGACCGTTGCAGCCGCAAGATTTGGTGGTGGACGGCAGCCTGTCTTCGCAGTTCAGCAGCGGTTTGCTGTTTGCCTTTGCAGCGGCGGCGCAGAACGAAGTGTTTCTTCGGATAGAGAATCCGGTTTCGCAGCCTTATCTCCACATGACCGTAGCGACCCTGCGGGCTTTTGGAAAGGAAATTATTCCGGAAAGAAACGCTGTTTTTCGCATTTTTGGGAAAACAGAAGCGCATCCGAAAGAGATTCTCTATTGTGTGGAAAGCGATTGGAGCAGCGCAGCCGTGTGGCTGATTGCTGCGGCTTTGGGCGCAGACATTGCTCTGAAAGGTCTTTCCCTGCAAAGCCTTCAGGCCGATCGGGTTTTGGTGGATATTTTGTGCCAGACCGGCGTAGCGGTCTTTATGGAGAACGGCATCATTCTTATTTCCGGAAAACCCAAAAATGGTTTTTCCTTTGACCTCACCCATGCCCCCGATTTATTTCCGGTGCTGGCCATACTGGCTTTTTCCAGCCCCGGTGAGAGCCGCATTTCCGGACTCCACCGCCTCATTCATAAAGAAAGCAACCGCCTTCAATCGGTCGCCGAAATGCTGCGACAAGGCGGGATTTCATTCAAAATTTCCGGAAATGAGATGGTGATTCCGGGAGGTCAAACGTTCGGCACCGCAACGGTTGCTTCCGCCAACGATCACCGGATTGTAATGGCAGCCGCGCTGGCAGCCCTGAACGCTGCCGGACCGGTCCGGATTGCAGGCGTGGAAGCAATTGCGAAATCGTACCCGGCGTTTTTAGAGGATTTGAAAGCACTGGGTGGGCGTATTGAATGAAATTTTCCAGGAATGTGGCAGGCGTAGCCTGCAGGATAGTTCGACATAGGCAAAGCCTACGCCGAACGGGCGGGCATACGGCCTGAATTTTCCGGAAATCGTAGCAGGCGCTGCCTGCAAACGGGGCAGCCTAAAGCCGAACAGGAACTGAGAACGTTCGGCGAAAGCTGTGCTTTTGTCGGATTATCCCGCAGGCTATGCCTGCCACCGTCGAAAAAAATTCCGCACAAAAACAGACCTTTGCTTCCACATTTCTTTTGTCTTTAAGGGCGAACACGCAGGTTTTCCCCTAGGGTTTATTCTTCTTTGTCTCCCCACCCATGAACACCTTCGGTCGCGCCTTTCGCATGCAGATTTTTGGGGAAAGCCACGGTCCGTCGGTGGGCCTTACACTCGACGGCGTGCCGGCAGGCATTCCATTGGAAGTCGCCGATTTCGAGCCGGATCTGGCCCGGCGCCGCCCCGGAGGGAAAGGCACAACAGCCCGCTTGGAGGCGGATATTCCGCAGCTCCTTTCCGGAAATCACAAGGGTTTTACGACCGGCGCGCCCCTCACCATTTTATTTCCAAACAGCAATACCCGCAGCGAAGATTACGAGCACCTGCGCGATACGCCGCGCCCCGGTCACGCCGATTTTGTGTTGCACCACAAATGGAACGGCTACAACGATCCGCGCGGCGGCGGGCATTCTTCCGGTCGGCTTACAGTGGCGCTGGTGGCAGCGGGCGTGGTGGCGAAGAAATGCCTGCCGGAGGTTCAGATTGCAGCAAAGCTGATAGAAGCTGGTGGAGACCTGAATATTGACCACGCTTTGGAACAGGCGCTGGTCCGGCAGGACTCGATCGGTGGGATTGTGGAATGCCGGATTTCCGGCATTCCGGCCGGTTGGGGCGAGCCGTTTTTCGATTCGCTGGAATCCACCATAGCCCACTTGGTATTTTCCATTCCGGCAATCAAAGGCATTGCCTTTGGGGCCGGTTTTGAAGCGGCGCGGATGACGGGCAGCACCCACAACGACGCCATTGTTTCCGCCGACGGGGCAACCCGAACCAATCACGCGGGCGGGATTAACGGTGGTATTTCCAACGGCAATGAAATCGTGTTTCGGGTGGCGGTGAAGCCTACCTCCAGTACACCTGCGCCGCAGGAAAGCTTTAGTCGTAAAGAAGGGAAAGTCGTGCCGCTCGCCGTTCGCGGTCGCCATGATTTGTGCATTGCCCTGCGTGTGCCGGTAGTGGTGGAAGCGGCGGCAGCCCTTGCGTTGGCGGATGCTAAGGCAATGAACAGCGGACATAATTTTGAAAAAATAAGCACGTAGTTTCCGGAAATGGGGGAAACCTATAAGGTTTTTGAAACCTTATAGGTTTGGGTGGAGCGGCCCTATGGGTGCATTTCCCCACAGATTTTCCGGAAATTGCGCGAGGGTTGCCCCACCAACTGCGTTGGGGACACGCCCCAATCTTCTTTTAAAAAGAAAATGCGCTTTTAAAGTGGAGCCGTATCGCTGATTTCCTCCATTTCTGTGCTGGACTCTGCGGCCAGCTGCGCCTCGCGGCTTTCATTCCACAGAACAGCAAAGTCGTTGCGGACTTCTTCACCTACTTGCAGCAGCAGGTAGCGTTGCTGCGCCAGTTCGAGCAGGGCCAGAAAGGTAAAAATGGCGTGAATCCGGTCCTGACAGGGGGCAAACAACGCCTCGAAAGAAGATTCTTTTTCTTTTTCGAGATGACGAAGCAGCCAGGTGCGCTGCCCTTCCTGACTCCAGTTGTATTTAATCACCACGTGCTGCGGCCGGGCCATGCGCTCTTCAAACCGCTTTAAAACACGCTCTAAGGTCTGCACCAGCCGGTACATCGTAACGGTCTGGATTTCGGTGCCTTCGCTGTACACTTCGCCCAGTTGCTCCAGCTCGGCGCGGGCAGCGGCGCGGTGATACAGCTGGGCACGGGCCGCTTCGAGTTGTGCCATTTCGCTGCCCGCTTCTTTATAACGCTTGTATTCGAGCAGTTTATCGATCAGCTCCTGGCGCGGGTCAATCTCGTTGCCCTGCGCGTCGATTTCGCGGCGGGGCAAAAGGGTGCGCGCCTTGATGCGCATCAGGGTAGAAACAAACAGAATAAACTCGGAGGCGAGATCAATGTTGAGCGCCTCGAGCTGGCGGATATACGCCAGAAACTCTTCGGTGATCTGCGAAATCGGAATATTGTAAATGTCCAGCTCGTCGCGCTCGATAAAGAAAAGAAGCAGGTCGAAAGGACCTTCGAATTGTGGCAGCTTTATCTGGTAGGACATGGCGGAAGCCGAAGGTAGGACGGACGCGGTTTGGCGGGTGATTTACTGGCAGATTCCCCAGTTTTTTCTCGTGTGATTGTGATGGTCCTCCTTTTTGTTTTGTCACCCCGCGAAAGGCGGGGTCTCACACATGTCATTTCCCGGATTCCGCCTTCCGGCGGAATGACAAAACAAAAAACGGAGGCAAAAAGACGTCCCATGGGACGTCTCTACGCTACTCTACTCTGTATTTCTTTATCTACTATGACACCTGATACCTGACAACTAATACCTGATACCTGATACTTGATACTTGTGTCCTTTTGCCTTTTACATTTCTAACCCGGCTTTTTCTACTTTCGTAGTTCTCCTTATGCCAATTGCCTTTGAAACCGCGCTGGCCCTGCGGGCAATCCGCAGCAACGGGCTGCGATCTGTACTAACGGTGCTCATCATTGCCGTCGGCATCATGGCGCTGGTGGGCATCCTGACGGCGTTTGAAATCCTGAAGACGAATGTAACGGAAAGCTTTAGCAGCCTTGGGGCCAATTCATTTCAGATTACACCGGCCACAGCGCAGAAAAAGCGTAGTGCAAAACGGGGCGGTACACGCGTTGCAGAAACCCGGCCGATCCGCTATGAAGAAGCGCGTCTTTTTCAGGAGCGGTTTTCGTCGTCGGCGCTGGTAGGTATTTCCTTTACCGGCAGCCGCTCGGCGGTGGCGCAATACGGCGGGGTGAAATCCAACCCCAATATCACCAAAACCGGTGTGGAAGATGCTTATTTCACCATTACCGATACCAAATTGCTGGCCGGACGCACCTTCTCGGCGGCGGAGCTGGCCGGTGGCGGGTATGTCTGCGTGCTTGGTTTTGCCATTGCCCGGAAGCTGTCGCCGCAAAAACCGCTGGGACTGTTGGATCAAACGGTTTTAATCAACAACATCAGCTATCGCGTGGTGGGTATTGCCGACGAGCAGGGCGGCAGTATGCGGATGAGCGCCGATAACCTGGTGCTGGTGCCGCTCGAAAATGCCCGGATGCTGCATGGCACGGCCCAAAGCAGCTATCTGATCAGCGTGCTGGCCCGCGACCCGAAAGCGCGCGATTTTCTGGCCGAAGAAGCGGAGGGGCAGATGCGGGTGATCCGCCGGCTGCGCATCGACGAAGAAGCCAATTTTGAAATTCAAAGCAATGAGTCGATGATGAAAACACTGCTTCAGGTGCTTAATTATCTGTTGGCGGCGGCGGTTGTGGTCGCTTCGATTACGCTGCTCGGCTCGGTGATCGGGCTTATGAATATCATGCTCGTTTCGGTGGCCGAGCGCACCCGCGAGATTGGGGTGAGCAAGGCGCTGGGCGCGAAGGCTTCTACGATCCGGCGGCAGTTTTTGCTCGAGTCGGTTTTGATTGGCGCGATGGGCGGCGTGCTGGGCGCCTTGCTGGGCGTGGGTGTGGGCAATTTGTTGAGCCTCAGCTTTGGGTCCGGTTTTGTAGCGCCCTGGCTGTGGATGGGATTGGGCATCCTGCTGTGTATTATTGCAGGCATTCTTTCCGGCATTTATCCGGCCCTGAAAGCATCCAGATTAAACCCTATTACGGCACTTCGATATGAGTAGGCGGAAGTCTTAAGTATCAAGTATAAAGTATCAAGACAAAAGAGAAAAGACGTCCCGATAGCTATCGGGAGATGAAAGACAACACATGAAAGATGGGAGATGCAAGACAAAAGGCAAATGATAAAAGCCCCCAAAAGAAAGGCAAAAAACGCGCTGCATTATGAATAAAGGACTGGTGTATAAATCGACGGGCAGCTGGTATGATCTGAAAGACGAGGATGGAAATTTCCGGAAAGGGCGCATCAAAGGACGCCTGAAAATCGATACAGAGATTTCCTCGACCAACCCGGTGGCGGTAGGCGATGTAGTGATTTTCCACCCGGAAGAAAAAGAAGGCGAAACCTACGCCATGATCGACGGCGTGGAAGACCGGCGCAACTATATCGTGCGCGTCTCCCCGCACAACAAGCATCAAAAGCATATTGTGGCTTCCAACCTCGACCTGGCCGTGCTAGTGGCGACGCTGGCTGCGCCGCGCACTTCACCGGGCTTTATCGACCGCTTTTTGCTGACGGCCGAAATGTATCATATTCCGGCGGCGGTGGTGTTCAACAAGGCCGACGAGATGGCCAACCGCGAGGCGGCCGAGGCATTTGCGGAAGCCTACCGGCAGGCGGGCTATCCGGTGTTCTTTACCAACGCTTTTGAGCCGGAAAGCCTGGTGGAACTGAAAGCGCTTTTGCGCGGCAAGACGGCGCTTCTGAGCGGCCACAGCGGCGTGGGCAAGAGCACTCTGATCAACACCTTGCTACCGGATCTGAAACTGCGCACCGGCGCGGTGTCGGATTACAGCGGCAAGGGGCAGCACACCACGACCTTTGCCGAGATGTTTGACACACCCTGGGAGGGGCGGATTATCGACACGCCGGGCGTAAAAGAATTTGGGTTGATCGATGTGGACAAATGGGAATTAGCCCATTATTTTCCGGAACTGCGCGCCGCAATGCACGACTGTCGCTACAACAACTGCCTGCACATTGCCGAGCCGGGCTGTGCTGTAGTGGAAAAAGTGGCCGATGGCGAAATTTCCGAAGAGCGGTATGTTTCTTACCGCACCATTCTGGACGATTTGGGAAATCACCAGCGGCGGTAATTCCCGGGCGCACCAGAATCATCGGTGAAAAAGCAGAGCGCGGATCGAACGGATTGCAACAGATCCCTGCGGATTTTTCCCGAATAAGTGCTATCAACTTATCAACCGACCAATATACCAACCCGATGATTTTATACAACGTTACCGTGCAAACCGAGCACGAGATTGAGCAGGAATGGTTGCAGTGGATGCAGCAGGAGCATATTCCGGAAATCATGGCGACCGGGCTGGTGGAAGAAGCGCGGCTGTGCCGCCTGACAGACGTGGCCGAAGACAGCGCGCCGACCTATGCGGCACAGTATTTGTTTGCCTCCCGCCAACAGTACGACCGCTATCTGTCGGAGTATGCAACCGGCATGCGGCAAAAAGGGCTGGACCGCTTCGGCAGTCGTTTTGTAGCCTTCCGCACCGTGCTGGATGTTCTTTCGAGGCATTAAAAATGTAAAAAAGTCCTCTAAAATGCCAAAAGCCTTACAGGACGCGGCTTTTCGGCGAATTTTTTTTCAAAAAAGCCTTTGCGGGCTTTGCGGAAACCCTATATTTGTTCCCATTCCAACCTGTTTCCTCCTAACCCCTCAAATCAACAACCGTTCTTTATGAACAAAACAGAACTCATCGAGCACATTGCCAAGGAAGCCAATATCAGCAAAACGCAGGCTGCTGACGCTATGAAAGCGTTTACCGATGGCATTACTTCATCTCTGCAAAAAGGCGACAGCGTAACGCTCATCGGCTTTGGCACTTTTTCTGTTTCGGAGCGCGCTGCCCGCACCGGTCGCAACCCCCGCACCGGCGAAACCCTCAACATTGCCGCCCGCAAAGTAGCCCGTTTCAAACCCGGCAAATCTTTCTCTTCCGGCGTTTCGGG
>JAEVZP010000235.1 GCA_023392185.1 Bacteroidota bacterium
TGTTCGGTGGTGCATATTGATCACCAAACCACGCATCTTCAGCAGTTATATTATAGTGAGATAAAATGTAATCTAATTCGGGTACATTGCTGGAAGGATATATGGCTTCTTTATATTTGTTATACAGAAAAGTTCTATACTGTTTGTAGGTGAGCCCCTCCATATAAGTAGCACATTCGATGTAAAGTTGTCCTTCGCCATCTTTAACGGCGTAGACTAACATTCTTTCCTTCATCCTGGCTACTTCCCTTTCGTATGATTTTTGCGTATGCGCCAGTCCTTTGTGTGCCCAGTCAGCTGGATTACTGTCCATCCACCGTGCTATATGGTATTTAAGATCGACAGCAAGGGTCGGACCTGCTGCTTCTCCTCCAAAATCCAATACAGCATTTTGGTTTCCCAACTGGGAAGGACTCCATTTCCCATTTTTGTATTCGGTCCAGTGAAGCAGAAGTTCAAACTTCAGCTTCGGTGGCCGCTGTTCTTCATCCAGCTTTAATTTCATTGGTTCCGGGATAATTTTCTCCATGAAGGTTACCCAGTACAAACGGAGTCTTCCCCGCCACATGACCGGCACAAAATGATCGCCCTCTATCTGGGCCTCCATCTTTTCCCATGCATTCCATACCCTGTTTACCCGTTTCCGATAATAGTATATATGCGGGTAAGATCTTGTCCTGCCGAAAGTATGAATTATGGAATCTTGGAGCCCACCGGACTGTGCTTTAACCTCCTCTACATAATACCCGATAATATCCAGGAAAGCCACCTCATCCAGACGCTCTAAATAGTTTTTATAAGCGTCTTCCATCGTTTCGAAAGTAATATCGTTCTGGTTGACGAACTTCTCCAGTTCTTTAAAGAAGGGCGACTTGTCGTCTCTCAGTTCCGGCTCAATCCAGTTTTCGGGGTACACAAATACCTTACGATTGGCTTCCCATACACGATACCATTTCCGCCACATATTCCACTGGCGTATGGCATCACCGCCCATCACGACGACGCTAGCCGGCGTGCTGCCAACCGGGAGCGTTATCTCTCTTTGTAGAATACACCTGTCAAAGTACAGTTGTAAAGAACTAATACCTTGGCGAATTCGGGAAATTTGCACCACCGGCATCACCTGGGTATCTATCAAAAGCGTCTCAAAAAGATCCAGCTCGCTGATCCATCTTTTTTCATATTCGGCAGGCGGGTATGCAAGTAGTAATGCCACCATGGCATCGCGCCGGTTTACCCGAAGGATATCACTTACGGGCTGGACAATATCCAGCCATTCGGTATTGCCATATCTGGCTCTTACAATCTGAATGACTTTATCCGCATCTGACTGCTCGGTCGGCTTTAAAACAGCGGTAGCCGTTTGAACCCCCATGGATGCACCGGCTTCCAGCCAGTTCATCATGTCGAATGCTGCAAGTATTTTTCTGTATTGAAAGGGCTGAGGCAAGCCTGCGTTGAAGTCGAAATTCAAGACTCCAAAGTGGGCATTATTTGTTTTATCACCTACCAATACCTCAATTTCCGATACTCCAATCTGAAGCGATTTGGATAGGGCAGATACCCATGCTTCCTTTTTTTCCAAACTTGGGGCTTTCGTCGTTTCATAAAGCACATAATGCAGTCCCAATGGGGTGGGCATAAAAGCATTGCGCAGTTGCATCCACTCCACGAAACGATACGTCGCATCTAAATTCTGGGGCCACTCTTCTATAGTACCATTCAATAAGCTACCTACTTTTGGATTGGACAAGAAATTTGTACTCACAGATCCAATCAACAGATCGCAGTAGGGTTTGAAAACATCAAACTCCGCTATTGATAAATTAAGACTGCTGAGTACCAGGGAGATTTTATGGAGTTTTTCTATTACCTCAAATGGTTTAGAAAATTTGGGATAACCCGGCGTTCCAGGCTTGGTTAAGCTCGTAAAGGTTATGGGCTCCTCACTTGTCACAAATGGCTCGCTCATCAAGATTTGCAAGCCTTTCTCGGCACCGCTAGTAATGTGGTTTGAGAGCAATAAGTCGGTAAACTCTGCGGAGATATTGTTTTGCGCCGAAAGATAGCTTACCAGCTCCTTTCGGTTCGCCTTCTCTTTCAGGGTAGGAAGGAAAATATCTACCAATACCTGGAGCCTTTCTTGTTTGTCTGTGCTCGGCGGATCCGACAAATCACCAAATAAAGTTTTTTTCTCTACTGATGAGAGTGTGGTCGGCAATAAAGCTTCAAAATAATCGATCTCTTTTTGAGAGAACGTGGGCGTGGGTAAGGGGCTAATGGTCATTAAGGCTATGCCATTTACCACAAAATCGGCATCTTGGGGATCAACCAGAGAGAGCAGCAGATCATGGAGTTTTTCGCTGCTGATAACCTCGGTATTTTCATAGGTATCCCGATAATCTAGGTGGACCCGGGATAGAATATCCCTTAAACCGCTTAACTGCCCTATCAGCAGCTTTCTTTTCAGCTCTTTTTCCTGTAGATCATTGAACCCATCCCAGAAAGCATACCGCATTACATCAAACGGCAGCGTTTGCTGTTCAAAAACTTTTATTTTTTCAATAAAGCGGAGTAGTAATGCAGCATCCGAAGAAGAGGTAGCGCTGAAAGGCTCTTTGTCTGTATTATGCCGGAATATCCACCTACGATAAGCAACCCATTTTTCAATAGGGAGATCCAGAAAACGCGCGAGTATAATCTCGCGATAGAGATGCAGGATATTTTCATGCGAGAATATAAAGTGCTTATCCCCGTTAATAAAGTCTGTGGTAGGATTAAAGAGCCCCTCGTCATTGTAAAAAATATTAATAAGGTATTCCAGGTCCTTATTTGCCAGCTTGAAGATGGCTAACACCCAACTTTTCATCTGTTCATATAAGATGGTAGTAGGCGGGTTTTGCCACTGGTCGTAAAACGGTAGGTCTTTAAACGGATAATCAACAATTTTTTTATAATCCGGCACAACACTTTGGTTCCGGAATAGCCGCTCATAAAATGTAAGCGCTTGTTGCGGGCGATCACCATTGTAGCTGTTATAGATTTTGTGCGGAAAATCTCCCCAGAAGGGTAGTATCTCTTCAAGCGACGCTTTCAGGATTTCTTTGGTCCGCAGGACCTGCGCTATGAATATAATAATTCCGTCTGAAATGGGCTCGTTATAGTTTAAACCATAGGCGGTAAGAATTTTATCTATCTCATATTTGGAGAGACCTGTCTTCCGGGACAAGCGCACGATCCTCATAGCATTAAACAAGAAATGCTGCTCGAAACTATAATCGGAAAAGTTTCCTCCTGCCGGCTCTACTGTAATAAGGAGCTTGTCCGTGTCGCAGGTTGTCTCCGGAGTGCCTTTAATCCGAAGCTTTCTGAAAGATACCCCACCTATCCAGGCTGCCGGATTTACATAATGGCAATCCAATAGCTCTAACAGATCTTCAAAAGATATCTCTGCCTGTTGAAGGAATATATTTACTTTTTCTAAAAAATTGGTCTGTAAATTACCGGGTATAGGCAGGGTGCTTGCCCTGTTTGCAGGATTAACAATCGTCGATTTGGGGCTGCCGTCAATCTTACGGAGGCCATAATATGCAGGCAGATTGACGGTATTATCGTCCTTTAAAATTGTCAGATCATCATTGCCTACCGTAGAAGGGCTGCCGGAAATTTCAAGGTTGGTAATTCCGAGATAAGAACACGCCAGCGCTACCGTATTAAGTGTCTTCGGGTGATCCTCTGCCGAGAATGCCTGTGCGATCTGATGCGGTTTCAGGTCAATAATTTTCAGGTAAGACCTGCATTGATCCGCATAATAGTTGTAAGGCGCCGACCATGGGTAGGCTGCCCCGAGCAATCTATGATAGGGAGTATTCGAACCGGCGCTATTAATATGCTCGGGTATAGCTCTATTCAGCCTTGCATCTAAAATAGTCTCTTTCGCTACGCTTGGATTGCCCGGACCCGGTTTTAGGTTTTCCAGACTAGGCATAAGCGCCAACGCAGGGTCTATGATCGTTTCCAGCGTTTCATTTACAATATCAATAGCAGGTATCGATATGTTGGTATTCTTACAAGTAAGCTTTAGATCCCACAAGTCGGGTCGCTTTGTATTGAGCCAATCATAGGCCGGCGTAGTGGATTGAGTGGATGTATTTGCATCAAAACGTCTCAACAGCTCCATGCAATCTACAAAGTAGGCCGCCGGGCTAAAAACCGATAAGCAATGTTCGCAGGTACAATAATCAACACTTCCAAAGAGACTTCGCCACTCTAACTGGGCATCACTTGGGGTTGAAGCGGAGGAGGTATCATAGATAACCGGGAAATCTACCTGATTCACTTGGTAGGCTTCTATGGCAATCAGTTGGGAGGTCATCTCTACGGACAGAGCTTTTTCGTAGACATCTAAAGCCCCTGCATCACCCCCTAATTTAGCCGCGAAAGCCTGTTGAAACTCGGCTTGCGTCATTCGAGTGATGTCGGCTGCAGAGTCAATATCTGTAGCAGCCATTTCCTCAACAGCGTCGAAGTTATTTGTGAGGGCGTTGAGCCGCTGAACTTTACTTATTTCCTGAATAAACTCTTCGCCCCCATAAGAAGAAGGATTATAGGTTCCGTCCGTAAGCTTTGCGACCGGGGTCCGGAGAATATCAAAGCTTGGGTTGGCAGAGACAAAGCTATCCAGATTAGCTTTCAGTATGGGAAAAGTGGTAGAACCCGCATCCGTAATCTTCGCCTGCGCGTATTCTGTTTTATAACTATTTGAATAAATGGCATACAAGTGGTGCGCATATTCTTTTATCCGATCTTCGGTATTGTCTCCTTTTATTGCATCGGGAATTATAAAATCCTCCTCTGAAGACAAATTTTCCAGCAATCCTTTCCAGTCATCTTCATTCTGGGAAACAATATCCTGCAAGCCACTCCCCATGATGTACTGCACCAGCGCTGGATTATTTCCTGTATTAATAGCATGACCGAGCACTCTTTTTAAATTATGAACGGTAGTAAGGGAAGCACCTGAAATAGCCCCCATAAGAGAATCATCTTTCCAAAAAGACGGATCAAGCGTATTGCCGGAATTATAATAGATTAAGAAGTCCTTCGTCTGGATGTTGCTGAGTGCTGAATTTAAGATTCTAACGGTAGGTGCCTCCGAAGGTGGTTTTGCTATAGAATCCGTAACCAGTGAAACGGCTCGGGCTTTGATCTGACCACTTATGGCCACTATATCAGCAGGGGCTTTGTAAGATATATAATTAGCAGATACGGCTCGCGAAAGAAGTGTTTGAATTTCCGCTTCCGACCAATTAAAAATGGCTTGGTAAGGGGCAATGCCATTCGTACGCATTAATCCGTAAAAGACTTCCGTGCTGATGACATTCCCCGTTACTTGGGCATACTCAGCTGCATAGAGATAAGCCTGCAAAAGCACTTCACTCTCATTAATGGACTTTATAAACTCCAAATCCTGGTGAGTGAGGTTCTGAAGCTCTGAATCGCCAACAGCTTCTCCGATTTTAGATTCCAGTACCTGAAATTCATTCTCCATTGCGCTGTCGTTCGCAATGGGCATCACTAAATCTATGTTTGTTGCTTTTGCAATATTAAAAATAAGAGGAGACGCTACGGAGGCACTATTAAAACTCGCTCGCAGTTGGATAGCCCGCTTAATATTATCAGTAATTGGCTCGGAGACAGCGGCGATTTCTATTTCATAATATCCTCTTGAATCTGTCTGACCATTGCCTGCTAACTCCTCGGCTCTCAGAGTTTTTAGAAACACGGTTAGTGAAGCATTAGGCACACCAACCCCATTTTCATTGACGATCCTGCCATACACTTTGGGTAAACCCTCATCGCTGTGGGTTGAAAAGAAGGTTCCTATTTCAATCGCTGCGCTTTCGTTTATTCGATCGGGCTCGCCATCCCAGCCACCAACTCTGGAATAAATTTTACTTACAAAATAAGCAGTAGCCTTACCGTACAGGTTGAGCTTTCTTTCTTGATCAAGCGATAACAATTGATCGAGATCCGATTCTCCTGAAATATTTAGTTGATTCTTTTCTAAAAACCAGGAAATAATATCATGCAAATTAGATACGGCCTCACCCTGTTGGCCTGGAACGATCGGGAATGATAATATTTGCATATTATTCTTAAGGATTAAAATGGTTTTTATGAATACTTTGAACCGAAGTCAAATTTATCAAATAATTGAACTTCAGCAAATTAATTTCGATCCTAAATAATACCAGTTTCGTCGAAAGCTTTGTAAGCTGAACACCCATTCGCCATCAACTCCCGGAAATTGGAATGGCTTAAGCCTATAAACCGGCTACAGATGTAGGATGCGCCTGTCAGTGCCCCTAATGTTGGGTTTTAAAGTTAGAAATGAAACGCTACTTTTAAACTGTCCGATTTTTAGGGGTACTGACACGCACAATAAATATATCAAATAAATATTTTTGCATTCACGTGTGGCGGCTTGTCAAGACCGTCGTCAGGGGGTTAGAACATTTTATCTATAATACAGGTATTATTTCCGCTCTACCAAGCTTTTCTCCACCAACTGAAAAATGCGCTTGGGCGGCAGTCCTAATCCCGCTGCAATCTTACAGATTTCCGCTACCCGAATATTTCCGGGATTTTGCATCTTAGCCGGAAAAGTAGCCACCGTAAGGCCAAACGCCCGCACAAACGCAATCGGGGGATAGATCCGAAGCACCTCCTCAAAGGTTGCGTCCGGGTTCTTGCGCAGCAGTTCAAACAGCCGTCCTTTGCGGCTGGCAATTTCAGCATTCGTCGACTTGGTAGCCATGATTTAGAAGAGTAATGAAAAGCTGATGGTCAAGTAACCACCGAAATACGCACACACCGTACTGCGGTAGATGTACAATGATAGGCGGAGATACCCCAGTGCAACCACTAAAACAATGGCACTTACTCCGGTACTTCCGCTTCCCGCTGCCGGGCATCG
>JAEVZP010000011.1 GCA_023392185.1 Bacteroidota bacterium
GGACAAGGCTGTGCGGCCAGCAGCAATGCCACCGACACGCTGAAGGTCGACGCCGTGACGGCAGGTTTCCAGACTGGCCCGGCCTGCCACGATAAGCCGGTTGTTTTTACGGATACCAGCAAAAGCCTTTTCTCAACCCTGAGCGGGCAGCGGTGGATTTTTCCTCCGAATAATAGCGTCGGGAACTCCAACCCCACTTATACGCTTGGCCCGGCCGGTACTTATACCGTGCAACTGATCGCAACCAACGGAAACGGCTGCGCCGATACCGTTTTGCAGGAAGTAATGGTCCGGCCACTTCCCCAAATCCGGGCCGGTGAGGACACCGCCGTATGCCCCGGCAATGCCGTGCTGCTGGGCGCTACCGGTGGCCTTCATTACAGCTGGTCTCCGGTAGCCACGCTTCAAAACGCCCAAACGGCCACGCCTACAGCGGCCCCCATGGTTCCAACATATTATACGGTTGTCGGAACGGATAGCAGCGGCTGCCAAAACACGGATACGGTCTGGGTGAATATCAAAGAAAAAACCAACGGCGCAGCCTGGGGCGACACTACTGTTTGCGCCGGCGCTACCGTGTCGCTCCAGGCCCGTGGCGGCGACAGTTATCAGTGGTCTCCACCGGCAGGACTAAGCGATGCCAACAGTGCCAACCCTACCACCCGGCCAACGACCGACATCCGGTATCAGGTTGTCATTCGCGACGGCACCTGCCCGCCCGACAGCCATTATGTAGATCTGACAGTCAATCCCAATCCGGTGGTGAAGGCGGGGCCGGATGTGCAGATCATCAGCGGCATGACCGCCTCGCTCCTGGCGCAGTCTGCCCTTGCCCACACCTTCAGCTGGTCGCCGGCAAACGGACTGAGCTGCCCGGCATGTGCGACCACCCAGGCTACACCGGGTTACACCACTACTTATGTCGTTACCGCAACCAGCGAGCACGGCTGTATGGGCTACGACTCAACGACTGTTTGGGTGGCTTGCGACAATTCTCAGTTTTTTGTTCCCAACAGCTTTACACCCAACGACGACGGTGAAAACGATATTTTTTATGTGCATGCCAATGGCCTTAAACAGATCCGCCTGTTCCGGATTTACAACCGCTGGGGCAACATCGTTTTTGAGCGGCACAATATTCTTCCCAACGACAAAACGGCGGGCTGGGACGGAACCCACGGCGGCGAAAAACTACCGGCCGATGCCTTTGTCTATACCGTCGAGGCAGAATGCAGCACCGGTCAGCTCTTCCATTACAAAGGCGACGTAACCCTGATCCGATGAAAACAAAACAATACCTGCTTGCCGGGCTGGGCTTTCTGTTGTGCTGGGCGGCCCAAAATGCAACTGCTCAGGATCTGCACTTCTCGCAGTTTTGGGAAACGCCCCTGCTGCGCAACCCTTCGCTGCTGGGCATGGCCAAGGGCGATTATGAAGCGACCGCCCTGTACCGGGAGCAATGGAAAAGCATTGGCAGTGCCTTCTCCACCGCGCTGCTGCATGCACAGGTGCGGCGGCCCGTGCGGCTGTCGCAAAACGACTCCGATCCGAACGACTACTTATCCTTTGGCCTCGCTGCCTACACCGACCGCTCGGGCTCGATAGGCCTGCGCACCACCGCCGTCTATCCGGCCATTGCCTTCAACAAAAGCCTCGGCGGCGAGCGGCAGCGCTATCTGTCGCTGGGCTTTACCGGCGGCTACCTGCAGCGCAGCTTCGATGTTTCGCAGATGACCGTAGACAATCAGTGGATCAATGGTGGCTTTGTAGCCGGCGCTGCCACGCGGGAAAACCTGCCCAATCCCAAATTGCAAACCTGGGACCTGGGTGCCGGACTCACCTATTCCAGTGCCTTTGGCATGGATAACCGACACATGATCCGGGCGGGCCTGGCGGCCTTTAACCTGACGCGACCACGTTGGAATTTCCGGCAGGAAGACCCCCCGGTAAACCGCGCGACGCGCTGGAACGCCAGCCTCAGCGCCGCTTTCAGGACGGGTGAAAACTGGCAGATCGAATCGCACGTCAATCTTATGTGGCAGGGAAAGGCTACGGAACTGGTGGGCGGAGCCATTGTGAATTGGCTGCACCCGACCGGCCGCTACGACAACAACGCCTTTAGCATCGGGGCCGGCGCTTTTTACCGGTATCAGGATGCGCTGACGCCGGTTGTGCGGCTCAATTACCGGAATTTCACGCTCACTGCGGCCTATGATGTGACGGTCTCCACGCTTCGGGCGGCCACGGCGCTGCGGGGCGGCTACGAGATGAGCCTTTTATATTCCGGCCTTTTCTACGATCCCAAAAGCGAACGCGGACGCACTTCCTGTACCGCTTTTTAATCTTCAAAAATGCCTGGGAGCTTTCAATAGCAGCTTTGTTTCCGGAAAAAGAAGGGTTGGCACGGTCTTTTTTGAACCTCTGGCAAAACCCTCACAAACTCCCTAAAAAGCACGATTATGAAGCTCCGTAACAAAAACTACATCCGCCGTAAGAAAGCCCTGCGCAACTTCTTCAACTTCACCGATCTGCGCTCTATGCTGGAAGCTGGTCTGGCCATCTCCCGGAGCCGTGTTGTAAAGCGCGATATCAGCAATACGCTTTCCCAGCTCGAGCAGCGGTTTGCCATCTGATCCAACCTTAAAATACCCCCGACCTTTTATTTCTTTATAAAAGGTTTTGAACCCCGGCCGGTTGCTTTGCTCCCAACAAAGCAGCCGGTCTTTTGTATTTTACCATTTCCGCCCCTAAAAAAACGGTAGTGTCTATGTCCCGCCGACGTAAAAGCCGGAGACTTCCGCAAACATTTCCGGAAAAGGTACCGGAAGCCGGGCAGCTGTGCCCACTCTGTGGCCGCGAACTGGCCGAGCCGGCCAACCGGCATCACCTCATTCCGCTGAGCCGGGGCGGCAAAGGCACCACTACTGTGCTGCTGCACCAAATCTGTCACGACAAAATTCACTCGGTGCTGACAGAAGCCGAACTGAAACGCAGCTACCACACCCTGGAAGCGCTGCAACAGCACGAAGAAATTGCCAACTTCATCCGCTGGGTGGCAGGCCGGCCACCGGAATTTTATGACCGCTCGGCGCGGCGCAAGCGTTAGAGCCGCCGCAGGGTTAAATTTGCAGCAGTATTTCCAACTAAAAAGAACCTTATGGCCTCTCCATCCTTCTACACGCGTCTGCAACAAGAACTTTCCGAAATCGAATCTGCCGGTCTTTACAAGAAAGAACGCGTCATTGCCTCTGAGCAGGGACCGGAAATTGAGGTGAACGGACAAAAAGTGCTCAACTTCTGCGCCAATAACTACCTCGGCCTGTCCTCACACCCCAAAGTGCTGGCCGCCGCCCGCGAAACGCTCGACGAGCGCGGCTACGGCATGTCTTCCGTGCGTTTTATCTGCGGCACGCAGGACATCCACAAAGAGCTGGAAGCCCGCCTGTCACGCTTTTTGGGCATGGAAGACACCATCCTGTACGTGGCTTGCTTTGATGCCAACGGCGGCGTTTTTGAACCCCTCGTAGGCGAAGGCGATGTGATCATCTCCGATGAGCTGAACCACGCTTCTATCATCGACGGGGTGCGCCTTTGCAAGGCGGCCCGCGCGCGCTACAAACACAACGACCTCGCCGACCTCGAAGCACAGCTGCAGGCCCACGCCGACAAGCGCACCCGCCTGATCGTCACCGACTCGGTATTCTCGATGGACGGCACCATTGCGCAGCTGGATAAAATCTGCGACCTGGCCGATCGATACGACGCGCTGGTGATGATTGACGAAAGCCACTCTTCCGGCTTTATGGGCGCTAATGGCCGCGGTGTGCATGAACTGTGTGGCGTCATGGACCGGATTGATATTATTACCGGCACGCTCGGCAAAGCCCTGGGCGGCGCTTCGGGGGGATTTACATCCGGCCGCAAGGAAATTGTGCAGATGCTGCGGCAGCGGAGCCGTCCTTATCTGTTTTCCAACACCGTGGCCCCCACAGTAGTCGGCGCTTCTATTGCGGTGCTCGACCTCGTGTCTGAAAGCACTGCGCTGCGCGACAAGCTGGAAGAAAACACCCAATATTTCCGGGAAAAAATGACCGAAGCCGGCTTCGACATCAAGCCCGGCATTCACCCGATTGTGCCGATTATGCTCTACGACGCCAATATCGCGCAGGAGATGGCCGCCCGCATGCTGGATGAGGGCGTGTATGTCATCGGTTTTTTCTTCCCGGTAGTGCCCAAAGGACAGGCGCGCATCCGGGTGCAAATCTCGGCGGCGCACGAGCGCGAACACCTCGACCGGGCCATTGCTGCCTTCACCAAGGTGGGCCAGGAAATGGGCGTTCTGAAAACAGAAGAAACGGCCGGATAACCGGACTTTTTCCGGAAATCGCCGGTTTCCTGATTCGAATTTCAAAGGGTTTTTAAGTAAAGGGTGGGCGCCGTGCCCACCCTTTATTCTTGCTCGGCATTGCGGATGGATTTATCCACCTCGTGCCAGCGGCCCCGGTTGAAGTAAAGCAGCAGGGCAGAAGTGTCTTTGAGCGTCATCCGGTATTGATGCGACCATTCGTCTAATTCCATCCGGTACAGCTCATTTTCGTGGTTGGAAGCACCCAGAGAACCGTTCCAATACCAAAGGCCCGGGCGGATGAGCGTTACATACAAGGAAGTGTCGCTTTCCATCAACACCCGCGCGCCGTCGGCGGTGTCTTCCATATTATAGCCCGCCACCACTTGTGGATGCTGCCGGGCCGAGTCGCTTCTGTAGATCTGCAGGTGGGAATTCAGCTCGCTGAACTGCGGCGATTCCTGATAAATGACAATGCCTTTATAGTTGGCCGGAACATTCAGCAGAATGACCGGGCTTTGGGTGTAATCTTTCCAGCGGAAATCATCCATGACCCGCCAGAAAATCTTGGCCGAGCGGCGCAGTTGCAGCGCTGTGTAAAGGGTAAGGGCACTCAGGAGGGCGGCCAGCAAAAGCGAAAACGACACTGCGGGCCGGGCCTTCAGCCGAACTAAAAGCATCGCTACCAGCTGCCACTGAAAAAGGCCGGTAAAATAAAGCAGTCGGTCGTTGTGATACAGCCCCAGATCAGATACCCAGACAGAAACGATGAGTAAAGAGCCAATAACGGCAGCAGTCGTTACCCAGAAGAGCGGCGCGGCGGCTGGCCGCCGGAGCACCGCCTTGCCGGTATAAAGCATGGCCCCCCCCAGAAACAAGATAGACGCCACGCCGCCCGGGTAGGAAAGAGCAATCTTATACAGCAGCGAATGCCAGGCTTGCGGCCAGTAGCGGCCCTGCAAAAGCAGGTGAAACTCGTTTTGCAGGAAGTGCCCGAAACCCTTGACCGGATCCTTAAGAAAAATGAAAATAATTCCCTGCTGATGGGGGATAAAACCGTTGAAGACCCGATTATAAAGCAGAAAATGCGCCACGAAAAGCAGCCCCATCATCGTCAGGCCAAAGACGATGCTTTTGCGGGCCCGCAGCCGCAAACGACCCTGCCGCGCATAAGAAAGCACCAGCAGGAATGTCATAGGCAGCGTGGCATAAAACAACTCCAGCGTGAAAGTGGAAAAGGCATACAAAACCACCGCAAAGACGACGGCCCCGGAAGCACCCGTGCGCGCGGCCCTGCGAAACAGCAGCAGAATTCCGGAAAAAAACAAGATGGCAACCGGATAGTGATAGCTGGCCTTCCAGACGGCAACTTCGGCATTATGCGGCGCTACCAGCGAAAAAACGCCGCCCCAAAAGGCAATCGGCAAAGCCCTTTTCCACCCGAAGTCGGCGTAGAATTTCCCCAAAAAATTGGTGAGCAAGGCGGCGGCAGCGGCATACAGTCCGGTTTGAAGCAAAAACCAGGGCAGTAGGCGGGTGCCAAAAAATTTTGTCCACACCCACAGCTGAAACTGCGTGACCTGATACAAGGAGGTAATGCCCATTCCTTTCCGGTTCATGCAGTCGGCAAAAGAATAGTTGTAGAACATCTCAAACCAACCGTGGAAATCGCGTTCGAAGCCGGAGCGCCAGGCTATGCCATAGAGCACAAGCGTAATGGCCCAGAACAAAAACCAGAGCGGCAGGAAAGAAAGGGTATAGAGACGGCGCATGAAGGAACAAAGAAAACACAAAAGCCCTCATGCTTTCGGATTTCCAACGGGAACCCTTTCTGCAATTCCCCTGTCCGGCCCGACCTTTGCGCTTCTATGTATCGCCTGCCCACCCGTGAAGTCCGCGTCGGAAATCTTGCCATCGGCGGAAGCAACCCCGTTCGCATCCAAACGATGACCACCACCGACACGCTCGACATTGAAGCGACGGTGGCCCAAACCATTCGCTGTATTGAAGCCGGCGCCGAGTTGGTGCGCATCACTGCGCCAAGCAAAAAAGAAGCCGAAGCCCTGGGGGTCATCAAAGATCGCCTGCATGCCCTCGGCTATGATACGCCGCTGGTTGCCGACATCCACTTTACGCCCAATGCCGCCGAAGTGGCTGCACGCCTGATTGAAAAAGTACGCATCAATCCCGGCAACTACATCGACAAAAAGAAGTTCGACTTTATTGAATACACCGACGAAGCCTACGCTGCCGAAGTGGACCGCATTCGTGAGCGCTTCACGCCGCTGGTGCGCATCTGCAAGGCGCACGGCACGGCCATGCGCATTGGCACCAACCACGGCTCGCTCAGCGACCGGATTATGAGCCGCTATGGCGACACCGCCATCGGTATGGTGGAAAGCGCGATGGAATTTCTGCGCATCGCCCGCGAAGCGGATTACCACCAGATCGTGCTGAGCATGAAAAGTTCCAACCCGATTGTGATGGTGGAAGCCTACCGGCTCCTGGTGCGCACCATGCAACACGAGTTCGGCGAGTGCTACCCGCTGCACCTCGGCGTCACCGAGGCCGGCGACGGCGAGGATGGTCGCATCAAAAGCGCGATTGGCATCGGCACCTTGTTGGAAGAAGGGATCGGGGATACGGTGCGCGTTTCGCTGACCGAAGACCCGGAATTTGAGCTGCCGGTCTGTAAAGATCTGGTGAAAAAGGCGCTTGGCTTCCCCCCGACCTCCAGCCTCCCCCCAACCCCCTCCGAAGGAGGGGGCGTTTCCGGAAAACGGAAGGAAGCAGGCGATTCCGGAGAGGCCGACTTTTCCAACGCAGAAGAAAGAATTTCCGGAAATGCTACAGAAGATTTCCGGAAAATGAAAGGGGACAGCGCGTCACCCCGCTCCTTCGGAGCGGGGCCGGGGGGGGGGCTTGACAACGGCATTCTGCCGCTGTCGCCGTTCACCCCCGCCGACGAAAAGGCCGATTTATTAAATCTCCGGAAATCCGCTTCGGTTGGAAACATCGGCGGGGCGCAGGTGCCGGTGGTAGTCGCCGATTTTGCAAAATCTGAAGCCGTTTTTCCGGAAAATCTGGAGGCAATCGGCTATCGCTACAATGCCGAAACCGACAAATGGGCCCTGGCCGACGCGGCTGCCGATTATCTTTTTCTTGGGTCTAAAAGTCTTGACTTTGGATTGCCCGGTACGCTGCGACCGATTGTTTTCAGCCGGTTTTGGAAAAATATGGGTGAAAAAGAACGGGCCGGTTATCTACCGCTTTTCAGTCCGGAAGAATGGAAAACGACGCGCGAAACGCACCCGGAAATGAACTTTTTGTTTTTGGACCTCAAAGACGCGGCACGCCTGGAAAAGGAAGGTCTTTTTAACCAGATTTCCGGAAATCCAACCGTCGTTTTGTGTCTCTACTGCACGGAAGGGCAACCCAAGCGTACGATCGCGCATTTCCTCCAAACGCACCCCGGCATCACCGCGCCGGTTATCTTTTGCGACATCAGCCACGCCGCCACCGTAGATGAACAACTGATTGATTTTTCGGTGACCTCGGGCGCCTTGTTTCTCGACGGTTTTGGCAATGGCATCTGGCTGATGAACGACCCGGAAGCGCTTCAAAACGCACAGGTTTCGGGTCGCACCTACCTGCCAGTGTCCAACAACCACCAGTTTCTCAACAACACGGCTTTTTCCATTCTGCAGGCGGCCCGCAAGCGCATCTCCAAAACCGAGTACATCTCCTGCCCGAGCTGCGGCCGCACTTTATTTGATTTGCAGGAAACGACCGCTAAAATCCGCGCCGCCACCCACCACCTCAAAGGCGTTAAAATCGCTATCATGGGCTGCATCGTGAATGGCCCCGGCGAGATGGCCGACGCCGATTTTGGCTACGTGGGCAGCGGTCCCGGAAAAATCACCCTTTATAAAAATAAAGACGTCGTGCGCCGGAATGTAGACAGCGAAGTAGCCGTAGATGCACTGATTGATCTGCTGAAAGAACACGGGGCCTGGACGGAAAAAGCATAGCTTTTTTGGGTTGGAGCCCTTCGGGCGTTGGAACTGCGTGTTGGAGCCGTTGGCGTTAGAGCCTTCGGCGTTGTATTCCCATATTGGCGGGGCGTGGAATAAAATGTTTTTAAGGCATAAGTCCAACTGCAAAGCTTCCAACGCCCGAAGGGCTGTCCAACGGCCCCGCTTGCGAGGCGTCCAAGCGAAGCTCCAACTATAAAACCTATCCAGTACTAAGTTTTCTGGCAGAAAACTTTTATCTTTGACGCGTGTTCAACATCATTGCCCGGAATACGCTTCTGGAATATTGCACTCAATACCCGGAAGCGGACGTCGCTCTACGGGAGTGGTATCAGGAGTGGGTGAGAGCTACGTTTACAAACTTCAACGAATTAAAGGCGCAGTATGGTTCGGCAAGTATTGTGGGCGATGACCGGGTGGTGGTGAATATTATGGGCAATAAATACCGCTTGGTGGTTCGGGTGGTCTTTGCCTACAAGACTATTCAAATTAAGTGGTTTGGCACCCATGCCGAGTACGATAAAACCAATGTGGGAATGGTCCCCTTTAAAAAGAAATAACGATGGAGCTAAAGCCAATAAAAACAAAAGCGCAGCATAAAGCAGCCCTCGCGTGGGTGGACAGCCAGTTTGACGCGGGTGTGCCACCCGATTCACCTGCAGGTGAAAAATTACAGGTAATGTTGTTGCTCATCAAGCAATACGAGGATGAGCTGTACCCCGTTTTGCCGCCGACCCCCTTAGAAGCCATTCGGGTGAAAATGGAAGAACGCGGCTTGCGAAATCAGGATTTGGTAGGAAAACTTGGCTCCAAAGGCTACGTATCGGCTTTGCTGAGCGGCAAAAAGCCGCTGACGCTCCACCTCGCCCGCATTCTGCACCGCGAATTGGGCATCCCGGCCAGCATTTTATTGGGATAGAAATCATACCGCTTTCAGCTGGGTGGTGGCTTTATTGGCGTGTCACGTTGGCCCTTCTTTCCACATAGCAATCATACCGCTTTAAGCTGGTGGCCGGATATGGACGGTCGCGGAGCGACCGAAGGTTTGTAGCACTCGGTTGCGGCGTTTTATGGGTGGTCGCTTCGCGACCTAATGTTAGTCTCGGACATAATGCCCGCTATTTGAAAACGGTATAAGATGGCTTCTATTGATTAACTGAATTTCCGGAAAACACAATCTCCAACGCCGAAGGCTCCAACCTATCCAACGCGAAGCGTCCAAGCGAAGCTCCAACGCTGCGAAGCAGCATTCCAACGCCAACGGCTCCAACCGCGCAGCTTACCTTCGCCCTCATGTCTCGCAAAGCCATTCTCCTCATCATGGACGGCTGGGGCCTCGGCGCCATTCCCGCTGCCGACGCCATCGCCAACGCCCGCACCCCTTTTGTTTCTTCCCTCTATGGTAAATATGCCCACAGCCAGCTTACCGCCTGCGGTGAGGCCGTTGGGTTGCCGGACGGGCAAATGGGGAACTCGGAAGTAGGACATCTGAACCTCGGCGCGGGCCGCGTGGTGTATCAGGAGTTGCAGCGCATCAATGTAGCGATCCGCAACGGTGAGCTGGCGCGCAATCCGGTGTTGCAGACGGCCTTTACCCAGGCGATTACTTCCGGAAAAAAACTGCATTTTATGGGCCTGGTGTCCGACGGCGGGGTGCATTCGCATATTGCACACCTGGAAGCGCTGTTAGAAGCGGCAGCGACGACCGGCGTGCAGGACATGGCCGTTCACGCCTTTACCGATGGCCGCGATACGGATCCTAAAAGCGGGCTGGGCTTTCTAAAAGGCTTGCAGCCGACGTTGAAAGAAACCGGTGCAAAGCTGGCTACCATCACGGGCCGCTATTGGGCGATGGACCGCGACAACCGCTGGGACCGCGTGCATACCGCTTATGAGGCGCTGGTAAATGGGGAAGGAGAATTTACGGATAATCCGCTGGCAGTAGTTGAAAAGCGCTACGAATGCGGCGAGACGGATGAATTTCTGAAGCCCATTATCTGCACCGATGCGCAACACAAACCCGTCGCTTTGATTGAAAACGACGACGTGGTGATTTGTTTTAATTTCCGGACCGACCGCTGCCGCGAAATCACGCAGGCGCTCACCCAGCGGGGCATTCCGGAATATGGCATGAAGCCGCTTTCGCTGCACTATGTAACGATGACGGAATACGATAAAAGCTTTCAGAACGTAGGGGTTGTTTTTCAGACCGACAACCTGACGCATACGCTGGGCGAAGTGCTGCAAAACGCCGGTAAGACGCAGATCCGCATTGCCGAAACTGAGAAATATCCGCATGTAACGTTCTTTTTTTCCGGAGGCCGGGAAATGCCTTTCGACGGTGAGGCCCGGATTCTCATTCCGTCGCCTAAAGACGTGCCAACCTACGACCTGAAGCCGGAGATGAGTGCGCGGGAAATTACGGATGCGATCCTGCCCGAGATCGAGCAAGAAAGCGCCGATTTTATCTGCCTCAACTTTGCCAACGCCGATATGGTGGGCCACACCGGTGTGTGGGGCGCGGCCATTCGCGCGGCCGAAACGGTGGACGCCTGCGTGGCGCGTATCGTGCCGCTGGCCCTGGAGCACGGCTACGAGGTTTTCCTCACCGCAGACCACGGTAACTCCGATTTTATGGTGAACCCCGACGGCTCGCCCAACACGGCCCACTCGCTCAACCCGGTGCCTTTCTTTTTGATTACTCAAGAAGAAATTTCCGGTATTAAAGACGGCAAACTGGGCGATCTGGCGCCAACGATTCTGAGCCGCATGGGCGTTACGATTCCGGAGCAGATGACCGGCGAGGTGCTGGTATAAAAAGGGCATCGGTTTTTCGCTGGATTTTCCGGAAATGGGGCTGCTTTGGGCGTGTCCCTTCGGGCCGGCACAACACCCGTCAGGTTTTTGAAACCTGACGGGTGTTGTGCTTTCCGGAAAACCCTGAAGGTTTTAAAAGCCTTTCATCCTGTTTTGGCTCGACGAAATACATCTCCCGCTTGGCTGGCTTTCCTGCGCCAGGGATGGGAGCGGAAAGCCCGCAGCGTCCCGAAGGGCGCGACCCTTCGCCAAGCTCAGGGTGACAATAGCGGACAGCCCGAGCCGAAGGCAGCGCCCAAACAAAAAAGAAGGGGAGTGCAAGGGCTGTTTTGAATTTTGATGCCGCCTTCCGGTATGAACCTTGTGTGCTTTTCTGTGGACTTCTTTGGATAAGCAAATGGAATGGACGGAAATCACCCTGCGGCTGGTCCTGGCAACCGTCTTCGGGGCCGCAATCGGACTGGAACGCGAACGGAAAAACTGGACGGCGGGCATGCGCACTCATATGATGGTGTGCGTGGGCTCGGCGCTGATGATGATGGTCTCAGCGCATGGCTTTCATGAAGTGCTGGTTCAGGATAACATTGAGCTGGACCCGTCGCGGGTAGCGGCGCAGGTCGTCAGTGGCATTGGCTTTATCGGCGCGGGAACCATTCTGTTTTTGAAACAGGGCGTCGTGCGCGGCCTTACCACGGCAGCCGGCCTTTGGACCGTGGCCGGCATTGGGCTGGCAACCGGGGGCGGGATGTATTTTGCGGCTATTGCCACGACCGTGCTGGCGCTTTTCATCCTGTGGATCATTCAGCCGCTGGAAGACAAATTTGCGCAGCGATTCAAAAAGAAAACCCTGCGCATTACGACGTTGAATGAAGAGAAGTCGGTGCAGATCCTCAACCGGATTTTTGAAGAAGACGATGTGAATATTGCTTCCTGCACGCTCGACAGGGCTGGCCGGGAGCACATCATTACCTTTTCCTTTAAAAGACTGCAACCGGCCCACCGCAGCCGCCTGATGGCGCACCTGCAAGCCGATGCCGACATAAAGGAAGTGGTGTGGATTGGTTGAAATTTCCGGAAATGCCCGGGCTACCTGAATAGGGTTGATTGCAGGAACGCGCCAAGGGGCGCGTTCTCATTCGATGACGAACGCGCCCCTTGGCGCGTTCCTACGAAACGGTAACAAAGAAAAGCGGCTGCGCATTGTGCGCAGCCGCTTTTTGGGGGATATTTTCCGGAAATAAGGAAGGCCTTATTTTACCGAAGCAATGAGGGCTTTAAAGCTCTGCGGCTCGTTCATGGCCAGGTCGGCCAGCACTTTGCGGTTGAGCTTCATGCCGCTTTTGTTCAGCTTGTTCATAAACACCGAGTAGCTCATGCCTTCTTCGCGGACGGCCGCGTTGATACGGGCGATCCACAGGCTGCGGTACTCACGTTTTTTCAGTTTGCGGCCTACGTATTTGTATTGAAGACCTTTTTCGAGAACGTTTTTCGCAACGGTATAAACGTTCTTGCGCTTGCCATAAAAGCCTTTGGCCTGGGCAAGGATTTTTTTGCGCCGCGCGCGGGAGGCAACGGCGTTTACGGAACGGGGCATTTCTTAAATGGTTTTAGAAATAAACAAAAAGACGCAGTGGGCAGCCCTTAACGAAGGCCCAGCATGCGTTTAACCAGAGGTTCGTTGGAAGGATGCACGTAGGCAGCCTGGCGCAGGTGACGCT
>JAEVZP010000028.1 GCA_023392185.1 Bacteroidota bacterium
TGGCCCCTCTTGCCTCCATTACCCGTTCCAGCACCCGGATGCAGCGCTGTGAGCCAATGGAAGAGGCTGCCTCTATGGCCAGCCCTTCCCGGCTGCCCTCGTCCATCACGTTCAGCGTCCGCACCTTGCCGCCGCAGACCAGACTGTCGCTCATAAAGTCCAGCGCCCATACCTGATCGACCCTGGGCTGCTGTTCCAATGGCTGCCTGATCCGCTCCGGCAGTCTGCGCTTGCCTTTTCTCTTTCTCAGGTTCAGCTTCAGCAGCCGATAAACCCTATAGACTCTCTTTCGGTTGTCCGGCCTTCCTTGTCGGCGAAGCATGGCATAGCACTTCCTAAAGCCGTATGACGGATATTGGGAGGCCAGCTGCTGCAAGGCAGCAATCAGCGCTGAATCGTCTTTACGGCTTTTGTAGTAGTAGCCGCTTCTGGTAGTACCCATCAGTTTGCAGGCCCTGCTCACGCTCCATCCAAGTTCTTTCAACTCGCTTATAGCTTCATCCCGGCTGGCAGGGCCCATCCTTTTTTTGCGAATAAATCTTTTAGGGCCTGCGTGTCCATGGCCAGTTCTGCATACATCCGTTTAAGCTTACTGTGCTCTTCTTCCAACTCCTTGAGGCGCTTTACCTCCGAGGCTTCCATGCCGCCATATTTGCTCTTCCACTGGTAGAAAGTAGCCTCTGAGATGCCAAGACTGCGGCAGATCTCTGCCACCTTCAGCCCGCCTTCCTGCTCTTTGAGCGCCTTGACGATCTGGCTCTCACTGAATCTTGATTTTCGCATTTCCCTAATATTGAGTTTTAAAGTTAGAAATGATTCTCTACTTTTAAACTGTCCGATTTTTAGGGGCACTGACAGTATGAATGCTCTCCCTCACTTCGGGAATTCACTGCAAGAAAATGCACGCGAAATCTTAATATTTACTCGACAACGGAATGACCCTCTTCAATTCTAGAAATCATCTTTGAGCTTGCATGGTTAATGAGATTCAAATATCTTCGCCGCAATTCAATTAAGTAAATATTAGTGTATCCTAAAAAATCCAGTTCTGCTGAAGCATCAAAGGTTATTTATCTGCCCGGTCTTAATGGAATTAGAGCAATAGCGGCCTTAGCTGTTGTTATATCTCACATCACACTGGGACTTGAAAGTTTCGGACTTGATAATAAGATATTCGGTACTGACATGGATGGGAATGCCAAAGGGCATTCCCTAGCCGGTTATGGCGTTACTATTTTTTTTACATTAAGTGGCTTCTTAATCACCTACTTGCTTTTAAAGGAGAAGGAATTCTCCGGCAGAGTAAAAATTAAAGATTTTTACATAAGACGAGCTTTACGAATCTGGCCACTATATTATCTATACTTATCCATATGCTTGATAACCATATTGGCTTTTGGATTACAATTCATTCCGTCTTCTATCCCTTTTTACATTTTCCTTGCTGCTAACATCCCATTTATACTCGGTAAAACACTGCCCTTTCTTGCGCATTACTGGTCTCTGGGAGTTGAAGAACAATTCTATGTGTTCTTCCCACATTTAGCAAAGCTTCCAAATAAGAAGCTTTTTTATGTATCACTCTTAATGATAATTACTTTACTCCTTCTTAAAGCAATATTCTGGATATTAGATAGAAAATATCAGGTACATATTCCTTTTGTAGCTATTTCCGTAACACGCTTTCATAATATGCTGGTCGGCGTAGCCGGTGCCATTCTTTATTATTGGGGTAACAGAATTTTTCTACGCATTTCAACACATATCTTAACGCAGGCGCTGTCTTGGCTGTGCATCGCTTTACTTATTGTTAACAAATTTCACATTGCGTCTGTGATTGACGGAGAAATAATTTCTATGGTAGCCTTATTCTTGATTATGGGGCAAATAACCAAGAAGAACAACATTCTGAATCTAGAAAATAAGCTCTTTGACCTTATCGGTAAAATCTCCTATGGTATTTACGTGATTCACCCGATAATCATCTTCTTTACTGCCCAGTTAATAGGCCGTCTTGAAGACAAGGTAGCTAACTACCTAATTGTTTATTCAATAATTACTGCGTTAACAATATTACTGGCGTACTTGAGCTATGAATACTACGAAAAATTGTTTTTAAAGCTTAAAAATAAATATACGACAATAAGAAGCGCCAGCACAAGCAGTTATGATACGAAAAGTATTGCTACACAATAAAAAGGCATCCCTCAACAAGCCGGCGACTCTCGTTCGGCGAAATTGTTCTTACTACACAAACAAAATGCTTTAGCCTGTTTCGGTAATGGGCCGTCGCACATGCATGCTCCAAGAATCTTGGAACATAATGCACTCTACTTTAAGCAACTCACTCTCAAGCAATAATAGCCCTACCCTTTCACTTTCACCACCCGCACTTTCCAGGCTTCCGGGCCTTGCTCCAGATATTGCCAGCGGAACGGTTCCTTGCTTTCGGCTTCCATCTGATAATACAGCGGTTTAGGATCGTGGTCGTTGATAAATTCAAAGGCCTCGCCGGGTCGGATATCGGCAAATGCTTTATAGAACATTTCGTGGCGCTCGGTAGGCGGATACGGGCGGATATCGAAGGTGTTGACCACCGAAAACCCTTCGTCGCCCAGGCCACTTTGGTCTTCCTTGCGGATGTGAACGATATAAGCATCCGGCACTTCTTTGCGATAGGTCCACTGATGACGGCCGCCAAATTTGGCTTTGAAGATGGCTTCGATTTCGGTGGAGCGCGTGTCGGCAATGAGCTCCATTACAGTGCCTTGTTCCATCATGCCATAACGGTGAAACACCACCTGCTTCCAGTCTTTCGGATCGACGCGGCGCAGGTCAATCAACGTAGAAACGCCCTCCGTCAACTGGCCCTGGGAGGCTTCCGTGCGGGTTACTTTCACTTTCCACTCGCGACCGCCTTTATGGAGGTATTCCCAGCCTACGACATCGCCATGAATGGATTTGAATTCATAATACAGGGGAATCGGGTCGTGATCGTTGATGAATACAAAGCTGTCGGCCACGGGCAGCTCGCCAAATATTTTGAGGAGCAACTCATGCCGCTGAATGGGCACCAGCACGCGCACATCCAGTTCACCGGCAGGCGTTATTTCGGGTTGCAGAACTTCGGAGTTCATAATATAAATATTTTAAAACGAACCAAAGGTATCCGGCCGCCCGGGCACGCTGTTTTCAAAAACGGGAAAAAGTATTTAAATACCTCTACTCATCTGCTAAGCATCTTATGAGGTGAATGATTGGAGAACGAAATGCGAACAGCCGATTTTGGCATTATTTCCGGAAAGTGCCGGGCGGTATCGGCAGTTGGGCCGGGCTTAACTTTAAGGGTCAAAATGCTGTTTCCCCTGCGAACACCCTTTCTGCCCCTATGAAGAAGGGCCTTCGGAACTATAATTTCCGGATCATTAGGCCCGGTTTTCTCTGTGCTGCCTTATTTCACTACCTATGCAACTGAATACCCAAACCGTCCTCGAAAACGACCGCGCGATCCTTTTCCCTTTACAGGAAAGCGATTTTGAAAGCCTTTATGCCGTGGCTTCCGACCCGAAGATCTGGGAGCAACACCCCAATCCGGACCGCTGGAAAAAGGACATTTTCCGGAATTTCTTCACCGGTGCGCTGCAAAGCAAGGGCGCTTATAAGATTATCGACAAACGCACCGGCGCAGTAGCCGGCAGCACCCGCATCTACGACCTGAGCACGGCCGACAACAGCATCCTGATTGGCTACACGTTTTACGGAACGGAGTATTGGGGAACGGGCCTGAACAAATCTGTTAAAACCCTGCTGCTCGATTTTCTTTTCAAAACCGTCTCGCGGGTCGATTTTCATATCGGCGCAACCAATACCCGCTCGCAGATGGCTATTGAACGGCTGGGCGCACGCAAGGTTGGCGAAGCCGAAATTGCTTATTTTGGCGAGCCGGCGCGACTGAATTTTATCTACAGCATCGATAAAGAAACCTGGCTGGCCGGCAGCCAGGTTTGAAGCCCCTGCGCTGATAAATGAGGTCGGGTAGCTGCGCCTGAGCTACCCAGACACAGCACGAATGCATGATTGTTACGGATAATACTCCGGTAGGTTTTCCGGTGTTTCCGGCGGCTCCGGGTATCCGAAGAAAGCCCGGTTTTCGGCCACCTCAGCGTCCACATAGGAAAGAATGGCTTCGTCGAAAACCGCGCCGTTGTCAAACAGAAACCGCACCTGAATCGGCAATACCGCTACCCTCCAGCCGTCGCGCTCCAGACGTTGGCGGTGGAGCAACAGGCGGGCAGCATCTTTCTGGGTGGTAACGATGATTTTTTCCGGAACCTGCCAGTTGCGCAGTGTGCTTTCGATCTCGTCCAGATCTCTGGAAACAAAATAATGGTGATCGGGATAAGAAAGCAAATGCGTGGCCTCCGCCAGCGAGGCAACATAAGCTTCTAAAGGCGCAGGCTTGGCAATACCAGCTACTACGAGGGTGCTTTTCCCCTTTAAATCCACCGGATTTCCGGAAAAAAGATCATACGCAACGCCGTATTCAATGGTGGAAAACAAAACCGTTTGGTGCGCCTTCGGAGCAATTTTCTGCCGCATCACCTCCGCCGCTGCCGCCGATAAATCGGGCGGACATTTAGATACGATGATGATATGCGCCCGTTCGTAGGCCTTCCGGCTTTCGCGCAGCGTGCCGTAGGGCAGGATAAAATCTTCGTAGAACGGCTTGGCAAAATCGGTGATCAGCACAGCCCGGCCCGGCTTCACGCTGCGGTGCTGAAAGGCGTCATCCAGCAACACCACCTCCACCTCGGGGCACTTTTGCAACAAGGCCGGAATGCCGGTCATCCGCTCCTCGGCCACGCTCACCGCAATTTGGGGAAACGCAAGGTGGTATTGCATGGGTTCGTCGCCAATGCGCAGGGCGTTGGTGTCGGCGTCGGCGAGCTGAAAACCGCTCGTATGGCGCTTATAGCCCCGGCTCATGGTGGCCACGCGGTAGCGGTCTTTGAGCAGGCGAATGAGGTATTCTACATGCGGCGTTTTGCCCGTACCGCCCACCGAGAGATTGCCCACTACAATCACCGGTGTACTAAACGAAACGGCAGAGAAAAAGCCGCCGTCGTAGAGCCGGTTGCGCAACCACACCACCGCCCCGTAGAGCAAGGCCAGCGGATACAGCAGAATGCGCACAAGGCTAAAAGCGTGGTAGAGGGCGTTGCGGGACATGGAAGGGGCAAGGTACACACTTCGTGTTGTTGGAGCTGCGCCTGGACGCTTCGCGTTGGAAGCCCTTCGGGCTGTTGGAGCCTCCGGCGTGGGTTGGATAGGCTCTAAAATCCTGCAATACTCGAATATTGGATGCTATTTCCCCAAAAAGAAACGTCTCCCGAAGGCTTCGGGAGACGTCTTTATTCAGGTGCGAGTTTACTGCTTTACCAGCCTTATTTGCACCGGTGGCTTGTCGCCTACCAGCACCCGAATGATATAGACACCGGGAACAAACGCTTCTACGTTGATCTCGGTGCGCGATTGGGCAACGGTGCCGCTGCCTGCGCAGGTGCCTTTCATGTCTATGATGTCATAGCGGCTGCCGGGCGGGACGCCTTCCAAAACCACCCGGTGGCTGGCCGGATTGGGATACAGAACGACTTGTTCGTAGGCTTCCGTAGTGGCAACCGCTGTTGGGTTGTAGTGCCAGACGGTATCGGCGATTTCGCAGCCCGGTTGCATACAGCCAAAGCTATCGGTTTGCATGATCCAGCCATAGGTGCCTACCGTATCAATCAGACCAGGTACAAGCGTCTTAAACTCCATAGAGCCGAAGTGCACCAGCGTATTGTAAGGACTGCGCACCGTACCTCCCATATAAGGGTTTCCGTACCCTCGGTATAGGTCGTAGGTTCGTTTTGACTTGATACGTCCGTTGCTGTCGGTTATCAAAAGCATCGGAACAAAATTGGTATCAAGTTGGTGCCCCTGAATAAAAAGGTTTTTGTGCTGATCTACGAATAAAGACGCCGGGGCTGAATATCGGTCACCTGAATCGGTAGGTGAGGAAATCCATTCTGCATATGTTTTAAGCCACATAGTGTCTCCCTGTGCATTAGCCCTCCCATAAGCATAAACCGCATTATAATTGTAAGGGTCGCCGCTGGGAGGCTTTGTGTTGGCCATGTAAGTAAAGTAATAACCGCCGTCGTCTAAAGGTAATAGGTCTGGAATATCCATACTTAGATAGCTATAAACAGTTGAGTTATACGGATAGCGACGGCTCCATAGGAAGTTGCCCGAAGAGTCGAATTTGGCAAAGAAGTGACCAAAAGAAGGTACAATACCGGTGCTGGCAAGACCGCAGATTAAAATACCTCCGTCGGCAGCGCGTGCTATCTTGAATGGATTGACCGGCAAGTTAGCTGTAGGAAAATAAGTTTTTTCCCATAGGATATTGCCAATAGAGTCATACTTTACCAGGTAAAGTTTATGAGAATTTGCTAAGTAACGTCTCTGCGATAGGCTATAAGTTCTGTCAGCACTCCCCCATACCCCGGCAGCCAGTATGCTTTGGTCAGGCATCCCGGTAGCACATAGAAGGGTGCGGTCATGTAAAGAATCCAAGTGTTTTACCAACCGGAGGCTATCGCCGGATTTATTTATAAAAAATAAAAAGGGCTGATCAACCCATGCAGAGTCCCGAAAAGTGGTATCTGCATCTATCCCCAATATAGTGAAGCCATCTTTTGTCACAATAGCAGGGCTTTTTGAGTTGATATAATTCAGAAAACCGGGCGAGCGGTACCATTTTTTCCAGAGTAAGGAACCAGTATAATCATATTTTGCAACTCCGATACTCCCATTAAGTTGATAGACATTTGCTGCAATTGAATCCGTTCCGACTATATTTCCAAAATAATAAATACCCGTAGAGTCAGGGATGATCTGTCTGCCAACGGTATGTTTGGGTCTGTGCCTCGATTGCCCTTCCCCGATGTCGAAGTAAGCATTGAATGTCTGAGGCGTCACCAGTTGCGCTTGGGCAGCTGCATAACAGAACAGGCAAAGCCAGAAAAACAAAGCCTTTTTCATGGTAACAGTATTTTAAAAGGTAAAAAGTCTCTCCGAACACTTTTATACTTAATGTTCGGAGAGACTTGGAAAGAAAAAAATTACTGGCGGCTGATTTTGAAGGTGGTCACCTTGTTTCCGCTGTCAACCAGCTGTAGGGTATAAATACCAGCGGCAAAGGATTTCAGGCTAAGGGTATTGGCCTGCTCTGAGAGTACACCAGAAAGCAGTACGCGGCCCGTGATGTCTTTAACGGTGTAGAGGGTGCCGTTTGCCACACCAGAGATGTTCACCTCACCGTTTGCTGTTGGGTTCGGATAAAGAGCAACCTTTTCAGAAGCGCTCAACCCAGCAATGGTGCCCGCTTCGTCATTTCCGGTACGGGCCGCTTTCCCCATTCCACCTGCTAAGGCCTCCACCTCCGGCTCGAACTCTTGATTCTCGTAGACCGATAGGTAGTAACGGGCTGCAAATCGGGCTGCGCCTGCACCGTCAAAAGCAATATCGTTTATAGCACCTTTATCAGCGGAAGAAACGACTCCCCAATCGTGTTCATTTTCTGCCAGGGTTCTTCCAACCTGATACAGAAGATTTAATTGGGTTAATTCCTCCGCTTCAGTTGTGGAGAGGCTAAATGCTCCCGGAATAGTGGCAAGCGTATGAAGCGCTTCATCCCAGTCACCGGCGGCTGCCTCAAGGCTTGCCTTTTGAATTCGGAAACTTGGCAGGTATTTAACATGACTCAACACCCAGCGGGCACTGTCTAAATCCTGGCTGCCGCTCGTGTCCCATACGCCATAATAGACATCAAGCATATTGTAGTGCAGCCGGGTATATTCGGCTATCAACTCCTTCATTTTGTTGGTGTCGCTCTCCATGGCGGTCTCCAGCGCGCTTTTCTTTGTCAGAAAAGTGGAGGCATCAATCGGCAAGTAAGCAGCATCCCCATAAGTGTTAGGGCAACCATATGGTAGACCGGATACTGGACTTACGCTACCGCTATAACCACCAAAAGGAATATAACCAATATATACAATAGGCAAACCTTCGTTCACATAGTTACGCGGGCCATTACTGTTGTTCAGGAAACTAAAACTATTTCCGGCGTCGGCGGGGGAGCCGCTTACAAAATTGCTTTGCAGACCTGCGATGCCCGCCGTTGCAGTGGGTGTGCTTTTCACAACTGTAATATCATAAGCGTCCGAAACTGTGTTGCTCATCTGATTACACAGGAACCGCAGCCCTTCTGCAGAAGTGCCCAGATTCCGGTTTAGGTCAATCGCCTGCAGGGCGTAGCGGGCATTTTTGATTGTGTTTCGATAGATTCTGTTAGGAGCCGAACCGCTGCTCTTTACGGTAATGCCATACGTCTTAGAGTTAGCACCCGGAGCAGATACATTTACCTTGTTGCCTTCCACATAATAACCGGTAGATCCACCCAGAAAAATAGCTGTATGATTATTAACGTTGTCCGGGGTAATATTGAAAGTATTCTCCAGCAAAATAGCCTGATTGGTATTGGCTAGGTCGATACCGTTTCGGCAATTGTTGAAAGTAGTATTCTGTACATTAACCCGGTAAGAACCGTTCTGTGCCCATGCACGCGTCACAATGCCGTTTCGTAGGTTGTTAAATACGCTGGGCGTGCCATTTGAGCAGCGTGTACCATAGGCAAGATAAGGGGTTGAACAGTAGCGGTCAACGGTTACACCTGCATTATCAATCAGGATGCCGGCGACATTGAGATTTTTTCCTCCAATCGAGGGGCTAACGGTAAAAGTATTCCCAACGACGCTTACGCCGTTGACTTCATGAAGACACATAAATGCTTCCAGCGACGGTGCAGTGGTTGTCTGTTCAAACTTACAGTCCTGAAAAAAAGACCGGTCGTTCTGATAGTAGGTCCGGCTGCCCACTTTTATAAAGTTCCGGTAGTGTTGCATCCATACGGCGTAGCCCTGGCTGTTTCCAAATTTAGATTGCTGGGCCTGAATAATGCCGCCGCCCGTGTAGACGGCACCGCCTGTACCGTATGCAATATCAAAGTTGCAGACGCCAAATCTGGTACCCTTTACAGTTGCATTCTTAAAAGTTGCTCTGGACATTCTCTTATCGCTTTGGCTAATGGCCTGCCAATTAGAGGCGGTACCCCCTTGAGGATCTTGCGGGTGTCTGTTTCCCATTACGGAGATGCCGTACCACAGCCCCGTGCTTGAGGTGATAGTACCATTATCAATGATTAACTGACCTCCAGATAAAGCGCCAGGTACATCCCAAACATAGGGATATACTTGAATAATGCCCATAGAGCCACTTGCAGCCATGTCAACGACAGCACCATTGGTTATAGTCAGAGAACCACCGGGAAATATCTCTATTTTGCTTGCAGTTTTGTTAGTAGTCCACACGGTTGGCGACGTAATAGCATAGGTTTGTCCAAGGACAATATTGCTGTTTAAGAGGGAGCCGGAGAGCAATATACCGAAACAAACTATGTGAAGTTTAAGTTTTAATTTTCTCAACCACACATGGGGGGGCAAAATGTGTAAGTGCTTTGGGAGGAAGAAACGATCGTTTCATGGGAGGAGAATTTTAAAAAAGGGTTAAAAAAACAACCTAAAGCTTAAGAAAAATGTTTAGATTTCCTAAAACAATCAACTCCCATTTTGTTTTTTAACTAAAACTTAGCTCATCATTATCGTTAAAAGCTGGAATTATTTCACAAAGATTAATTACTGCTTTCTACTAGCATCAGGTAGATAAATTGGAGCAATTTGCATCCTACCAGCACGCATCCGAACTGTGGCATTCAGGAAAATGCTTTCAGAAGTTCAGCCATCTGCTTTCACATTATTTTAAAAAAAGTGCTTTCTTGGAAGGCAGCTAAAAAAGCCACACACAACCATTGCTCAAAGCGCTCCAACAGCGTCCGTATCCAACGGTGAAAGCCCGGCACCTACTCTTTTTCATTTCAATAGGAATGACTGAACACCCCAAAATTTTCCGGAAAACGGTAGAACCGTTGCATGCAACGTCTCTACCGAAACAGGTATAACCAACCTTGAATTTTTAAAACTTCCGGAGCCCCTGGAGGCCTTCAGCCTTCAGCCGGTATTCCAAAATCTGAGTTTCCGGAAAAAACGGCCTTAGCCGGTCTAATTTCAGCTGTTCAATACCCGCTTCCAGGAGCGCTTTTGGGGAAAATGGGGCTGCATTTCCGGAAATATAATGTGCTCCGGCTTCTATCAAACACGCTTCTGGCATCAACCCAATCAGCTCCGAGCCGATAATCTCGCCGCCGTATTCGTGGGCCAGCGCTTCCGCAGCGAGAAACGCTTTGAGGGGCGAGGTAATGTGGTAATCCAGCAGGTTCATGGAAAGCTGGGCAGTGTCGTAGTCGGCCTGATGCCAGCCAATGACACGGGTAGCGGGCAGGAGTCCGCGCGGCGCTTCGCCAATAGCCAGTTGTTTGCCGCTCGGCCCGGTTTCGCGCAGGCGCACAGCGATTTCCCGGACGGCTTCCAAATCCAATCCTTTCAGGGAAATATTGAACGCTACCAGCAGTTTGCGCACACCCATAACGGTTGCGCCGGCCGCAGCATTAAAGGCTTTCGGGCCGTAGTCGGGCTGCCAGCGCGGTTCCTGCATCCGCTGGGAAAGCCCTTCGTACTCGCCCCGCCGGATTTGCGGCAAGGCTTTCCGGTGAGGTGCTTTAGCGTTGGTTTCATACAGAAATACCGGAATGCCGAGCGCCTCCCCCACCCGCTTTGCCAGGGCATCCACCAAAGTCACCGCTTCTTCTGTTTCCATTCCGGCCAGGGGCACAAACGGACACACATCCGTTGCGCCGATGCGCGGGTGCACACCGGCCTGCGTGCGCATGTCAATTTTTTCGGCAGCGGTTTTGATAGATTGATACGCGGCTTCTATCACAGCTTCCGGCGCCCCGGCAAAGGTCATCACCGTGCGGTTGGCGCCCGGGCTTACATCCTGATGCAACAAGGCCACACCCGGAACGGCGGAAATGGCAGCAGCGATCGCAGCGAGCGTCTCGGGGTTGCGGCCTTCACTAAAGTTGGGGATGCACTCTAAAAGCGGGTTCATAAGGGTAAAATTAGAAGGACCAGCCGGCCTCCCCAAACCCCTCCAAAGGAAGGGCTTTTCCGGAAAAAAGCAGCGCAGCTACCTGACTTCATTCGGCAAGACGCCGATACCGACCACAGAGGACACTGAGAAGGCACAGAGGTCCACAGAGACCCGCTTGTTATCTCTGTGGATCTCCGTGTAAACCTCGGTGTCCTCTGTGGTCCTTATTTTTATAAACGAGATTCCCGTTACCGGAAAGGCATAGGGGTGAGCTGGCTTTCTCTGTGGGCCTCTGTGAACGTCTCTGTGTTCTCCGTGTCCCTTATTTTTATAAATGAGATTCCCGCTACCGGAAAAACTTTTCCGGAAAAGAAAGAGATTCCCGAATTCGAAAATCGAATCCGTTAAGAAGTGGGTTTCGCTCTGCGCTTCTGGAGGGTTGGGGAGGGGCACTGTCGTACCTTTGCGAACTTACTTCAAAGTCCTTTTTTTATTTAGATAATGAACACGATCCTGACGCTGGCAGAACGACTGCGCGAAGAAACCAAAACCGAACACGCTTCCACCGAAAAAGCCATGATGCCCCTGCTGAAGGGCTCCCGCGATAAAGAAACTTACAGCCGCCTGCTCTGCGCGATGTACACCTACCTGAAGCCGGTAGAAGACGCCATTTTCCGGAAATTAGACACCACCCACCTGCCCGACCAGGCCTCGCGTCGCAACATGGATTCCATGGCTGCCGACCTGCAGGCAATGGATGCCCGCGGCTGCACCGAGCAGAAAACCACTGACCTGCCGCAAATCAACACGCCGGCCCAGGCTTTTGGCGCGCTCTACGTGCTGGAAGGCTCTACCATGGGCGGCCAGATTGTGAGCCAGATCATCCGCAAAAACATGCCGGAAGACCTGCACCACACCCGCTATTTTGATTCTTACGGCGACCAGACCCGCGCCATGTGGGGCCGCTTTATCGCTTCCCTGAACGCCTATGGCGAGGCGCACCCCGAGATGCACGAAGAAGTGCTTTCGGCGGCCCGCGAAACGTTTGCACTTTTCGAAAAACACCTCAACGCTGTTCACCAGCCTGCATGAATCGCCCTGTTACGGATTACGAAGCCACCGTTTGCGGAAAGATTCCGCTGCACCGCATCAATTCCATTCAACCCCACGGCGCGCTGCTCGTGTTGCACCCGGTACATTACACGATTGTACAGTGCAGCCTGAATGCCGACCTGATCCTCCAAACCGACTGCCGGAACATCCATGGCAGTCGGTTTTTAGACTTGCTGTGTCCGGAAAGCCACGATCGTTTTAGCGAGCTGCTTCACCTCGCGCCCGGTACCGACCGCCTGCCCGACACCATTTGCCTGCGCGGCGAAGGCGAAGCGAAAATCACGGTTCAGGTCTTGCTGCACCGCACGCCGGAATATCTCATTCTGGAAATAGAGCCGGTGGATACGACCGCCGAGGCGCCCACATTTAGCGGCCTTTATCAGGAGTTAAAAAAAGCGATGGCCGTGGTCAATACTGCTCCCGATATGCACGGGGCCTGTCTGGCTACACTGGAAGAATTGAAAAAGCTCACCGGCTTTGACCGCTTGATGATGTATCGTTTTGACGATAACTGGGACGGAACGGTGATTACCGAAGTCCATGAGCCGGGCATGGAAAGCTATATGGGTCTGCGTTTTCCGGCCTCGGATATTCCACGGGTATCGCGCGATTTATATCAGCACAGCCCTTATCGCCATATTCCCGACCGCGACTACAAACCGGTGTTGCTTTCTCCTGTTGTCAACCCGCTCACCGGCACCTTTACCGACCTTTCGGCCTGCAACCTGCGCGGTGTGGCGATCGTTCACCTGGAGTACCTGCGCAACATGCACGTGCGGGCCTCTATGTCTACCCGTATTCTGGCGCAGGGCCGGCTTTGGGGCCTGATTTCCTGCCACCACCGGCAACCGAAGCACCTGAGCTATGAAGAAGCGGCCATTTTTGAGTTGCTTTCCGATATGCTTTCCACCAAAGTAGTGGCGCTGGAAAAAGAACGGGACGCCGAGAGCTACGGCCGGTTGCAGAGGTTGCAGGTGGGGTTGATCGAGCAGGTGCTGGTTTCCGAGGATTTTGCCGGCGCTTTGCTGGGCGAAGAAGGCCGGCTGGCTGCTTTTCTGGGTGTGGCAGGGGTCGTCATTCGCCGCCACAGGCGCTTGTATGCGCAGGGCGCAGTGCCTGATGCGGCTTTCGTGGAAGACTTGATTCTGTGGCTGCAATCCAACTACGATACCGATGTGGTGGCCTTGCACGAGCTGGCTGAGGTGTATGAACCGGCGCGCGGACTGGCCGACACAGCGGGCGGCATCATTGTGGTTCCACTGCGGCCCGAACAAGGCGAATACATTATCGGGTTTCGGCCGGAGCACGTGCAGGAAGTGTTTTGGGGCGGCAACCCGAATGAAGCGGTGCAGTGGGAAGCCGACGGCAACACCTACCACCCGCGCAATTCTTTTGAGATGTGGAAGCAAACCGTCCGGGGCAGCAGCCGCCGGTGGACCGAGCCGGAAAAGGTTATGGCCGGGCGGCTTCAACACTTTTTGCAGGGGTATTTGCTGCGGGCGTTCGTACGGTAGAGGCCGCTACCCGCCTCCTCTTCAAAGGAGATGGAGATTAGCCTCGTTAATTTTCGGGTCATTGCGAGCGAAGCGAAGCAACCTGCACAAAATACGGTAGGCTGTGCAGATTACTTCGTCGTACCTCCTCGCAATGACCCGCGTTTTCTGAGTGAACCAGATTCTACCATTTGTAAACCAAAACTGGTTATATCACATTTTTACTCCGCTCTCTCGGAGCGGAAAGGGTTAAGGCTCAAAACCGCCCGCTGCCTTATCTTTATTAATTCCCCAAATTTGCCGTCCGTAATCCTGAAGTGATTGATGTCTGCCAACCCTGCCCCGAATCCGACGCTTACCTCTTCTCCCCTCATGGAAAAGCTGCAAAGCGAAGGCGGCCGGCAGCGCCGGCTGGCGGGCGTTTCGGTGGATGCGCACAACCGGGTAACGGAAACGGCCGGGCCGGTTAGCGCCTTTTTGCAACCGGGTGTGGAAGCGGCGGAAAACCCTCTGATTACTTCCATATTTTCCGGAAACCTTACCCAAAAAATCACGGCTTTCCAACAACTTGCCGCCGAAACCGGCGCAGTGCAGGAAGGCTTAATTCCAGCCGGGGACCAGACTATTCGCCTCGCCGTTCACCCACCCGACGCAAGCGGCCACTGGGCTTTTTTTCTGGAAAGCCTGCCCGCTTTAGAACCTGAAAGTCACCTCTCTAATGCGGCTTTTGAGCAGGCGCTCGCCCCGACCCTGCTGCTCGCTCCGGTATTTGACGAAGACCCGAATCTACCCGTTGATTTTCGCTGCGTGCTGGCCAACGGCGCAGCCGAAGCCCTTTTTTCGCCTCTGAATGACCCGATTTCCGGAAAGTTATTCTCCTATTTCCGGGGACCGCTTTGCGAACAACTGTCACACAAACAACTTCTTTTCTCCTACAAAACCGGCAGCACCGAAAAAACGGAACTGTCCCTGCGCGCGGCCAACGGGGAGGCCCACTGGTACGAGGCCGCCCTCACCAAAGTAACTGATTGCCTTTCTCTTAGCTTTACCGACATCACCGCTTCGCGGACGGCACAGGAACGGCTTCGCAAGCATTACAACCAGCTGGTAGAAACCCGCAAAGAACTGCGCAGGCTGACCGCCACACTGGAAGAAACGATCCGGCAGCGCACCGAGGAAGTCACGGCAAGCGAAGAGCGCTTCCGCCTGGTGGCGAGCGCCACTACCGACGCCATTTACGATTGGGAACTGAGCACGGGTCGTCATTGGTGGAGTAATGGTCTTTATACCCAGTTTGGCTACGAAGTAGAAACTGCACCCAACGGACGGCAGTTCTGGGAATCGCGCCTGCACCCCGAAGACCGCGACGCAGTGGTAAGTGCGCTTCACAAGACAGTAGAGGGCGGCGAATCGTGGCGCGCCGAGTACCGTTTCCGGAAAGCCGACGGCGAATATGCCTGGGTGCTGGACCGCGCCAACATCGTGTATGACGAAACGGGCGTGCCTTATCGGATGCTCGGCTCGATGCTGGATATTTCCGCCATCCGGGCGGCCAATCGCGCCGCCGAACGGCGCGAAGCAGAGTATTTCCAGCTGGCCGAATCCCTGCCCCACATCGTCTGGATTGCCGACGCAGCCGGAAAAGTCATCTACCTCAACCGGCAGTGGGAAACCTTTACCGGAACCCGCCCCGATCTGCCCGCTTCGCTGACTTATTTCCGGAAAATGATTCATCCGGAAGATGCCCGGGCCTTTGCCCGCAGCTGGATCCGGGTGGCGGCAGCCGATATTCCTTTTGAGGCCGAATGCCGGCTGCGGACGGCTTCCGGCGACTACCGGTGGGTGATGATCCGGGCACAGAAAACCCACAACGAGACCGACGAGGAAGCGCGCTGGAACGGCGTCTGCATTGATGTGCACGAACGCAAGACCCTGAATGCCCTGCTGGAAGAACGGGTTGCCGGACGCACGGCCGAGCTGGAAGCCGCCAACCGCGAACTGGCCCATTCCAACGACGAGCTGCAGCAGTTTGCCTTTGTGACGTCCCACGACCTGAAAGAGCCACTCCGGAAAATTCAGATTTTTGGGAAAATGGTGTTTGAAAAAGCCTTGAAGGAAAATCAGTTGCAGTATAGCGGACCGCTGGGCCGTATCGTGCAGTCTTCGGAACGGCTTACCGGCCTGATCAACGATCTGCTGGATTTTTCCCAGCTTTCTGCCGGGCCCATGACGCTGACGCCCACCGACCTGGGTGAAGTGGTGCAGCAAACCCTGGCCGATCTGGGCGTTTTAATCGAGGAAAAGGCTGCCCTTGTGGAAGTCGGGAAGCTGCCGGTCATCCAGGCGGTGCCGGGGCAATTGCAGCAGTTGTTTCAAAACCTGATTACCAACGCGCTGAAATTTTCCAAGAAGGATGTTCCACCCCATATCCGCATCCGGGCCGAGCGCATTTCCCGGAAGGCTTTCGACGCGCCGGTCCATACCAAAGGCGCCTTTGTGCGCATCTCTATTGCCGACAATGGCATTGGTTTCAGCGAGCAGTATCTCTATAAGATATTCACACTCTTCCAGCGGCTGCATTCCCGGGAAGCTTATGAAGGAACAGGCCTTGGCCTCGCCATCGTACAGAAAATCATTAATCTGCACAACGGGATCATCACGGCGCAAAGCGAGGAAGGCGAAGGCGCGACTTTTACTTTTATCCTGCCGGTGTGAGCGCTGGAACGCAGATAAAGCGTGCGCTAAGGTTTTTTAATATGTCTTTTAAATAAATAACCATACAAGGAATAGGAACACCGGGTCACAAGGTGGCCCAATCTCCTTCAAGCGGTACAGGCACGCTGATTCTTTTGCTTACGCATTCGTTTTGTGTCCCTGCCGACAGGCAGAGTCTCTCCAGCGTATTGCCTTTTCTGAGATTCGCCTTTGGGCGGAATGACAAAATGAAAGACGGCGGTTTCAGCGCGTTTGCCCCGGCACCATACTGCCGCAGGATATTTTCCGGAAAATCTACTCTTTTACGAACCGCAGCCACTGTGCCGGCACATCCGGCGCAGCGATGCAAAGCAGGTACGTTCCCGGCGCGAGCGCTTCTACGCTACAGGTGGGCTGTGCACCATCCAGCACCCCACCCTGCACCGTGCGGCCCAGCAGGTCGATCACCTGATAGGCAACCGGTCCGGAAAGACCGCGCACCTGCACCCGAGCCTGCACCGGGTTGGGAAACACCATACAGGCGGCTGCCTGCGGAGTGCTGCCTCCTACTGAAAGAGCGCTTGCCGGCCGGTAGAAAGTGGTTTGCACCGGATAATGGTCGGAAACGGTTCTGGAATAACTTTCAACCGTCGCATTGGCCAGTTCCCGGAGCGAGCGGGCACTGCCGGGTATATAGTACCGGGCAAAAGGTGCGGAAGCAATAAAATGGTCGATGAGGCTGGTATACCGATCGTTGCTGCGGGCGCCGGCAAGGCTGATCGGCAGCGTCAGGCAGTTATAAGCATAAGGCCCCACAGAGTCGCTTACGAAGTTTTTGTAGGCGCCATACGTCCGGTCGGTACAAATGCTCGTGTCGAGGTCGTCGTTGAAGTCGCCCAGAATCAAAAACTCTTTTCCCTTGTACTTCCGGTCGAGCGAATCTTTAAAGATATAAGCGCCTTCTTCCCGGCGGTTGCAGGAGCTGTTGTCCGACATTGCTTTGGCGTGCAGAATAAAGAAGCTGACGGGCTGCCAGCTGCCGTCGGCACAGCGCAGCTCGCCCTCTACCAGAAAAGGATAGCGGCCGGAGGCAAAATCCGCATAGGCATAAGGATGCCCTTCGAGAAAAGCCCGGGAACGCACCTTCCGGAACTGAGAAGGGCGATACAAAAAGCCCAGTTTCTGCGCGCCTTCATAGGCCGGGCCGGCTGGCGTTGGGGCAAGCGATGCGTAGGAAGAAATCGTAGCTTCCCAAGGGCCACCCGGCAACCGGGCAACCATATTGCGGAACGAATCCAGGTTCACCAGTTCCTGAAAACCATAGAAATCAGCACCTATGCGCTCGATCAGCGTTTGGGTTTGGGCAACCTGCTGTCCTGCCCTGGGAGCAGCGCCGCTGCCCCACCATTCAAGATTCCAGGTAACGACCCGAAAACTATCGGCGGCGGGCTGCGCACGGGCTGCAGATCCTCCAAAAACACAAAGCAGACAAACGAAAACGCTGAAGATCCGGCCCATGAATATAACGAGTAGCAAAATTACTTACCCGGCTCCGGTTATTTGAATTAAAAATACACTAAAGACGCATAGATACACCAGGACGGCGCGCACGGCTGCCAACAATATTTTACCTTCGCGGGCCCAATGGTGCTCCGGCCTGGTTTATGTTCCGGCGCCAGCGGGTGGCAGTTCCGGCCTTTTTCCTTTTTCTCTAATCCCGCAGCGCTCGTCTGTTTTCATGGTTCTTTCCATTGTCATCCCGGCCTATAACGAAGGCCCGACCATTCACCGGATTCTGGACCGCCTGCGGGCCGTTGAGCTGATTGGCGGGTTCCGTAAAGAAGTCATCATCGTCAACGACTGCTCTAAGGACAACACGGAAGCAGCCATTCTGGAATATGCAGCCACCTATCCGGAACTGGGCATTCAATACCGGAAACACGAAGTGAACCAGGGCAAAGGCGCTGCCCTGCACACCGGCATCCGCGAGGCCACCGGCGACTATGTCATTATTCAGGATGCCGATCTGGAATACGACCCGCAGGAATACAACCTGCTGCTCAAACCGGTGGTTGACGGATTTGCCGATGTGGTGTATGGCTCGCGCTTTATGGGCGGCAATCCGCACCGGATTCTGTTTTTCTGGCACTCGATCGGCAACCGCTGGCTGACGGCGCTGAGCAATATGCTTACCAACCTGAACCTGACGGATATGGAAACCTGCTACAAGCTGTTTCGGCGCGACATGGTGCAGAGCCTCCGGCTGGAAGAGAAGCGTTTTGGCTTTGAGCCGGAAGTAACGGCCAAGATCAGCCGCATTCCTAAAGTGCGGATTTATGAAGTGGGCATTTCCTACTATGGCCGCACCTATGAAGAAGGTAAAAAGATTGGCTGGAAAGACGGTTTCCGGGCCATCTGGTGCATCCTCAAATACAACCTCTGGGCGCGGTAGTCCCGCAGTCCGCAGGCCTGAATAACCTTCCCCATACCTTAAAAAAACAAGCGAGCCATTTCCGGAAATTTCCGGAAATGGCTCGCTTGTTTTTTTAAGGTATGGGGAAGGTTATTCAGGCCTGCGGACTGCGGGACTACCGCGCCCAGAGGTTGTATTTGAGGATGCACCAGATGGCCCGGAAACCGTCTTTCCAGCCAATCTTTTTACCTTCTTCATAGGTGCGGCCATAGTAGGAAATGCCCACTTCATAAATCCGCACTTTAGGAATGCGGCTGATCTTGGCCGTTACTTCCGGCTCAAAGCCAAAACGCTTCTCTTCCAGCCGGAGGCTCTGCACCATGTCGCGCCGAAACAGCTTGTAGCAGGTTTCCATATCCGTCAGGTTCAGGTTGGTAAGCATATTGCTCAGCGCCGTCAGCCAGCGGTTGCCGATCGAGTGCCAGAAAAACAGAATCCGGTGCGGATTGCCGCCCATAAAGCGCGAGCCATACACCACATCGGCAAATCCGTCAACCACCGGTTTGAGCAGCAGGTTGTATTCCTGCGGGTCGTATTCCAGATCGGCATCCTGAATAATGACATAGTCGCCGGTGGCCTCGCGGATGCCGGTGTGCAGGGCAGCGCCTTTGCCCTGGTTCACTTCGTGTTTCCGGTATTGAATGCCCAGTTCCGGATAGGTGGCTGCATATTCCAGAATGGCTGCTTCCGTGTTGTCCTTAGAGCAGTCGTTGACGATGATGACTTCTTTACGGAACCCGCCAATCAGCTCAACGGCCCGCAGGCGGTCCAGAATCCGGTGAATGGTCGGGCCTTCGTTATAGGCCGGGATGACAATGGAAAGAACCATGAAAACAGACGAGCGCTGCGGGATTAGAGAAAAAGGAAAAAGGCCGGAACTGCCACCCGCTGGCGCCGGAACATAAACCAGGCCGGAGCACCATTGGGCCCGCGAAGGTAAAATATTGTTGGCAGCCGTGCGCGCCGTCCTGGTGTATCTATGCGTCTTTAGTGTATTTTTAATTCAAATAACCGGAGCCGGGTAAGTAATTTTGCTACTCGTTATATTCATGGGCCGGATCTTCAGCGTTTTCGTTTGTCTGCTTTGTGTTTTTGGAGGATCTGCAGCCCGTGCGCAGCCCGCCGCCGATAGTTTTCGGGTCGTTACCTGGAATCTTGAATGGTGGGGCAGCGGCGCTGCTCCCAGGGCAGGACAGCAGGTTGCCCAAACCCAAACGCTGATCGAGCGCATAGGTGCTGATTTCTATGGTTTTCAGGAACTGGTGAACCTGGATTCGTTCCGCAATATGGTTGCCCGGTTGCCGGGTGGCCCTTGGGAAGCTACGATTTCTTCCTACGCATCGCTTGCCCCAACGCCAGCCGGCCCGGCCTATGAAGGCGCGCAGAAACTGGGCTTTTTGTATCGCCCTTCTCAGTTCCGGAAGGTGCGTTCCCGGGCTTTTCTCGAAGGGCATCCTTATGCCTATGCGGATTTTGCCTCCGGCCGCTATCCTTTTCTGGTAGAGGGCGAGCTGCGCTGTGCCGACGGCAGCTGGCAGCCCGTCAGCTTCTTTATTCTGCACGCCAAAGCAATGTCGGACAACAGCTCCTGCAACCGCCGGGAAGAAGGCGCTTATATCTTTAAAGATTCGCTCGACCGGAAGTACAAGGGAAAAGAGTTTTTGATTCTGGGCGACTTCAACGACGACCTCGACACGAGCATTTGTACCGACCGGACGTATGGCGCCTACAAAAACTTCGTAAGCGACTCTGTGGGGCCTTATGCTTATAACTGCCTGACGCTGCCGATCAGCCTTGCCGGCGCCCGCAGCAACGATCGGTATACCAGCCTCATCGACCATTTTATTGCTTCCGCACCTTTTGCCCGGTACTATATACCCGGCAGTGCCCGCTCGCTCCGGGAACTGGCCAATGCGACGGTTGAAAGTTATTCCAGAACCGTTTCCGACCATTATCCGGTGCAAACCACTTTCTACCGGCCGGCAAGCGCTCTTTCAGTAGGAGGCAGCACTCCGCAGGCAGCCGCCTGTATGGTGTTTCCCAACCCGGTGCAGGCTCGGGTGCAGGTGCGCGGTCTTTCCGGACCGGTTGCCTATCAGGTGATCGACCTGCTGGGCCGCACGGTGCAGGGTGGGGTGCTGGATGGTGCACAGCCCACCTGTAGCGTAGAAGCGCTCGCGCCGGGAACGTACCTGCTTTGCATCGCTGCGCCGGATGTGCCGGCACAGTGGCTGCGGTTCGTAAAAGAGTAGATTTTCCGGAAAATATCCTGCGGCAGTATGGTGCCGGGGCAAACGCGCTGAAACCGCCGTCTTTCATTTTGTCATTCCGCCCAAAGGCGAATCTCAGAAAAGGCAATACGCTGGAGAGACTCTGCCTGTCGGCAGGGACACAAAACGAATGCGTAAGCAAAAGAATCAGCGTGCCTGTACCGCTTGAAGGAGATTGGGCCACCTTGTGACCCGGTGTTCCTATTCCTTGTATGGTTATTTATTTAAAAGACATATTAAAAAACCTTAGCGCACGCTTTATCTGCGTTCCAGCGCTCACACCGGCAGGATAAAAGTAAAAGTCGCGCCTTCGCCTTCCTCGCTTTGCGCCGTGATGATCCCGTTGTGCAGATTAATGATTTTCTGTACGATGGCGAGGCCAAGGCCTGTTCCTTCATAAGCTTCCCGGGAATGCAGCCGCTGGAAGAGTGTGAATATCTTATAGAGATACTGCTCGCTGAAACCAATGCCATTGTCGGCAATAGAGATGCGCACAAAGGCGCCTTTGGTATGGACCGGCGCGTCGAAAGCCTTCCGGGAAATGCGCTCGGCCCGGATGCGGATATGGGGTGGAACATCCTTCTTGGAAAATTTCAGCGCGTTGGTAATCAGGTTTTGAAACAACTGCTGCAATTGCCCCGGCACCGCCTGGATGACCGGCAGCTTCCCGACTTCCACAAGGGCAGCCTTTTCCTCGATTAAAACGCCCAGATCGGCCAGGGTTTGCTGCACCACTTCACCCAGGTCGGTGGGCGTCAGCGTCATGGGCCCGGCAGAAAGCTGGGAAAAATCCAGCAGATCGTTGATCAGGCCGGTAAGCCGTTCCGAAGACTGCACGATACGGCCCAGCGGTCCGCTATACTGCAACTGATTTTCCTTCAAGGCTTTTTCAAACACCATTTTCCCAAAAATCTGAATTTTCCGGAGTGGCTCTTTCAGGTCGTGGGACGTCACAAAGGCAAACTGCTGCAGCTCGTCGTTGGAATGGGCCAGTTCGCGGTTGGCGGCTTCCAGCTCGGCCGTGCGTCCGGCAACCCGTTCTTCCAGCAGGGCATTCAGGGTCTTGCGTTCGTGCACATCAATGCAGACGCCGTTCCAGCGCGCTTCCTCGTCGGTCTCGTTGTGGGTTTTCTGTGCCCGGATCATCACCCACCGGTAGTCGCCGGAAGCCGTCCGCAGCCGGCATTCGGCCTCAAAAGGAATATCGGCTGCCGCCACCCGGATCCAGCTGCGGGCAAAGGCCCGGGCATCTTCCGGATGAATCATTTTCCGGAAATAAGTCAGCGAAGCGGGCAGATCGGGGCGGGTTCCGGTAAAGGTTTCCCACTGCCGGTTGAGGTAGATGACTTTTCCGGCTGCGTCGGCAATCCAGACGATGTGGGGCAGGGATTCGGCCAGCTGGAAATACTCTGCTTCGCGCCGTTCGGCGGCGCGATTGGCCGCCCGGATGGCGGAAATATCCAGCATCGAGCCGAGCATCCGATAAGGCACGCCCGTTTCGTCATACACGATGTTGGCGCGGTCCAGCACCCAGGCATATTCGCCGTCGGCTTTCCGGAAACGGTACTCGGCGCGCCACGATTCGCCGCCCTCTACTGTCTTGTGAAGCGCACTTACCACTGCGTCGCGGTCTTCGGGGTGCAGGCGCGATTCCCAGAACTGCCGTCCGTTGGGTGCAGTTTCTACTTCGTAGCCAAACTGGGTATAAAGACCATTACTCCACCAATGACGACCCGTGCTCAGTTCCCAATCGTAAATGGCGTCGGTAGTGGCGCTCGCCACCAGGCGGAAGCGCTCTTCGCTTGCCGTGACTTCCTCGGTGCGCTGCCGGATCGTTTCTTCCAGTGTGGCGGTCAGCCTGCGCAGTTCTTTGCGGGTTTCTACCAGCTGGTTGTAATGCTTGCGAAGCCGTTCCTGTGCCGTCCGCGAAGCGGTGATGTCGGTAAAGCTAAGAGAAAGGCAATCAGTTACTTTGGTGAGGGCGGCCTCGTACCAGTGGGCCTCCCCGTTGGCCGCGCGCAGGGACAGTTCCGTTTTTTCGGTGCTGCCGGTTTTGTAGGAGAAAAGAAGTTGTTTGTGTGACAGTTGTTCGCAAAGCGGTCCCCGGAAATAGGAGAATAACTTTCCGGAAATCGGGTCATTCAGAGGCGAAAAAAGGGCTTCGGCTGCGCCGTTGGCCAGCACGCAGCGAAAATCAACGGGTAGATTCGGGTCTTCGTCAAATACCGGAGCGAGCAGCAGGGTCGGGGCGAGCGCCTGCTCAAAAGCCGCATTAGAGAGGTGACTTTCAGGTTCTAAAGCGGGCAGGCTTTCCAGAAAAAAAGCCCAGTGGCCGCTTGCGTCGGGTGGGTGAACGGCGAGGCGAATAGTCTGGTCCCCGGCTGGAATTAAGCCTTCCTGCACTGCGCCGGTTTCGGCGGCAAGTTGTTGGAAAGCCGTGATTTTTTGGGTAAGGTTTCCGGAAAATATGGAAGTAATCAGAGGGTTTTCCGCCGCTTCCACACCCGGTTGCAAAAAGGCGCTAACCGGCCCGGCCGTTTCCGTTACCCGGTTGTGCGCATCCACCGAAACGCCCGCCAGCCGGCGCTGCCGGCCGCCTTCGCTTTGCAGCTTTTCCATGAGGGGAGAAGAGGTAAGCGTCGGATTCGGGGCAGGGTTGGCAGACATCAATCACTTCAGGATTACGGACGGCAAATTTGGGGAATTAATAAAGATAAGGCAGCGGGCGGTTTTGAGCCTTAACCCTTTCCGCTCCGAGAGAGCGGAGTAAAAATGTGATATAACCAGTTTTGGTTTACAAATGGTAGAATCTGGTTCACTCAGAAAACGCGGGTCATTGCGAGGAGGTACGACGAAGTAATCTGCACAGCCTACCGTATTTTGTGCAGGTTGCTTCGCTTCGCTCGCAATGACCCGAAAATTAACGAGGCTAATCTCCATCTCCTTTGAAGAGGAGGCGGGTAGCGGCCTCTACCGTACGAACGCCCGCAGCAAATACCCCTGCAAAAAGTGTTGAAGCCGCCCGGCCATAACCTTTTCCGGCTCGGTCCACCGGCGGCTGCTGCCCCGGACGGTTTGCTTCCACATCTCAAAAGAATTGCGCGGGTGGTAGGTGTTGCCGTCGGCTTCCCACTGCACCGCTTCATTCGGGTTGCCGCCCCAAAACACTTCCTGCACGTGCTCCGGCCGAAACCCGATAATGTATTCGCCTTGTTCGGGCCGCAGTGGAACCACAATGATGCCGCCCGCTGTGTCGGCCAGTCCGCGCGCCGGTTCATACACCTCAGCCAGCTCGTGCAAGGCCACCACATCGGTATCGTAGTTGGATTGCAGCCACAGAATCAAGTCTTCCACGAAAGCCGCATCAGGCACTGCGCCCTGCGCATACAAGCGCCTGTGGCGGCGAATGACGACCCCTGCCACACCCAGAAAAGCAGCCAGCCGGCCTTCTTCGCCCAGCAAAGCGCCGGCAAAATCCTCGGAAACCAGCACCTGCTCGATCAACCCCACCTGCAACCTCTGCAACCGGCCGTAGCTCTCGGCGTCCCGTTCTTTTTCCAGCGCCACTACTTTGGTGGAAAGCATATCGGAAAGCAACTCAAAAATGGCCGCTTCTTCATAGCTCAGGTGCTTCGGTTGCCGGTGGTGGCAGGAAATCAGGCCCCAAAGCCGGCCCTGCGCCAGAATACGGGTAGACATAGAGGCCCGCACGTGCATGTTGCGCAGGTACTCCAGGTGAACGATCGCCACACCGCGCAGGTTGCAGGCCGAAAGGTCGGTAAAGGTGCCGGTGAGCGGGTTGACAACAGGAGAAAGCAACACCGGTTTGTAGTCGCGGTCGGGAATATGGCGATAAGGGCTGTGCTGATATAAATCGCGCGATACCCGTGGAATATCCGAGGCCGGAAAACGCAGACCCATATAGCTTTCCATGCCCGGCTCATGGACTTCGGTAATCACCGTTCCGTCCCAGTTATCGTCAAAACGATACATCATCAAGCGGTCAAAGCCGGTGAGCTTTTTCAATTCTTCCAGTGTAGCCAGACAGGCCCCGTGCATATCGGGAGCAGTATTGACCACGGCCATCGCTTTTTTTAACTCCTGATAAAGGCCGCTAAATGTGGGCGCCTCGGCGGTCGTATCCACCGGCTCTATTTCCAGAATGAGATATTCCGGCGTGCGGTGCAGCAAGACCTGAACCGTGATTTTCGCTTCGCCTTCGCCGCGCAGGCAAATGGTGTCGGGCAGGCGGTCGGTACCGGGCGCGAGGTGAAGCAGCTCGCTAAAACGATCGTGGCTTTCCGGACACAGCAAGTCTAAAAACCGACTGCCATGGATGTTCCGGCAGTCGGTTTGGAGGATCAGGTCGGCATTCAGGCTGCACTGTACAATCGTGTAATGTACCGGGTGCAACACGAGCAGCGCGCCGTGGGGTTGAATGGAATTGATGCGGTGCAGCGGAATCTTTCCGCAAACGGTGGCTTCGTAATCCGTAACAGGGCGATTCATGCAGGCTGGTGAACAGCGTTGAGGTGTTTTTCGAAAAGTGCAAACGTTTCGCGGGCCGCCGAAAGCACTTCTTCGTGCATCTCGGGGTGCGCCTCGCCATAGGCGTTCAGGGAAGCGATAAAGCGGCCCCACATGGCGCGGGTCTGGTCGCCGTAAGAATCAAAATAGCGGGTGTGGTGCAGGTCTTCCGGCATGTTTTTGCGGATGATCTGGCTCACAATCTGGCCGCCCATGGTAGAGCCTTCCAGCACGTAGAGCGCGCCAAAAGCCTGGGCCGGCGTGTTGATTTGCGGCAGGTCAGTGGTTTTCTGCTCGGTGCAGCCGCGGGCATCCATTGCCTGCAGGTCGGCAGCCATGGAATCCATGTTGCGACGCGAGGCCTGGTCGGGCAGGTGGGTGGTGTCTAATTTCCGGAAAATGGCGTCTTCTACCGGCTTCAGGTAGGTGTACATCGCGCAGAGCAGGCGGCTGTAAGTTTCTTTATCGCGGGAGCCCTTCAGCAGGGGCATCATGGCTTTTTCGGTGGAAGCGTGTTCGGTTTTGGTTTCTTCGCGCAGTCGTTCTGCCAGCGTCAGGATCGTGTTCATTATCTAAATAAAAAAAGGACTTTGAAGTAAGTTCGCAAAGGTACGACAGTGCCCCTCCCCAACCCTCCAGAAGCGCAGAGCGAAACCCACTTCTTAACGGATTCGATTTTCGAATTCGGGAATCTCTTTCTTTTCCGGAAAAGTTTTTCCGGTAGCGGGAATCTCATTTATAAAAATAAGGGACACGGAGAACACAGAGACGTTCACAGAGGCCCACAGAGAAAGCCAGCTCACCCCTATGCCTTTCCGGTAACGGGAATCTCGTTTATAAAAATAAGGACCACAGAGGACACCGAGGTTTACACGGAGATCCACAGAGATAACAAGCGGGTCTCTGTGGACCTCTGTGCCTTCTCAGTGTCCTCTGTGGTCGGTATCGGCGTCTTGCCGAATGAAGTCAGGTAGCTGCGCTGCTTTTTTCCGGAAAAGCCCTTCCTTTGGAGGGGTTTGGGGAGGCCGGCTGGTCCTTCTAATTTTACCCTTATGAACCCGCTTTTAGAGTGCATCCCCAACTTTAGTGAAGGCCGCAACCCCGAGACGCTCGCTGCGATCGCTGCTGCCATTTCCGCCGTTCCGGGTGTGGCCTTGTTGCATCAGGATGTAAGCCCGGGCGCCAACCGCACGGTGATGACCTTTGCCGGGGCGCCGGAAGCTGTGATAGAAGCCGCGTATCAATCTATCAAAACCGCTGCCGAAAAAATTGACATGCGCACGCAGGCCGGTGTGCACCCGCGCATCGGCGCAACGGATGTGTGTCCGTTTGTGCCCCTGGCCGGAATGGAAACAGAAGAAGCGGTGACTTTGGTGGATGCCCTGGCAAAGCGGGTGGGGGAGGCGCTCGGCATTCCGGTATTTCTGTATGAAACCAACGCTAAAGCACCTCACCGGAAAGCCTTGCCGCAAATCCGGCGGGGCGAGTACGAAGGGCTTTCCCAGCGGATGCAGGAACCGCGCTGGCAGCCCGACTACGGCCCGAAAGCCTTTAATGCTGCGGCCGGCGCAACCGTTATGGGTGTGCGCAAACTGCTGGTAGCGTTCAATATTTCCCTGAAAGGATTGGATTTGGAAGCCGTCCGGGAAATCGCTGTGCGCCTGCGCGAAACCGGGCCGAGCGGCAAACAACTGGCTATTGGCGAAGCGCCGCGCGGACTCCTGCCCGCTACCCGTGTCATTGGCTGGCATCAGGCCGACTACGACACTGCCCAGCTTTCCATGAACCTGCTGGATTACCACATTACCTCGCCCCTCAAAGCGTTTCTCGCTGCGGAAGCGCTGGCCCACGAATACGGCGGCGAGATTATCGGCTCGGAGCTGATTGGGTTGATGCCAGAAGCGTGTTTGATAGAAGCCGGAGCACATTATATTTCCGGAAATGCAGCCCCATTTTCCCCAAAAGCGCTCCTGGAAGCGGGTATTGAACAGCTGAAATTAGACCGGCTAAGGCCGTTTTTTCCGGAAACTCAGATTTTGGAATACCGGCTGAAGGCTGAAGGCCTCCAGGGGCTCCGGAAGTTTTAAAAATTCAAGGTTGGTTATACCTGTTTCGGTAGAGACGTTGCATGCAACGGTTCTACCGTTTTCCGGAAAATTTTGGGGTGTTCAGTCATTCCTATTGAAATGAAAAAGAGTAGGTGCCGGGCTTTCACCGTTGGATACGGACGCTGTTGGAGCGCTTTGAGCAATGGTTGTGTGTGGCTTTTTTAGCTGCCTTCCAAGAAAGCACTTTTTTTAAAATAATGTGAAAGCAGATGGCTGAACTTCTGAAAGCATTTTCCTGAATGCCACAGTTCGGATGCGTGCTGGTAGGATGCAAATTGCTCCAATTTATCTACCTGATGCTAGTAGAAAGCAGTAATTAATCTTTGTGAAATAATTCCAGCTTTTAACGATAATGATGAGCTAAGTTTTAGTTAAAAAACAAAATGGGAGTTGATTGTTTTAGGAAATCTAAACATTTTTCTTAAGCTTTAGGTTGTTTTTTTAACCCTTTTTTAAAATTCTCCTCCCATGAAACGATCGTTTCTTCCTCCCAAAGCACTTACACATTTTGCCCCCCCATGTGTGGTTGAGAAAATTAAAACTTAAACTTCACATAGTTTGTTTCGGTATATTGCTCTCCGGCTCCCTCTTAAACAGCAATATTGTCCTTGGACAAACCTATGCTATTACGTCGCCAACCGTGTGGACTACTAACAAAACTGCAAGCAAAATAGAGATATTTCCCGGTGGTTCTCTGACTATAACCAATGGTGCTGTCGTTGACATGGCTGCAAGTGGCTCTATGGGCATTATTCAAGTATATCCCTATGTTTGGGATGTACCTGGCGCTTTATCTGGAGGTCAGTTAATCATTGATAATGGTACTATCACCTCAAGCACGGGGCTGTGGTACGGCATCTCCGTAATGGGAAACAGACACCCGCAAGATCCTCAAGGGGGTACCGCCTCTAATTGGCAGGCCATTAGCCAAAGCGATAAGAGAATGTCCAGAGCAACTTTTAAGAATGCAACTGTAAAGGGTACCAGATTTGGCGTCTGCAACTTTGATATTGCATACGGTACAGGCGGTGCCGTCTACACGGGCGGCGGCATTATTCAGGCCCAGCAATCTAAATTTGGAAACAGCCAGGGCTACGCCGTATGGATGCAACACTACCGGAACTTTATAAAAGTGGGCAGCCGGACCTACTATCAGAACGACCGGTCTTTTTTTCAGGACTGTAAGTTTGAACAGACAACCACTGCACCGTCGCTGGAAGCATTTATGTGTCTTCATGAAGTCAACGGCGTAAGCGTCGTTGGGAATACTTTTACCGTTAGCCCCTCGATTGGAGGAAAAAATCTCAATGTCGCCGGCATCCTGATTGATAATGCAGGTGTAACCGTTGACCGCTACTGTTCAACCCCTTATCTTGCCTATGGTACACGCTGCTCAAATGGCACGCCCAGCGTATTTAACAACCTACGAAACGGCATTGTGACGCGTGCATGGGCACAGAACGGTTCTTACCGGGTTAATGTACAGAATACTACTTTCAACAATTGCCGAAACGGTATCGACCTAGCCAATACCAATCAGGCTATTTTGCTGGAGAATACTTTCAATATTACCCCGGACAACGTTAATAATCATACAGCTATTTTTCTGGGTGGATCTACCGGTTATTATGTGGAAGGCAACAAGGTAAATGTATCTGCTCCGGGTGCTAACTCTAAGACGTATGGCATTACCGTAAAGAGCAGCGGTTCGGCTCCTAACAGAATCTATCGAAACACAATCAAAAATGCCCGCTACGCCCTGCAGGCGATTGACCTAAACCGGAATCTGGGCACTTCTGCAGAAGGGCTGCGGTTCCTGTGTAATCAGATGAGCAACACAGTTTCGGACGCTTATGATATTACAGTTGTGAAAAGCACACCCACTGCAACGGCGGGCATCGCAGGTCTGCAAAGCAATTTTGTAAGCGGCTCCCCCGCCGACGCCGGAAATAGTTTTAGTTTCCTGAACAACAGTAATGGCCCGCGTAACTATGTGAACGAAGGTTTGCCTATTGTATATATTGGTTATATTCCTTTTGGTGGTTATAGCGGTAGCGTAAGTCCAGTATCCGGTCTACCATATGGTTGCCCTAACACTTATGGGGATGCTGCTTACTTGCCGATTGATGCCTCCACTTTTCTGACAAAGAAAAGCGCGCTGGAGACCGCCATGGAGAGCGACACCAACAAAATGAAGGAGTTGATAGCCGAATATACCCGGCTGCACTACAATATGCTTGATGTCTATTATGGCGTATGGGACACGAGCGGCAGCCAGGATTTAGACAGTGCCCGCTGGGTGTTGAGTCATGTTAAATACCTGCCAAGTTTCCGAATTCAAAAGGCAAGCCTTGAGGCAGCCGCCGGTGACTGGGATGAAGCGCTTCATACGCTTGCCACTATTCCGGGAGCATTTAGCCTCTCCACAACTGAAGCGGAGGAATTAACCCAATTAAATCTTCTGTATCAGGTTGGAAGAACCCTGGCAGAAAATGAACACGATTGGGGAGTCGTTTCTTCCGCTGATAAAGGTGCTATAAACGATATTGCTTTTGACGGTGCAGGCGCAGCCCGATTTGCAGCCCGTTACTACCTATCGGTCTACGAGAATCAAGAGTTCGAGCCGGAGGTGGAGGCCTTAGCAGGTGGAATGGGGAAAGCGGCCCGTACCGGAAATGACGAAGCGGGCACCATTGCTGGGTTGAGCGCTTCTGAAAAGGTTGCTCTTTATCCGAACCCAACAGCAAACGGTGAGGTGAACATCTCTGGTGTGGCAAACGGCACCCTCTACACCGTTAAAGACATCACGGGCCGCGTACTGCTTTCTGGTGTACTCTCAGAGCAGGCCAATACCCTTAGCCTGAAATCCTTTGCCGCTGGTATTTATACCCTACAGCTGGTTGACAGCGGAAACAAGGTGACCACCTTCAAAATCAGCCGCCAGTAATTTTTTTCTTTCCAAGTCTCTCCGAACATTAAGTATAAAAGTGTTCGGAGAGACTTTTTACCTTTTAAAATACTGTTACCATGAAAAAGGCTTTGTTTTTCTGGCTTTGCCTGTTCTGTTATGCAGCTGCCCAAGCGCAACTGGTGACGCCTCAGACATTCAATGCTTACTTCGACATCGGGGAAGGGCAATCGAGGCACAGACCCAAACATACCGTTGGCAGACAGATCATCCCTGACTCTACGGGTATTTATTATTTTGGAAATATAGTCGGAACGGATTCAATTGCAGCAAATGTCTATCAACTTAATGGGAGTATCGGAGTTGCAAAATATGATTATACTGGTTCCTTACTCTGGAAAAAATGGTACCGCTCGCCCGGTTTTCTGAATTATATCAACTCAAAAAGCCCTGCTATTGTGACAAAAGATGGCTTCACTATATTGGGGATAGATGCAGATACCACTTTTCGGGACTCTGCATGGGTTGATCAGCCCTTTTTATTTTTTATAAATAAATCCGGCGATAGCCTCCGGTTGGTAAAACACTTGGATTCTTTACATGACCGCACCCTTCTATGTGCTACCGGGATGCCTGACCAAAGCATACTGGCTGCCGGGGTATGGGGGAGTGCTGACAGAACTTATAGCCTATCGCAGAGACGTTACTTAGCAAATTCTCATAAACTTTACCTGGTAAAGTATGACTCTATTGGCAATATCCTATGGGAAAAAACTTATTTTCCTACAGCTAACTTGCCGGTCAATCCATTCAAGATAGCACGCGCTGCCGACGGAGGTATTTTAATCTGCGGTCTTGCCAGCACCGGTATTGTACCTTCTTTTGGTCACTTCTTTGCCAAATTCGACTCTTCGGGCAACTTCCTATGGAGCCGTCGCTATCCGTATAACTCAACTGTTTATAGCTATCTAAGTATGGATATTCCAGACCTATTACCTTTAGACGACGGCGGTTATTACTTTACTTACATGGCCAACACAAAGCCTCCCAGCGGCGACCCTTACAATTATAATGCGGTTTATGCTTATGGGAGGGCTAATGCACAGGGAGACACTATGTGGCTTAAAACATATGCAGAATGGATTTCCTCACCTACCGATTCAGGTGACCGATATTCAGCCCCGGCGTCTTTATTCGTAGATCAGCACAAAAACCTTTTTATTCAGGGGCACCAACTTGATACCAATTTTGTTCCGATGCTTTTGATAACCGACAGCAACGGACGTATCAAGTCAAAACGAACCTACGACCTATACCGAGGGTACGGAAACCCTTATATGGGAGGTACGGTGCGCAGTCCTTACAATACGCTGGTGCACTTCGGCTCTATGGAGTTTAAGACGCTTGTACCTGGTCTGATTGATACGGTAGGCACCTATGGCTGGATCATGCAAACCGATAGCTTTGGCTGTATGCAACCGGGCTGCGAAATCGCCGATACCGTCTGGCACTACAACCCAACAGCGGTTGCCACTACGGAAGCCTACGAACAAGTCGTTCTGTATCCCAATCCGGCCAGCCACCGGGTGGTTTTGGAAGGCGTCCCGCCCGGCAGCCGCTATGACATCATAGACATGAAAGGCACCTGCGCAGGCAGCGGCACCGTTGCCCAATCGCGCACCGAGATCAACGTAGAAGCGTTTGTTCCCGGTGTCTATATCATTCGGGTGCTGGTAGGCGACAAGCCACCGGTGCAAATAAGGCTGGTAAAGCAGTAAACTCGCACCTGAATAAAGACGTCTCCCGAAGCCTTCGGGAGACGTTTCTTTTTGGGGAAATAGCATCCAATATTCGAGTATTGCAGGATTTTAGAGCCTATCCAACCCACGCCGGAGGCTCCAACAGCCCGAAGGGCTTCCAACGCGAAGCGTCCAGGCGCAGCTCCAACAACACGAAGTGTGTACCTTGCCCCTTCCATGTCCCGCAACGCCCTCTACCACGCTTTTAGCCTTGTGCGCATTCTGCTGTATCCGCTGGCCTTGCTCTACGGGGCGGTGGTGTGGTTGCGCAACCGGCTCTACGACGGCGGCTTTTTCTCTGCCGTTTCGTTTAGTACACCGGTGATTGTAGTGGGCAATCTCTCGGTGGGCGGTACGGGCAAAACGCCGCATGTAGAATACCTCATTCGCCTGCTCAAAGACCGCTACCGCGTGGCCACCATGAGCCGGGGCTATAAGCGCCATACGAGCGGTTTTCAGCTCGCCGACGCCGACACCAACGCCCTGCGCATTGGCGACGAACCCATGCAATACCACCTTGCGTTTCCCCAAATTGCGGTGAGCGTGGCCGAGGAGCGGATGACCGGCATTCCGGCCTTGTTGCAAAAGTGCCCCGAGGTGGAGGTGGTGTTGCTGGATGACGCCTTTCAGCACCGCAGCGTGAAGCCGGGCCGGGCTGTGCTGATCACCGATTTTGCCAAGCCGTTCTACGAAGATTTTATCCTGCCCTACGGCACGCTGCGCGAAAGCCGGAAGGCCTACGAACGGGCGCATATCATCATCGTATCTAAATGTCCGCCCGATTTATCGGCGGCAGCGGCGGAGGTGATGCGGCAGAAAATTGCTCCGAAGGCGCACCAAACGGTTTTGTTTTCCACCATTGAATACGGCGTTGCGTATGATCTTTTTTCCGGAAATCCGGTGGATTTAAAGGGGAAAAGCACCCTCGTAGTAGCTGGTATTGCCAAGCCTGCGCCTTTAGAAGCTTATGTTGCCTCGCTGGCGGAGGCCACGCATTTGCTTTCTTATCCCGATCACCATTATTTTGTTTCCAGAGATCTGGACGAGATCGAAAGCACACTGCGCAACTGGCAGGTTCCGGAAAAAATCATCGTTACCACCCAGAAAGATGCTGCCCGCCTGTTGCTCCACCGCCAACGTCTGGAGCGCGACGGCTGGAGGGTAGCGGTATTGCCGATTCAGGTGCGGTTTCTGTTTGACAACGGCGCGGTTTTCGACGAAGCCATTCTTTCCTATGTGGACGCTGAGGTGGCCGAAAACCGGGCTTTCTTCGGATACCCGGAGCCGCCGGAAACACCGGAAAACCTACCGGAGTATTATCCGTAACAATCATGCATTCGTGCTGTGTCTGGGTAGCTCAGGCGCAGCTACCCGACCTCATTTATCAGCGCAGGGGCTTCAAACCTGGCTGCCGGCCAGCCAGGTTTCTTTATCGATGCTGTAGATAAAATTCAGTCGCGCCGGCTCGCCAAAATAAGCAATTTCGGCTTCGCCAACCTTGCGTGCGCCCAGCCGTTCAATAGCCATCTGCGAGCGGGTATTGGTTGCGCCGATATGAAAATCGACCCGCGAGACGGTTTTGAAAAGAAAATCGAGCAGCAGGGTTTTAACAGATTTGTTCAGGCCCGTTCCCCAATACTCCGTTCCGTAAAACGTGTAGCCAATCAGGATGCTGTTGTCGGCCGTGCTCAGGTCGTAGATGCGGGTGCTGCCGGCTACTGCGCCGGTGCGTTTGTCGATAATCTTATAAGCGCCCTTGCTTTGCAGCGCACCGGTGAAGAAATTCCGGAAAATGTCCTTTTTCCAGCGGTCCGGATTGGGGTGTTGCTCCCAGATCTTCGGGTCGGAAGCCACGGCATAAAGGCTTTCAAAATCGCTTTCCTGTAAAGGGAAAAGGATCGCGCGGTCGTTTTCGAGGACGGTTTGGGTATTCAGTTGCATAGGTAGTGAAATAAGGCAGCACAGAGAAAACCGGGCCTAATGATCCGGAAATTATAGTTCCGAAGGCCCTTCTTCATAGGGGCAGAAAGGGTGTTCGCAGGGGAAACAGCATTTTGACCCTTAAAGTTAAGCCCGGCCCAACTGCCGATACCGCCCGGCACTTTCCGGAAATAATGCCAAAATCGGCTGTTCGCATTTCGTTCTCCAATCATTCACCTCATAAGATGCTTAGCAGATGAGTAGAGGTATTTAAATACTTTTTCCCGTTTTTGAAAACAGCGTGCCCGGGCGGCCGGATACCTTTGGTTCGTTTTAAAATATTTATATTATGAACTCCGAAGTTCTGCAACCCGAAATAACGCCTGCCGGTGAACTGGATGTGCGCGTGCTGGTGCCCATTCAGCGGCATGAGTTGCTCCTCAAAATATTTGGCGAGCTGCCCGTGGCCGACAGCTTTGTATTCATCAACGATCACGACCCGATTCCCCTGTATTATGAATTCAAATCCATTCATGGCGATGTCGTAGGCTGGGAATACCTCCATAAAGGCGGTCGCGAGTGGAAAGTGAAAGTAACCCGCACGGAAGCCTCCCAGGGCCAGTTGACGGAGGGCGTTTCTACGTTGATTGACCTGCGCCGCGTCGATCCGAAAGACTGGAAGCAGGTGGTGTTTCACCGTTATGGCATGATGGAACAAGGCACTGTAATGGAGCTCATTGCCGACACGCGCTCCACCGAAATCGAAGCCATCTTCAAAGCCAAATTTGGCGGCCGTCATCAGTGGACCTATCGCAAAGAAGTGCCGGATGCTTATATCGTTCACATCCGCAAGGAAGACCAAAGTGGCCTGGGCGACGAAGGGTTTTCGGTGGTCAACACCTTCGATATCCGCCCGTATCCGCCTACCGAGCGCCACGAAATGTTCTATAAAGCATTTGCCGATATCCGACCCGGCGAGGCCTTTGAATTTATCAACGACCACGATCCTAAACCGCTGTATTATCAGATGGAAGCCGAAAGCAAGGAACCGTTCCGCTGGCAATATCTGGAGCAAGGCCCGGAAGCCTGGAAAGTGCGGGTGGTGAAAGTGAAAGGGTAGGGCTATTATTGCTTGAGAGTGAGTTGCTTAAAGTAGAGTGCATTATGTTCCAAGATTCTTGGAGCATGCATGTGCGACGGCCCATTACCGAAACAGGCTAAAGCATTTTGTTTGTGTAGTAAGAACAATTTCGCCGAACGAGAGTCGCCGGCTTGTTGAGGGATGCCTTTTTATTGTGTAGCAATACTTTTCGTATCATAACTGCTTGTGCTGGCGCTTCTTATTGTCGTATATTTATTTTTAAGCTTTAAAAACAATTTTTCGTAGTATTCATAGCTCAAGTACGCCAGTAATATTGTTAACGCAGTAATTATTGAATAAACAATTAGGTAGTTAGCTACCTTGTCTTCAAGACGGCCTATTAACTGGGCAGTAAAGAAGATGATTATCGGGTGAATCACGTAAATACCATAGGAGATTTTACCGATAAGGTCAAAGAGCTTATTTTCTAGATTCAGAATGTTGTTCTTCTTGGTTATTTGCCCCATAATCAAGAATAAGGCTACCATAGAAATTATTTCTCCGTCAATCACAGACGCAATGTGAAATTTGTTAACAATAAGTAAAGCGATGCACAGCCAAGACAGCGCCTGCGTTAAGATATGTGTTGAAATGCGTAGAAAAATTCTGTTACCCCAATAATAAAGAATGGCACCGGCTACGCCGACCAGCATATTATGAAAGCGTGTTACGGAAATAGCTACAAAAGGAATATGTACCTGATATTTTCTATCTAATATCCAGAATATTGCTTTAAGAAGGAGTAAAGTAATTATCATTAAGAGTGATACATAAAAAAGCTTCTTATTTGGAAGCTTTGCTAAATGTGGGAAGAACACATAGAATTGTTCTTCAACTCCCAGAGACCAGTAATGCGCAAGAAAGGGCAGTGTTTTACCGAGTATAAATGGGATGTTAGCAGCAAGGAAAATGTAAAAAGGGATAGAAGACGGAATGAATTGTAATCCAAAAGCCAATATGGTTATCAAGCATATGGATAAGTATAGATAATATAGTGGCCAGATTCGTAAAGCTCGTCTTATGTAAAAATCTTTAATTTTTACTCTGCCGGAGAATTCCTTCTCCTTTAAAAGCAAGTAGGTGATTAAGAAGCCACTTAATGTAAAAAAAATAGTAACGCCATAACCGGCTAGGGAATGCCCTTTGGCATTCCCATCCATGTCAGTACCGAATATCTTATTATCAAGTCCGAAACTTTCAAGTCCCAGTGTGATGTGAGATATAACAACAGCTAAGGCCGCTATTGCTCTAATTCCATTAAGACCGGGCAGATAAATAACCTTTGATGCTTCAGCAGAACTGGATTTTTTAGGATACACTAATATTTACTTAATTGAATTGCGGCGAAGATATTTGAATCTCATTAACCATGCAAGCTCAAAGATGATTTCTAGAATTGAAGAGGGTCATTCCGTTGTCGAGTAAATATTAAGATTTCGCGTGCATTTTCTTGCAGTGAATTCCCGAAGTGAGGGAGAGCATTCATACTGTCAGTGCCCCTAAAAATCGGACAGTTTAAAAGTAGAGAATCATTTCTAACTTTAAAACTCAATATTAGGGAAATGCGAAAATCAAGATTCAGTGAGAGCCAGATCGTCAAGGCGCTCAAAGAGCAGGAAGGCGGGCTGAAGGTGGCAGAGATCTGCCGCAGTCTTGGCATCTCAGAGGCTACTTTCTACCAGTGGAAGAGCAAATATGGCGGCATGGAAGCCTCGGAGGTAAAGCGCCTCAAGGAGTTGGAAGAAGAGCACAGTAAGCTTAAACGGATGTATGCAGAACTGGCCATGGACACGCAGGCCCTAAAAGATTTATTCGCAAAAAAAGGATGGGCCCTGCCAGCCGGGATGAAGCTATAAGCGAGTTGAAAGAACTTGGATGGAGCGTGAGCAGGGCCTGCAAACTGATGGGTACTACCAGAAGCGGCTACTACTACAAAAGCCGTAAAGACGATTCAGCGCTGATTGCTGCCTTGCAGCAGCTGGCCTCCCAATATCCGTCATACGGCTTTAGGAAGTGCTATGCCATGCTTCGCCGACAAGGAAGGCCGGACAACCGAAAGAGAGTCTATAGGGTTTATCGGCTGCTGAAGCTGAACCTGAGAAAGAGAAAAGGCAAGCGCAGACTGCCGGAGCGGATCAGGCAGCCATTGGAACAGCAGCCCAGGGTCGATCAGGTATGGGCGCTGGACTTTATGAGCGACAGTCTGGTCTGCGGCGGCAAGGTGCGGACGCTGAACGTGATGGACGAGGGCAGCCGGGAAGGGCTGGCCATAGAGGCAGCCTCTTCCATTGGCTCACAGCGCTGCATCCGGGTGCTGGAACGGGTAATGGAGGCAAGAGGGGCCA
>JAEVZP010000035.1 GCA_023392185.1 Bacteroidota bacterium
TACCATCTCGGCAGATATGGGCGGCTGTCAGGCCGAGATCGGTGTTTCTTCGGCTATGGCAGCCTCGGCACTGACCGAAGCGCTCGGCGGCTCGGTGCGGCAATGTCTTATGGCCGCCGAAATTGCTATGGAACACCACTTGGGCCTCACCTGCGACCCGGTGGCCGGCCTCGTGCAGGTGCCTTGCATCGAACGCAACACCATGGGCGCTATCAAGGCGATTACCGCCGCACAACTGGCCCTGCAATCCAACCCCGACAATGCCCGGGTATCGCTCGATAATGTGGTTTCCACCATGTGGGAAACAGCCCTTGACATGAACGCCAAATACAAGGAAACGGCAGAAGGCGGCCTGGCAGTACATATCCCACTCGGCTTGAAGGAATGCTAAAAAGGTGTTAGGGGTTGGGGATTAAGTCATCGAGACGCCCAGGTCAGCCATCTTAGCGGGGTTGTATTTCTCAGAAAAAGAGTTGATTTTCCGGAAAATTCTTTTTTAAGAAACAAAGGCCCGTTTTCCCCTTAAAGGGGAAAACGGGCCTTTGCAGTGCTCTAAAAGGACCTTTAGGAGCACCTCTTTTAAAGGTGCATTTTGTCTTTTTTAATCAGCAGTTCTTCCGGCGTTTCAACGTGGTTTTCGTCGGGCACACAACAATCGACCGGGCAAACGGCGGCGCACTGTGGCTCTTCGTGGAAGCCCTGACACTCGGTGCATTTGTCCGGAACGATATAGTAGATATCCACCGCAATCGGATGGTGTTTGGCATCGGCAGTCGTCATGCTGCCATCCTGCAATTGATAGTCTCCGGTTACGGCGGTGCCGTCGGCCATGCGCCATTCCACACCGCCTTCATAAATCGCGTTATTAGGACACTCCGGCTCGCACGCGCCGCAGTTAATACATTCGTCCGTTATTTTGATTGCCATAGCTAAGTCTTAATCTTCAAAACTGTGCCGCAAAATTACGGTTTGCGGCCCCACCGTTTGCTTCCTTTTTTATGTCTTTTACAGAAGCCCGCATCAACCTGCTCCAACAACTCGGAAACTACATGCTGTCGGACGCCCCGCAGTGGATTGCCGCGCAGGACCTGGCCGCCCGCAAAAACGGCTGGTTCACGCCCGAAAGCATCCGGCTGTCGGCCCATAATATCGCCCGTTCTTTTCTGCAACCCGAAGCACTGCGCGCGTGGATTGAGCGCTATACCCTGCCCAAAACGCCACAGACGGTGGGCATCGTGATGGCCGGCAACATTCCGCTGGTCGGCTTCCACGATTTTTTGTGTGGATTTATGGCCGGCCACCGGCTGCAAATCAAGCTTTCCTCCAAAGACGAAGTGCTCTTGCCACACTTGGCCGACTATCTGCGCGGTCTGGATGCGGCGGAAATGGCGCGGATTCAATTTGTGGAGCGCCTGCAACAGTGCGACGCTTTTATCGCTACCGGCTCCGACAATTCGGCGCGTTATTTTGAACAATACTTTGGCAACCGGCCCCACCTGATCCGGAAATCGCGCACTTCGGTGGCCGTGCTCGACGGCACCGAGACGCCGGAAGACCTGCAGGCGCTGAGCCGTGATGTGTTTGATTATTTCGGGCTGGGATGCCGCAATATCACACAGGTATATCTGCCCGAAGACACCGACCTGAGCAAGTTGCTTGAAGCGCTGCAAGGACCGGCAGACGTGACGCAGCACCACAAATTCCGGAATAACTACGACTATCACCTGGCAGTATATCTGCTCAACAAAGTGCCGCATCAGCTGAGCGACAACCTGATTCTGGTAGAAAATGAAATTCCTTTTTCGGCGGTCGCTACCCTGCACTATCAGTTTTATACCGATCGGGCGGCGCTCCTCCAAAAGCTCCGGGCCGATGACCGCATTCAGGCGATTGTGGGGCGGGATGCCATTCCTTTCGGTAGTGCCCAGGCCCCGGCGCTCTGCGATTACGCCGACGGCGTGGATACGATGGCTTTTCTATGCAGCCTGTAGCCCGGAAGATAAGAAAGTGGTTTTTAAACGCTTCAGAGTGCCGGTGCCGGGCTTATCAGGGCACGTTTTCCGGAATGGCGAAGACGGGATTTCCGGAAAAAAGCCGTTTTTTTTCCTTAAAACAGCATAGCGGCAGGATATATCCTGCCGCTATGCTGTCATCATTTTTTATATCGGTTTCGACGCTTATTGCATTTCCATCAGTGAATCTGAAATGATCGCCAGGCAGTCGTCCATTTGCTCCTGCGTGATGACGAGCGGGGGTGCAAAACGGATTTTATCGCCGTGCGTCGGCTTCGCCAACAAGCCGCGGTCGCGCATGCGCAGACACAGGTCCCAGGCGGCTTCCGGGTTGGGGTGTTTCACCACCACCGCATTGAGCAGGCCTTTGCCGCGTACTTCCTGAATGAGCGGACTATGGAGCTCCCGCAGTTGGGTCCGGAAATATTCACCCATACGCGCCGCATTTTCGGCCAGCTTTTCATCCACCAGAATTTGCAGTGCCTCCATAGCTACCCGGCAGCCGAGCGGGTTGCCGCCATAAGTAGAGCCATGTTCGCCCGGTTTGATGGTCATCATGATTTCGTCGTCGGCCAGCACTGCCGAAACCGGCATCATGCCGCCGCTCAGCGCCTTGCCCAGAATCAGCACATCGGGCCGGACGTCTTCATGGTCGCAGGCCAGCATTTTGCCGGTGCGCGCCAGACCGGTCTGGATTTCATCGGCGAGGAACAAGACATTGTACTTGCGACACAGGGTCTCGATGCCTTTGAGATAGCCTTCGTCGGGCACCACCACACCGGCTTCGCCCTGAATGGGTTCCACCAGAAACGCACACACGTTTTTATCCTGAAAAGCGGCTTCTACAGCAGCCAGATCGTTGTACGGCACCACATCGTAGCCGGGCTGGAAAGGTCCGAAGTCTTCGCGGGCCACCGGGTCGGTGCTGAAAGAAATCACGTTGATCGTCCGTCCGTGGAAGTTGCGCTTGGCAGCTACGATGCGCGCCTGATCGGTCTCGATGCCTTTAACACGGTAGCCCCAGTGGCGGGCCAGCTTCAGGGCCGTTTCTACGGCTTCCACTCCGGTGTTCATCGGCAATACCTTATCGTAGCCGAAAAAGCGGGTGATATACGCTTCAAAATCGCCGAGCAGGTTGCTGTGAAAAGCGCGGGAAGTCAGCGTCAGGGTGGCTGCCTGCTCCGACATGGCCTTCACCAGGCGCGGATGGCAGTGGCCCTGATTGACCGCCGAGTAGGCCGATAAAAAATCGAAATAGCGCTTGCCGTCTACATCCCACATATAAACGCCTTCGGCACGGGCAAGCACCACCGGCAACGGATGGTAGTTGTGTGCGCCGTGGCGCATTTCGAGGTCGATATAATGTTGGGCTTTGGGAGAAATGGCAGAATCTACGATATTCATAACCGCAAAGGTAGGCAGCCGCGCCGGCATCTCTTACCGCTGCCCTGTTTTCCGGAAACTGCGCAGGCTGAGGAAAAGCGCCAGCCCGGCCGCGCACGCCCCCAGTACGACCACCATCCATAAAGAGGGAAGCCGGGCAAGTGACAGTACCGTTCTAAGACCATACAGCACGCCGGCAGCCAGGAGAAACTGCGCCGCCCACTGCCGCAGCGGAAACAGCGCCGACAGCGAAAGGCCCGTGAGCTGAACCGTTTTCCAGGTGTAGAACAGCACCATACAGAGCGTAGAAAGCGCAAAAGCGAGTGCGATACCCGGCAGCCCGAGTAGTGGATACAAGACAAATGCGAGCAGCGTGGCCAGCACCAGATCGCCTGCTGCACCGAGAAGCACCCAGCGGGTGTGGCGAAAATGCTGCAACATGGCCGAAAAAGGATAGGCCCGTAACGGCAACACCAGCGTCGTCATCGCAAAGATGGGTACCGATGCTTGGTATTTAGGTCCGAAAACGACTTCAAAAAGCGGCTCGCGGGCCAGCATCAGAAACCAGAACAGCGGAAACACAAAGGCGGCCAGCCAGTGGCCCGTTGCCCGGATGAAAGCGGCTTTTCCGGCCGCGTCGGTTCCGGTAGCGTCGGCCGCCTGATGCAGGAAAGCACTGCCGGCAGCTCCCAGCAATAAGGGCAGAAAAGGAACTTCCTGCGCGCCGTTGAAATAAACCGCCGAGAGCGCCGGAACCATCAGGAAGCCAACCAAGGCTTTATCCAGCAGACGGGAGCTTTGCTGAATCAGGTCATAAACCGCTAGGTCGCGCCATAAACGCGTCAGGCTGGCCGGCCGGGTTGTACTCCCCGCACCAGCAGTTTTCCGGAAATGCGGCCGCAAAACCTGCCAGAATAACAGTGCCCGCAAGGCAGCCAGGGCAGCCAGACTTCCAAAAAGCCACAGCGGATCGGCCCGGAAGCAGCCATGCAGCGCCACAAAAAGAACCGAAGCGCCCAGATTGACTGCCGACACCAGGCGGTAGCGGCGCTGCCCCAGTGCCAGCCCTTCGGCCAGCGTAGCGAGTGCCCAGGTGCTGAAAAAAGCAGCGCCCAGCAGCGGCGGCAGGTAGGCTAGATTCCAGAAGACAAAGAGAAACACAGACAGGCCAAAGAGAAGCCCAAAGCCTGCACGCGTCTTGCGACTGCTGGCCTGCAAGCCGGCGGTCATCTCTGCCGGGCCAATCACCTGCGCCACCGTTGGGATGCCCAGACAGGCAAGAGTGCTGAGGAGTCCGTAACGCACCCAGGTATTCTGATACAATCCGTAGGCCTCCGGCGACAGCAGCCGCGAATACCAGACCATAACCAAAAGCAAGGCCAGGGCCGGAAAAATGCGGGCGGCCAGCAAAAAGGCGCCGCGACGGGCAAGGGTTCGTTCCGGCTGCCGGGACATGGACACAAAGAAAAGGAAAAAGCCGGACGGGACTTTGCAAAGTCCCGTCCGGCTTTGTGAAAAAAGCAGCTGCTGCGCCCGGTGGGCCAGCAGGTTTTATACGTCTTTCATCTCCACCGCAATCGGCGCTTCGGCGTCGGTTTTATCGGAGTGGCGGCAGGCCATCAACAAGGCCGCCAGCAGCAGGGCAAACAAAACAATGCTGGAGATCGCAGCAATCCGGTTGCCGAGGATAAAGGATTGCGGTTCGAATTTAAAAACGATCTGGTGCGTACCTGCCGGCAGTTTCACCGCCCGCAGCACATAGTTGGCCCGCACAATCGGGGTCTCCTTGCCGTCCACAAAAGCCTTCCAGCCTTTGTCGTAATACATATCCGAGAACACGGCGAGGCCTTCGTGGGCGTTGGCCGACTCAAACTTCAATTCGTTGAGGCCGTATTGCGTCAGGCGAATCTGAGCGGTGTTGTCTTTGGTAAATTGGGTGCTGCCGCCGAGCATTTCCCGGAATGGCTGCGCCCGCACGACTGCCGTAGCTGCCGGGTTCCAGTCGGCTGCCGGGTTGGGCGCGGCCGTGTCGCCCACAGGCGGCGCATTGAGGGCCAGCATTTCTTCGTCGGCGGTGTTGACGTAGCGTATGTCGCTCACAAACCACGCGTTGCCCAGCGCACCGGGATTGGGTAGCACGCCCGGTTGATTGTTTTGGCCCGGAACGATAAAGTATTTGGTATTGAGCATGGCCAGCACGGCGCTGTTCATGCCTTTCTGCGGGTTCAGGTGGATGTCGATGAGGTCCTGATAGCTTTCCATCTTGGCAGGGCTGTAGCCGCCGACAAGCTTCAGGTTATAAGCCGGAACGGCATCGTTGTAAGGATCGCGCGTGAGGTCCATCACCCGGAAATACGGGTCTTTGTCGGCCAGGATTTGCTGATCCACCGGGCGTGGTGCAAAGGCTGCATCATAAGCGCCCGGCTCTTCATAATTAGTTTCGTTCAGGTAACGGGTGTTTACCATTTGCAGGTCGGCAAAGGTGAGCACCGTCAGCACGATCAGAGCGGTCCTGGCAGCCATTTTCTCCTTAACCAGCGCCCACAGCACAGCCGCCGCCGCCAGGATAAAGAAGGCCGAGCGCAGGCCACTGTTGCGGGCCATATCGGCACGATCTTCGCGGATCAGGCTCAGCAGCTGCGGCGGCAGCTGGGCATCCGTCTGCGGGTTGGTAAAATCAAAAAAGACAGACGCACCCAGCCCCAGCAGCAGGGCCAGTCCGGCGGTGATGCCGGCCGAAAGCTTAACGGCTTTCCATTTCTGGGCCGCGTCGCGTTCCTGCAACAGCTGGTGAAGGCCCCAGATGCCCACGACCGGAAAGATCAGCTGCGGGATGACGAGCGCCATAGACGGGGTCCGGAAATTCTTCAGCAGCGGCAGGGTGTCGAAAAGGAAATAATTGATGCCCGGCAGGTGATTGCCCAGGGACAGGATGATTCCGAAAAGCGCAGCCGCGGCCAGCGCCCATTTCATGGGGTTGCGGATCACCACCATTCCCAGCACAAACAAAAACACCACAATGGCGCCCAGATAGACCGGACCGGAAACAAAAGGCTGCGGCCCCCAGTAAGACGGCAGTTTTTCATATTGCGGGCCTACCATTTCGGCGGTTTGGGGCAGGCGGTCGGCATCCTCACCAGAGGCGCCGCCATAGAGGTCGGGTACCAGCAGGGTAAAGGTCTCCCCCAGCCCCTGGCTCCAGCGGAAAGCGTAATCCTTGTCCAGACCACCGTCTTTTTTCGATTCTCCGGCGGCTTTGTTAATCGTCAGCTCGCTGTTGCCGCCCCGCATCGTATACTGATTGTATTCGCGTGTAGGCAGGATGCTCACAGCGTTCGTAGCCACGCCGAGCAGCGCCATTGCTGCGGCCAGTACACTGGCCATCAGGAAGCGGGGCACAGTGCTGTTTCGGATTGCATCCACCAGGTAGCCAATGCCGGTAAATACCAGAATGAGACCCATATAATACACAATCTGATAATGGCCGGTAAGCGAAATGAGGGCCATGCCTGCGGCAAAAAGCGCGCTGCCGCCAAGCCACTTGCCCCGGTACAGCAGGATAAAGCCAGCCAGCACCAGCGGCATCCAGCCGATGGCCAGCATCTTAGTGTTGTGGCCCGCCGAGATGATAATCGGATTGTAGGTGGCAAAGGCAAAGGCCAGTGCGCCCAGCAGCCCCAGCCAGCGGTTCATCCGCAGCACCTGGCTGAGCACATAAAAACTGAGCATGGCCACCAGAAAAAAGTTGGCCGGCTGCGGCAACAGGTGCGTGAGAAAACTGTAAAACTTAGCGAAATAAGAGCTTGTCTCCCCAAGAAAAATAAGATAAGTCGGGTTGCCGCCAAACATACTGTTGGTCCAGAGCGGAATCTCACCGGTTTGCTCATAGGATCGGCGCGCTTCCTCGCTCATGGCTTTCCAGGACACGATGTCGTGCTGGGAAAGGACCTGCCCCTGCAGGGCCGGGTAAGAAACGACCAGCGCAACCAGCGCGATGATGGCCAGAATGACCAGGTGGGGTGTCCACTTTTTAAAATCGAGAGCAGCCATATGATTTTTTAGAAGAAGGGCAAAAGTATTGCGGAGTCCGGCATAAGTGGAAGTCACCGCACCGGCGGAGGCAGAAAAGCTTCTTTCCTCAAATCCGGTTTGAATTCAGCGTGCGAAATATGCCTTTTAATGTGAAACAGCCTTGAGACCGACCACGCTGCCGATCAGGGTGCAGATAAAGAAAAGACGCCAGAAAGTAGCCGGCTCTTTAAAGTAAACAATCCCGATCAGCGCTGTGCCTACGGCTCCGATCCCGGTCCACACTGCATAGGCCGTACCCATTGGGATGGTTTGGGAAGCCTTGCCGAGCAGCGCCATGCTGATGCTTACGGTGATCAGAAAGGCAATCGTCCAGCCTAAATTCCGGAAATTATTAGACAGATTGAGGCAGGTTGCAAAAGCAACTTCAAAAATGCCGCCGAGAATGAGGTAAAACCAGGCCATATCAGGGATGAGGGATGAGGGATGAGGGATGAGGGATGAGGGATGAGGGATGAGGGATGAGGGATGAGGGATGAGATTTCCGGAATTTGGATCTTGGTTTTCGGATTCCTGGCTTTGGGCTTTAGCGTCTGAATTTTCCGGAAATTGCAGCATTTTTCAACGCACGGAGGGCTCCAACGTGCCCCCAACGCCGAAGGCTCCAACTTCCACCGGATTCCATAAAAAAATCCTCTCCTGCCGGAAAGGATTTGAGGTTCCTAAAAATGCTGGAAGAAAAATAAATTATTGGGCGGGCGCAGGGGCAACCGGACCTGCCGGAGCCGGTGTGGCCGGAGCAGCCGGAGCAGATTGCTGAGCCGGGGCAGCCGCCGGAGCGGCAGCGCGGCGCATTTTCGGATACGTTGCTACCGAGATAATGCAAATGGCAGCGATGAGGCCCATGGACACCCAGGTGCCTTTTTCCATCACGTCGGTGGATTGCTTCACGCCCATCACCTGCGTGCCGAGCGAACCGAAAGAACCGGCCAGGCCACCGCCTTTAGGATTTTGAACGAGGATGAAAAACGCCAGTACGAGGCAGAGGATAATGATCAGGATGGCAAAAAGGACGGTCATGGACGGTGTTGCTGCTCGATAACAGCTATTTTTTCGGCAAAATAAGTACTTTTTTGTGGGTTACGCAATTGTAATTGTTCATAAACGGCAATTGCTTTTTCCCATTTTCCCTGACCCAGATAAATCTTGGCCATCGTCTCGGTAGCGGGGTTGCCTTCGTGCGAAATGCTTTTCACCGCCATCTCAAAAACCACTTCCGGAATTTCTTCGTCTTCTTCCTCCAATGCAGCAGCAAGTTTGCCTTTTTGCCACATGGCCTTCAGCGCGCGTTTGTCTTCCTGCTCTTCGTCGTCCTTTACTTTTTTGGAATGGAAAAACCGAAGCCATTCGCCAAACGAGCGCATCACCATCAGGTCGTTGCCCGAAGGTTTTTTAAACTCAAAAGGATTTTCGGCTGCTTCCATCGCCACCCCTTCATACTTAAAGTAGTCTTTTGTGTACAACGGCTGGATCACCGGTTCATCCGGCGTGGCGGCCGTTTTAGAATCCTGCGGAAGCGGGCCCCGATCAGGCGTTGCCGGCGCTGGGGTTTCAGCAGGCTTTTCGGTTGCGGCCACCGGCGCTTCGGGAGCAGCAGCCTCCGGCGCAGCTTCTGCTTCCACCACTTCCAGATCGGTCGGCAATGGTGCCGGAGTTGTTTTTTCGGGCGTTTCAACCGCTTCCGGGGTTGCATCGGCTTCCGGCGCTGAAACTGTTGCTACTGTTTCTGCAACGGTTGCTTCTTTGGCGGAAGGGGCTTCAGCAGCAGCTGGTTCAGATGCCGCCGCTGCCGGTGTTTCTGCCGCAGCCTCAGAATCGTTTTCCGGTGTTGCTACAACAGGTTCCGGAATGATTGCTTCCGGAGCTTCCGGATCGCCCGCTACTGCCCCGCCCGTTGCCGGCGCGGCCGGTTGCCAGCCTACAATCGTTGGGTTGTCTTCTTTGGGGGCCGCAGGCACTGCTTTCAGCCGGGTGGGCAGATAGTGCAGCACCACCGGATTGACGCCATACATGAAAGGCAGCTCTTTGAGGGCCGCCGCTTCGTCTTCGAGCAGGCTGCACACCACCTTCAGGGGCAGGAAATAAGGATAATTTTTTGCCAGCCCGCACAACTCCGCCTTGCCCGCTTCGTTGAGCGTCATACCAGAAACACGTTGGGGAGAGAGAGGAGCGGAGCTTTGCATAGGGAGAAATCAGGACGAAGTTACCAGTTCACGAACGCTTTGTTGAAAATATCATCGGCGAGCTGCGCACCGATGTTGTCGATGAGGCTTCCTTCCACCGATTGCAGCGTCTGGCTGGCCGGAAAATCAGTAAAACGGGTGAATGTCTGGTTGAAATCTGCTTTGGAATCAAGGCGGTTTTTAAAATCCACCGCCACCGAAATTGTCAGCCGGTTCTGGGAAGCTTGCTGCGTGTTTTGCACGCCTGTTACAGTAACCTCATAGGCCGTGATAGCGCCGGAAAGGTTGTAATCGGCTGTTTCGGTGTTGACGGGTGCCAGGCCGGTTTGCGACAGGATGCGCGACCGGATCTTTTCGGTCAGCGCTGCGTTGAGCGTCGGCGACACATAGCGGGCCCGGTTTTCCAGCACCTGAATGCGAATCGTTTTTCCGGAAATATTCGCCCCGCTGAGGCTGTACACACCACAGCCCCAGAGCAGTGGCAGCGAGAGCAGCAGGAGAAAAGAGAAAAGGCGCATCATTTGTTTTGGAGAAGCGGGGCGCAAATATAGAGCGCCGGGCAAAGGGATCTAGTCGGTAATGTCGTATTCTTTGATTTTGCGGTAGAGCGTGCGCTCCGAGATGCCCAGTTCAGAGGCGGCATCTCTCCGGCGGCCCCGGTGTTTGCGCAGCGCTTTGATGATCAGGCCTTTTTCCACATCGCTGATCGAAAGGGATTCTTCTACATCTTCATGGGCCTGATCCTGCACCTCCGGTGCTACGGGCGACAAAGTAGCCGGCGCCAGCCGTCCTACCACAGCCGGGGCATGATAGCCGGGCGTAGCGTTGTAGGCCGGGCCAACCAGCGACTCACCGGAAACCGGATAAGCACCGAGCACCGGATCGCCCACAGTGCTGCCCTGCCCGGTGGTTGCCATGCCGAAGAGCGCCTGTTTGAGGTCGTTGAGATCGCGCTTGAGGTCGAAAAACAGTTTATACAGAATATCGCGCTCGGTGGTGGTAAACTCCTGTCCGGCCTGCGAGGTGCTGCGGCTGCTGATAGCGGGCAGCGCCAGCGCTGCTTCGGCGGGCGGTTGCAGCTGGGGCAAAAACTTTTCCAGTGCTGTGCCGGTCACGAGGCGGTCGGTGGACAGCACCGACACCTGCTCGGCAATGTTTTTCAGTTCGCGGATATTGCCCGGCCACCCGTAGCGCATCAGGAGTTGCTGGGCCGAGGCGTCGAGCTGCACGCCCGGCGTACGGTATTTATCAGAGAAATCAGCGGCAAATTTCCGGAAAAGCAGGAGGATGTCTTCCTGCCGGTCGCGCAGGGCGGGCACGCGGATCGGCACGGTGCTGAGCCGGTAATACAGGTCTTCGCGAAAGCGGCCGGTGCGGGTAAAATCGAGCAGGTCGCGGTTGGTGGCGGCCACAACGCGCACGTTTGTTTTCTGCACTTTAGACGAACCGACGCGGATAAATTCGCCGGTTTCGAGCACGCGCAGCAGCCGGGCCTGCGTGCCGAGGGGCATCTCCCCGATTTCATCCAGAAAAATGGTTCCGCCGTTGACGGTCTCGAAATAGCCTTTGCGGGCATCCACCGCGCCGGTGAAGGCTCCTTTTTCATGTCCAAACAGCTCCGAGTCGATCGTGCCTTCCGGAATAGCGCCGCAGTTGACAGCGATGAAAGGGTTGTGTTTACGGGGCGAGAGGGCGTGGATAATGGCCGAGAATGCTTCCTTGCCCACGCCGCTTTCGCCGGTAATGAGTACGGTGAGGTCGGTGCCGGCTACCTGCGTGGCAACGGCGAGCGCGTGGTTGAGGGCGGGCGCGTTGCCGATAATGCCGAAGCGGGCTTTGATGCTTTGTACGTCCATAATTTTTTGCAGGGAAGCGGCAAATTTAGCGCCTGCGGGATTGCTGGACGCTTTGCGGCGTTGGAAGCCTTTCGGGCGTTGGACGCTGCGCGTTGGATGTCTTTGGCTTGGAACATCATTTTCTTGATCAGGGCTCTGGCACTATTCATTTCGTTTATTTCGTTTATTTCGTTTAAGAGCCGTATATTTGATAGTTCTTAAAAAACATTTTTATGGAATGGCTCTCACCCACGAAACCTTCTAAAGCCGAACAGCAGGCGGCCCGGGCCGCCACTGCGGTTTTTGCCGGCGCAATTGCGCCCCTGAAAGGCGAGGCAACCGAAATAGAAATTGAAGAAACCGGCCAAAAGGTGACGGTACCTGTGAAAGCCCTCCTTTTGCTGCGCAAGATTCTGGAAGCGATGAGCAAAGGGCAGCCGATATCGGTGGTTCCGGTTGCCACCGAGCTGACGACCCAGGCCGCTGCCGAGTTGCTGGGTTGTTCGCGTCCGCACCTGGTGAAGTTGCTGGAAGATGGAATCATTCCCTTCACGAAAGTTGGCAAGCATCGCCGCCTGCTTTATGAAGATGTCGTGCGCTACCGGCAAGCGCAAAAAGCCACCCAGAAAGAACACCTGAAAGCCATGATGGCCGCAGACGAGGAGGACGGCTTGTATGATATCATAGTGTTCGCTTCACGGCTGTGCTGGATACCAATGTGATGTATCCGGTGTTGATACGCGACATTCTATTGTGGTTTGCACACTATGATCTTTATACACCGAAGTGGAGCGAGACGGTGTTTGAAGAATGGAAGCGGGTGATGCTGCGCAAAGAAATTCCGGAAACCGAAGCCCTGAAACGAATCGAACGCGTCAATAAGGCTTTTCCGGATGCGTTGGTTACCAATTACAGCGGGTTGCTTTCTTCTTTGACCCTTCCCGCCCCAGATGACCGGCATGTGCTGGCAGCCGCTATCAAGACGAATGCCAACGTAATTGTAACTTCTAATCTAAAGGATTTTCCGGAAACCTACCTGCAAAGCTTTGGCCTGAGCGCCCAAACGCCGGATGACTTTCTCACCGATCTGATTGATCTGAATCCGGAAAAAGCCGTTGCTGCTTTCCGGGAAATGGTGCTGAATAAGCGAGCCCCGCCGCTGGATGTGTACGAAGTACTCCACCGGCTACGCAACGCCGGACTCACGGATTCGGCCAACTATTTGCATGCTCTGATTTGAGTACGAATCGGTATCGGCGCAAAAGTCAACTATTAGAAGGTGCCCCGCTCTGCACATAGCGTCATTATTTATTTTTCAATGTAGTCTCCTGCCTTCTAACAGGTCGTGTCAGCTGTTGCATTCCCGGAAACGAATGCTCCTAAAGGCAAAGGATCTGTTTCAACCTTAGCGGCTTTTTGAAGATTTACAGGCGACGAAGATGGGGTTCAGTCACCGAACGGAGCCCCCTAACTTAAAGGGTCATTGACTTAAACTAAGGGTGAGACCCCTTATTTGAAAGGTCGATGGGCTGATTTAAGGTGTCACTAGTGCGGTCATACATGTGGTGGATGGAGCTAGCTGTAGGATTATTTAAGTCAATTCGCTCGCATGACCATTGCGTCCTCAAATAAAGTTCCTATAGTCATAAGTCTTTCCCTCAAACCGATTTAGTAACCAGCCTATTCTTGCTATTTCATTAGATGTCTCAATTGTAGCTGGCAATTTTGTGTAAAGGTCAAAGCTGTTCCAGTTCATTTTCGTCAGCCCCAGTATCTCCGTAGCTATGGTACTAATGTTACTGTTTCCATAATGTTTAATAATTTTTAAAGGCGTAGGAATACTTCTACCACCTAGAAAATAGGATCGGTAATCTGCCTTAATTGAAGGAACTATTCCGTGAGTCCAAAGCAGCGCAGAGGAGCTACTAAGGAGAAAGCATGTGCCACGTGATAAAGGAAAACTGTGGGGTTCGATTCTGTTATCTTTAACGGACATCGAAGTGAAACGGGCATTGTCTTCAAAATTTATCTCAATGAGGTCTATTCCATCAATACCTGATTTTTTCAGGCTGTCCACAATTCCCTGCATTTCGTCTTTTCTGAAAGGTGTCCTTTTATGCACAACTACTCTTTTTGGTAAATTACCTGTTGCCGTTAGAAACATCTCTCTAATCATCACGCCAAATTTGTACGCCTCCTGATAAGAAAGAAAAGGGTTGTTTTTCCTGTCATAGGTGCAGTCCTCTACGTGAGACAGTTTGTATTTTAATCCTTCCCCATTGGCGTTGTAGATATGACTTGTCAGTACCCCTAAAAATCGGACAGTTTAAAAGTAGAGAATCATTTCTAACTTTAAAACTCAATATAGGGAAATGCGAAACTCAAGATTCAGTGAGAGCCAGATTGTCAAGGCGCTCAAAGAGCAGGAAGGCGGGCTGAAGGTGGCAGATATCTGCCGCAGCCTTGGCATCTCAGAGGCCACTTTTTACCAGTGGAAGAGCAAGTATGGCGGCATGGAAGCATCAGATGTAAAGCGGCTCAAGGAGCTCGAAGAGGAGAACAGCAAGCTGAAGCGGATGTATGCTGACAGCGCCCTGGAAGTGCAGGCTATGAAAGAGCTGTTCGCAAAAAAAGGCTGGGCCCTGCTACGCGGGATGAAGCCGTGAACCAGTTAAGGGAACACGGCATTGGTGTGAGCAGGGCCTGCAAGCTATCCGGGGTGTCCAGGAGCAGCTACTATTATAAGAGCCGAAGAGATGACAGGGCCCTCATTATGGAGTTGCAGGTGCTGACCGGGGCGCATCCGTCTTATGGGTTCAGGAAGTGCCTGGCGATGTTGAAGCGCAAAGGCAGCACAGCTAATCACAAGAAGGTCTATAGGGTGTACCGGCTCCTGGAGCTGAACCTGCGCAGGCGCAAAGGCAAGCGACGGCTGCCGGAGCGGGTCAGGCAGCCATTGGAACAGCAGCCCTGGGTCAACCAGGTGTGGGCGTTGGACTTTATGAGTGACAGCCTGGTCTGCGGCGGTAAGGTGCGGACGCTGAACGTGATGGACGAGGGCAGCCGGGAAGGGCTGGCCATAGAGGCAGCCTCTTCCATTGGCTCACAGCGCTGCATCCGGGTGCTGGAACGGGTAATGGAGGCAAGAGGGGCCA
>JAEVZP010000121.1 GCA_023392185.1 Bacteroidota bacterium
TCCAGCTCGTCGTCGTTGATCACGATGCGCATCCGCTGGCCGCCCAGCACATACGACGGGCGCACCAGCACCGGATAGCCGATTTCGTTGGCTACCGTAATGGCTTCGTCGGTGCTGTAGGCCGTGCCGTATTCCGGATACGGAACCCCCAGTTCTTTGAGCAGGTCGGAGAAGCGGCCGCGGTCTTCAGCGATGTCCATATCGTCAAACGAGGTGCCGATGATCTTTACGCCGCGCTCGTGGAGGCGTTTGGCCAGCTTCAGGGCCGTCTGCCCACCGAGCTGCACGATCACGCCTTCCGGTTTTTCGTGTTCGATGATTTCCCAGAGATGCTCCCAGTACACCGGCTCGAAGTACAGTTTGTCGGCCATATCGAAATCGGTGGACACGGTTTCCGGGTTGCAGTTCACCATGATGGCTTCGTAGCCGGCTTCTTTAATAGCCATCAGGCCGTGGGTGCAGCAGTAGTCAAACTCGATACCCTGCCCGATCCGGTTGGGCCCGGAACCCAGCACGATGATTTTTTTCTTGGAAGAAGGAATAGATTCGTTGTGAAGCAATTGGGCCATAGCGGGCGCAAAGGTAAGAAACGCTGCGCGGTTGGAGCCTTCGGCTTGGAGCTTCGCGTTGGAACTGCGTGTTGGAGCCCTTCGGGCGTTGGAAATGCTTCGCGTTGTTATTTTTAGCAAAATCCGGTAAAAAAGCGGTTGATTAGCAGTCCGGCAATCACTTTTCTACCACTACAGGTTTCTACGTTATTCAACGCCACGAAGTGGCTCCAACGGCAACGCCTCCAACGCCCGCCAAAGGCGGGTTCCAACACCCGGAAGGGTTCAGGAAACCACCGCAATGCACTTCAGTTCAATCGCAATGGCTGAAGGCAAAGAATTCACACTTACCGTAGTGCGGCAGGGCTGCGCGTCCTTAAAATACTCGGCATAGATGCGGTTGTAGGTATGGAAATCCCGCTTCATATCCACCAGGAAAACGGTGACGTCCACAAGGTCTTCCCATTGGGCGCCGCTTGCTTCGAGGACGGTGCGCACGTTTTTAAAAACGCTGTGGCACTGGGCTTCAAAATCAAAGCTTTTAAACTGGCCGTGCTTGTCGAGCTCGAGGCCGGGAATGGAATCGTCTTCGGGGTTGCGCGGCCCGATGCCGGAAAGGAAAAGCAGATTGCCGGCGCGGCGGGCGTGGGGGTAAAGGCCCATGGGCTTGGGCGCTTTGTCGGCGTTGATGGGTTGAGCAGCCATAGCGGGAAAGGTGAAATTTTTCCGGAAAATAAGGCGAATTTCCGGAAAAGCGGGCGGGTTTAGGGCATTTACAAAAAGAGTAGTTCGCCGAAAGAAATTCTGGATTATTTTTGCGGCCCGGTTTCGGGATGTAGCGCAGGCCGGTAGCGCGCTTCGTTCGGGACGAAGAGGTCGCTGGTTCGAATCCAGTCATCCCGACTTTTTAAAACAGAAAAGAGCTCTGCTTCGGCCGGGCTCTTTTTTTGTTTTCCTATCTTAGCAAGATAATTTTGAAGCATACGACCCTCTTTTATTTTACTCTCCTTCCAGGATCATGTGCCTGAAATATTGCTTTCCCACACTATCCCTCCTGATGCTTTCCGGTATCGCTGCCCAAGCGCAGGAAAAAATTCTGCTGCGTTTCCCCAACGGGCAAAAGACGCTTTCCGGAAATTGTGCTTTCTTCCTCCACTCCGATGCATCCACAAGCCTTGCACGGAAAGCGTTGGTGCAGTCTTTCTCGCTGGGAAAAGCGTTTGACCCGGTGGCAGATACCGCAAGGGTAGCAGATGCAGATGCATTTTCCGGAAATGATGCGTATAATCAGTCCGCTGCTTCCGGAAACGCTAACCCGGCTTTCGCTGTTTTTCTAACCCAGCTGGGACTTTCCTGCAACGGCCCTGTAACCAGTTATTATGTGAATGGGCAGCCTAAAGCAGTGCTTTCTTTCAATGCCGGCATGCCTTCCGGCCCCTACACCTCTTATTACCCAAACGGACAGGTAATGATGCGCACCACGCTGGACCGCGGCATGCCCACCGGCGAATGGATACACTACTACAAGCAGGGTGCCGTCTTTGTAACCGGCACCTTCAATCCCTATCCCGACAGCCTGATGCAGAATTTCTGGGAAACGCTGCTATTTGCGCCGGAGCCAGAGATCAGAAAGTTGCGGAGGCAGGCACCAGGCACGCAAACCGGCCTCACGGAACAGGGGCTGCGGAGCGAGTCCGGCAAGGAATCTCAGGCGCTGCGTGGCTTGTTTCAATACTTCGACCGGCTGCTCCTTAACGCGCCTGCCAATGGCCTTAAAGACGGTCCGTTCCGGTACTATTACCGCAGTGGCAACAAGCAGGCAGAGATGCACTTCAATGATAACCTCCGCACCGGCGAATGGACTTTCTGGGATGAAAAAGGCCGGGCCATGGCCAAACTACATTACCGAAACGGTGAACTTCAAAAAGTAGCCGATAGTTCCGGAAAAGAATACACCGTGAACGCTTATACCGCCTATCGCCAGGAACAAGCGAAAAAGCGAACCGCAGCGCCCACCAGGGGCGGTGGGCCGGAACCGGCAATCGCAGTACCGCCGGCGGTTTCCGGAAATCCTGCAACGTCGTCCTCGCAGATTTTTACTTTCGTGGAACAGATGCCAGAAGCACCCTACGATCTTTCACAATATTTATCCGAGCACATCCGGTATCCGCCCCAAGCCCTTAAAGAAGGTGTCGAAGGCCGGGTTGTTGTCAAGGTGAATATAGATGAACAAGGCCGCATTACAGACCCGGTTGTGGAACGCAGCGCCGGCGAGGAGCTGGACGCAGAGGCTTTGCGGGTGGTAAAAACGCTGCCCAACTGGAAGCCCGCCCGGCAGGGCGGAAAGCCGGTTTCTGTTTATTACCGGATTCCCGTGATGTTTAAGATTCAGTAAATGCCTTCAGACCCGTCCAGACTTGTGGAGTCTATCAGCATACTGCCCGAGGCCTCCACAAGTCCAACATAAAAAAGCGGAACCCCTTTCGGCGTTCCGCTTTTTTATGTTGAAATTTCAAACTACTGAATCCGGTTTGGAACCGGGAAGGTGCGGACACGCGCGGCGTGTCCCTACACCTATCTGCAACCGGGAAACGGATTATACATCAATCCGGGCGTACTTGGCGTGGCTTTCGATAAACTCGCGGCGCGGGGCCACTTCTTCGCCCATCAGCATGGAGAATACCGAATCGGCCTGCGCAGCGCTTTCAATCGTGACCTGCTTCAGCGTGCGCGTTTCCGGGTTCATGGTGGTGTCCCACAGCTGGTGGTCGTTCATCTCGCCCAGCCCTTTATAGCGCTGCACGTTGACGGAATCTTCACGGCCGTTGGCGAATTTTTGCACCAAAGCCATGCGCTCTTCCTCGTTCCAGGCGTAGGCTTCTTCTTTGCCGCGTTTCACCAGATACAGCGGCGGTTGCGCGAGGTACACATAGCCCTGCTCGACCAGCTCTTTCATATACCGGAAAAAGAAGGTCAGAATCAAGGTGGCAATGTGCGAACCATCCACATCGGCATCGGTCATGATGATGATTTTGTGGTAGCGCAACTTCGTCAGGTTCAAGGCTTTGGAATCTTCCGGTGTACCCACGCTTACGCCCAGGGCGGTAAACATGTTGCGGATTTCCTCATTCTCGTAAATCTTGTGTTCCTGCGCTTTTTCTACGTTCAGGATTTTACCCCGAAGCGGCAGAATGGCCTGAAACGTCCGGTCGCGGCCTTGCTTAGCAGTGCCGCCGGCCGAGTCACCTTCCACCAGATACAACTCGCAGCGGGCCGGATCGCGGTCAGAGCAGTCGGCCAGTTTGCCGGGCATCCCACCGCCGGAAAGCACGCTCTTGCGCTGCACCAGTTCGCGCGCTTTGCGGGCCGCCGCACGCGCCTGCGCCGCCAGAATCACCTTATCAATAATCAGGCGGGCCTGCTTTGGATTTTCTTCTAAGTAATGCTCCAGCGTGCGGGCTACGGTGGTGTTCACCGTTCCGGAAACGTCGGAGTTGCCGAGCTTGGTTTTGGTTTGACCTTCAAACTGCGGCTCCGGCACTTTTACAGAGATAATCGCCGAAAGACCTTCCCGGAAATCGTCGCCGGTAATATCCACTTTGGCGCGCTCAAACAGTTTGTTTTTATCGCCGTAGGATTTAAACACCCGCGTAATCGCCGAGCGGAAACCGGCTACGTGCGTCCCGCCTTCAATGGTGTTGATATTGTTGACATAGGAGAAAATATTCTCGCTGTAGCTCGTGTTGTAGCTCAGCGCCACTTCCACCGCAACGTTGGTGGCGGCGTCGTGGCCGTCCATATAAATCGGCTCGGGCAGGAGCGGGTCGCGCTTGCTGTTGGAATCCAGCAATTGCAAAAACTCCTGAATGCCGCCTTCGGAATAAAACTCCTCCTTCCACGGTTCGCCGGTTTCTTCTACGGTTTCGCGCAGGTCGGTCAGCGTAATGCGGATGCCACGGTTCAGAAACGACAGTTCGCGCAAGCGACCGGCCAGAATCTCGCGGTTGTACTCGCTCACCGTGAAAATAGAGCGGTCGGGCCAGAAGTGCTGCCGCGTGCCGCGCTTGTCGGTGACCTCGCCGGTTTCGCGGACGGAATACTGCGGAATGCCGATATTGTATTCCTGCTGAAACGTCTTCCCGTCGCGGAAAACGGTGGTAATCATCTTGGAGCTGAGCGCGTTTACGCAGGAAACGCCTACGCCGTGCAGCCCGCCGGAAACCTTGTAGGAGTCTTTATCGAACTTACCGCCTGCGTGAAGCACTGTCATCACCACTTCCATTGCCGAGCGGCCTTCTTTGGCGTGCATACCGGTCGGGATACCGCGCCCGTCGTCTTCTACGGAGATGGAATTGTCTTCGTGGATCGTTACATAAATATTTTTACAGTGACCAGCCAGCGCTTCGTCAATTGAGTTGTCCACTACTTCATACACTAGGTGGTGCAATCCTTTCACGCCAATATCGCCAATATACATCGCCGGGCGCTTGCGCACTGCTTCCAGGCCTTCGAGCACCTGAATGGAATCGGCGCCATACTCGCGGGGTTGAGGAGCAGCTACGGCTTCGGTCATTACTTCGTTTTCTTCGTTCATTGAGTGTTGATTTCCGGAAGAAAGGCGCGGGAGAGAATCGCTCGTTTTAAACAGAAAAAACGCTGTTTAAAAGCCTTCAAAACCGGTTTTTTTTAAGTTACAAAAATACGTCAAAAATGCCGTAAATTCAAGGCTGGAGGGGTCTTAAAACGGGGAAATTTTGGTTAAAAACAGACCGGCATTCCGGGTGGAAAATCAGACCACGTTTTTTCCGGAAATTCCCTTTGTTTTCCTACGGTTTTGTGCATTCCCGGACTGAAGGTTGTCCGCCCGCTGCCGGTGCCGGATTAACAAAGGGCTTATAGAAAGAGGCGGCTCCATTTCGTATTTTTGCGCCGTGCTGAAAAAAACGGTTCTCCGCAACGACGATACCGCCCGGGTGCTTACACAAGTGCTCGGTGAGGAAGTTGTGGTGCTGAGCCGGGAGGCTCTGACGGTCAACAACTGGATCAGCGGAGATGTGCTTTTTCTGGAGCCTTCCTCGGTGGCCGGCCGCGACAACCATGGCCGGATGTTGCTGCTTCCGCTCGACGATACCCGGCAGGCGCTTCGGATTTTCTATTTCATAGCGCCCACCGATGCCGATGCCCGCGTGGTGGTGCTGTCGGTTCACCCCGACTTTTTTACCCAATGGCTCGAAGACTGGCGCAGCGTGGAGCCGGCTTTTCGCTTCGACCTGACCACCGAACACCAATTTGCGATTGACCCGCAGCTGCTGTTGCTGCTCGAAGCGCTTTGTACGACGCCGCAGGCAGCGAGTCCGTTTACAGCCGCCTTGCTCCACACCGAGACGGCCCTGCACCTGCTCCGGCGCACGGTAGAAGCCATTCAGGTGCCGTTTACGGCCTGCCCGGTGCCGGCGTGCCGCTTTCTGGCCATTGACGCCGAGCGCGAAAAAGTATTGGCCGCCCGAGATCTCTTGCTGGCCGGAACCGAGCGCCCGCTTACTATCAAAGAGCTGGCCCGGAAAGTGGCGATGAATGAATGTTATCTCAAAAAAGGCTTTAAGGCGCTGACCGGCAAAACGGTCCATGAGTTTCAGCACGAGCGCCGCATGGCCCGCGCCATTGAGCTGCTGCAAAGCGGCGCCACCACCGTTTCGGATGTGGCGCTGGAACTGGGCTTCTTATCCATCTCGCATTTCAGCACGGCGTTTAAGAAAGCGACGGGCATGAAAGCGTGCGAGTTGTTGAAGTAATTTCCCGGCGGCTTTATAGGTAGAAAATAGAAGGCGGATGAAACGGATTTTTATGGATAGGGATAAAATCCGTGTGTATCCGTTTTATCCGCCCTATCCGTGTTCCATCACAAAAGTCATTTCTCCATTGCAGAAATTAAACCCAATTATCTTCGCTTGTGCCCCGCCCCGAAGAAAATCTTTCTGAAGAAGAGTTGCTCCTGCGTTTCCGGGAAACGGGCGATACGTATTGGCTCGGCCAGATTCTGCAAAGCCACACGGTACTGCTCCTCGGTGTGGCCATGAAATACCTCAAAGACCCGGACGCCGCCGCCGATGCCGTGCAATCGGTTTTTTTGAAGGCGCTCACCCATTTCCCCACCGACGAAATGCGCAACGTCAAAGGCTGGCTGTATATCCTGGTGCGCAACCATTGCCTGCAGGTACTGCGCGACCGCGTCCACCATCTGCCGCCCGAAACGCTGGATTCGGTTTCCGGAAATATGGACGGCGAGGCAGAAGCCTGGGAGAAAGAATACACCCTTCAACAGCTGGAGGAAAGCATGGACCGCCTGAGTCCGGAACAGCGCACCGTGCTGGATTTATTTTACCTGCAACGCAAAAGCTACGCCGAGGTTCAGGAAGTTACCGGCTACAATTTCGGACAGGTCAAAAGTTATATTCAGAACGGCAAGCGGGCGCTGCGCATTTTATTACAATCAAAAAAAACGGTGTGAATCAGCCACAAGACCATCCATTTTGGGGCGGTACGCCGCCCGACGACGCGCTGCTGCTGGCCTACGCCGAAGGTCTCCTCTCGCCCGAGGAAGCCCACGCCGTAGAGCAATGGCTGGCCACCGAGACGCCGGAAGCCGACGCAATCGAAGGCCTCAATCTGCTGGAGGGCGACAGCGTACGCACACTGCAAAAGCGCATCAACAGCCGCGTGGCGCTATCGGCCCGGCGTGGGGGGCGGCGCGAGCGCCGCCAGCAGCCCATGTCGCAGCGCTGGGTGCTGACCGCCGTTGTTACCGTGCTGGCCCTGTTGGTAATTGCAGCCTTGTACTTCTTTATTTTCCGGAAATAAGAGGGGATTTTCCGGAAATTTTAGTGCTTTCTCCATCTGCTGCGACCCTGCCGAAGGCAGGGTGACAAAACAAGAGAATGAGGGTTTCGGTATGCGCCTCCGACTTCATTACGCGCTTCTGTTTTGTCATTCCGCCGGAGGCGGAATCTGGGAAGAACAGGTAAATTCGTGAGACCCTGCCGCAGGCAGGGTGACAAAACAAGAGTCGCCCATCTTCCCCAACCCATTGTCTTGTTTTGCCATTCCGCCGAAAGGCGGAATCTCACAAGTATGCTACGGTGTGGTGCTGCGACCCTGCCTCAGGCAGGGTGACAAAACAAGAGAAGTCCTTTTCCGCCGTTTCCTTTCCCGTGTTATTTTGTCATTCCGCCTTTCGGCGGAATCTCACAAGTAGAAGGAGAGATTCTGAGACCCTGCCGCTTGGCCGGGTGACAAAAACGCAGGAACAAAAAAAGAAGGCTATACTTTCTCAATACTGCGACTTTCACCACGCCTCTCTGGTATTCGGATACCGGTTCCACAAAGCCTTTATGTCTGCAATGTCTTCCTCGGTAGGTGGCCAGTAGCCTAGGATATCGCTGTTCAGAAAGCGCCAATCCGTATTACTTTTCTCAATTAAAGCGTTTTTCCACACACGTTCCCGGTTTTTAATCCGTTTCTCCAACGCAATCGCATTGAGTACATAGCGGGTATCTTCCAGCCACACAAGGAAATGCGCCTGATAGCGTGTTGTAAAAGCTCCTTCCCGGCCAATCCAATGCTCTACAAGTCGCCGCCGCAAATTATTGGTCATGCCGGTATACAGCACTGAGCGATTGGCATTGGTGAGTAGGTAGGTGGTGTAGATAGGATAGGACATTTAAAAGGATATTTTCACAAAGTACAAATTGGGATTTGGTTGTGCATGATGAATTGTAATTTCTTTTTCTGAGATTCCGCCTTTGGCGGAATGACAAAATATATGTGTGAATAGATTCGAATGTAATGAGGAGGGTGCATCCCTTGTTTTATCACCCTGCCGCAGGCAGGGTCTCACAAGTCTCCCTGTTCTTCTGAGATTCCGCCTTTGGCGGAATGACAAAATAAACAGAAAATGAACGGGTTGGGAAGGTGGTCGTCCCTTGTTTTGTCACCCTGCCGCAGGCAGGGTCTCACAATCCGTATTTCTATCTTCTGAGATTCCGCCTCCGGCGGAATGACAAAACAAGAGCGGGAAGGATGAAATAGGAATCAGAATGCCAAAACAACGTGTTCCTTCCCAGATTCCGCCGCTGGCGGAATGACAAAATATAAACCGAAAACACAGTCCGATTTTCCGGAAATCTCTACTTCCGTTTGTTCCAATCGTTTTAAAAAAGACCTTTGAACTTTGGCCTTTTGATCTTTGGGCTTTGTGGCCTTTCTAATTCAATGACTTTCCCGCACCTTTCCGGCAAAAAAATCATCCTCGCCGTTACCGGCTCCATCGCTGCCTACAAAACGCCGCTGCTGGTGCGACTGCTGGTGAAAGCCGGTGCAGACGTGCAGGTGCTGATGACCGAAGCCGCAGCCGGTTTCGTGACGCCGCTGGCACTTTCCACCGTTTCTAAAAAGCCGGTTTTCCACTCCGTTCACAACGGTGCCGACTGGAACAACCACGTTTCCCTTGGCCTTTGGGCAGATGCGCTGATCGTAGCCCCCTGCAGCGCCAATACGCTGGCCAAGCTGGCACACGGCCTGTGCGACAGCATCGTGGCAGCTGTTTATTTATCTGCCCGCTGTCCGGTATTTATTGCTCCGGCCATGGACGAAGACATGTGGAAACACCCGTCCACACGCGCCAACATTGCCACGCTGCAAGGCTACGGAAATCACCTCTTGCCGGTGGGCAATGGCGAGCTGGCATCCGGACTAGTAGGCGAAGGCCGCATGGCTGAGCCGGAGGAAATCACTGCCTTTCTGGACCATTTTTGGGGAGAAAAAGAAGACCTGCCGTTGGCCGGAACCGAAGCCCTCGTAACCGCCGGACCTACCTACGAACGCCTCGACCCGGTGCGCTTTATCGGAAATTTTTCGACCGGAAAAATGGGCATTGCCATTGCCGAAGCCCTGGCGGAAGCGGGCGCAAAGGTTCATCTCGTTTTAGGCCCGACGCACCTTTCCGCCAATCATCCCAGAGTCGAAACCCACCGCGTAGAGTCGGCGGAAGAGATGTTCCGGGAAAGCGTGGCTTTATTTCCGAATTGTAGCCTGGCGGTGCTCTCCGCTGCCGTGGCCGATTACCGCCCCGAAACCGTTGCGGATGCCAAAATAAAAAAGACCGGTGATGCGTTATCGCTTTCTCTGGTGAAGAATCCCGATATCCTCGCGCACCTGGGCAGCATTAAAACCAAAGGTCAATACCTGGTGGGCTTTGCGCTGGAAACTAACAACGAGTTGGAAAACGCGCAGGAAAAGCTCCACCGGAAAAAAGCCGATCTCATCGTGTTAAACTCTTTGAAAGATGAAGGCGCGGGCTTTGCCACCGATACCAATAAAGTGAACTTTGTAACCCGCGACGGTGTTGAAGCTTTACCGTTGTTGCAAAAGAAAAGAGTCGCCCATGCCCTTGTGCAGTTTATCCGCCGGCATTTCCGGAAATCTTAAGAAAATAGCCCTCCTCAGTATCTTGTGCAGCCTGCTGACGACCGTTGGCCGGGCACAGGAACTGGTGTGCAAGGTCTCGATCATGCACGCCGCTATCCGGAACACCGACCCGCAGGTGTTTAAAAGCATGGAGCAGGCCATTACCGAGTTTATGAACGGGCGGAAGTGGACTTCCGACGAGTTTTTACCCGAAGAGCGTATTCCGGTCAATATCCTGATTAACCTCACCGACAAAAGCGGCGAAGACGTGTTTGCCGGGCGGATGACCATCAACGCTTCCCGGCCCGTTTTTAACACCTCCTACACCTCTCCAACGGTCAATTTTCAGGATCAGAACATTTCTTTCCGGTATTCGCAGTTTGCCCCGATCAACTTCGACGACAACCGGGTGGCCGGCAACGATCCGATGGCTTCGAACCTGACTGCGATTCTGGCTTATTATTCCTACCTGATTCTCGGTCTCGACTACGATTCTTTTGCGCCCAATGGCGGCGATGCCCTTCTCAAAAAAGCACAATCGGTGGTTGCAAACGCACCCGAAGGGGCGGCTATCAAAGGCTGGAAGACGGCCGAAAATCAAACCAACCGCTACTGGATTGTGGACCAGCTGCTGAGTCCGCGTTTCCGGTCTTTCCGGCAATACTGGTACGATATGCATCGGCAGGGGCTGGATTTTCTGTACAGCAAACCCGAGCAGGGAAGAGAAAAAGTTCTTTCCGGTATCCCGATGCTGGCGCAGTTGCAGAAAGACAATCCCGGGTCGATCCTGCTATTATTTTTCTTTAGCGCCAAAAACGAGGAGTATGTGCGGATTTTGTCGCAGACGCCCCGGGAAGCCCGTGCCCCTTTCATCACCGGGTTGGTGCAGGCCGATGAAAACGGCGCTGTGAACACCCGTAAATACGAAGCGCTGCGGTGAGGAAAATCTTTTGGGCCCTGAGCCTTGTGC
>JAEVZP010000156.1 GCA_023392185.1 Bacteroidota bacterium
CACTTTTAATCTACCCTCTCCTTCCCAAAACACCGTCAAGATCTATCCCAATCCAACGCAGAATGAAATCTCCTTTCAGCTTCCGGAAGGCACTTCAAAAGCGCCCTATCTCCTCACCGATCTGCAAGGCAAAACGGTGCGCTCAGGCACTTATTTTTCCCCAAATGCGGCGTCCGTGAAGGACCTCCCGGCAGCCTTGTATCTCTACAAAATCCAAACAGCAGACGGCGTCTGGCATTCCGGAATTTTTCAAAAACAGGAATAATACCGTTTAGACAGCTAATCTGCACATTGCTCGCTTCCCCCTTCTGATGAACCGGGTAACCCGTACCTCATAACCTCCTTAGGTTTATAAATTATTTTGTCACCCTGCCGAAAGGCAGGGTCTCCGGAGTATCTTCTAAGATTCCGCCTTTCGGCGGAAGGACAAAACAAAATGAAAGGAGCATTCTGTTTAGACAGCGAATCCCTTTATCGCTGTCCTCAACCCTTCTGATCCTTTGGGATATGCGTGGCCATTTGTAATGACCTCTTTAGGTATCCAAATGGTATAAACCCCGGAATCATCCCAAAAAGGGCGGGCCGCATGCTGCGGCCCGCCCTTTTAAATCTTCAGAATTTTCCGGAAAAAATTGTCTTCCAGCGCCTCCTCAAAGCCCTTTAGCCAAACAGCATCCGGTAGACGTCTTCCACCTTATTAGCCAGCTTGATCTTCACCCCGAAGTCGCGCTGATGCAGGCCTTTGGCGTTGGCTTTGGGGATGACAATCATTTCCATACCCAGCTTGTCGGCTTCAGCTACGCGCTGCTCAATGCGGTTTACGGCCCGGATTTCGCCCGACAAACCGACTTCGCCCACCAGGCAGATATTCTTTGGCAGGGGCCGGTCTTCGTGGCTCGATAGCAAGGCACAGCACAGCGCAAGGTCAATAGAAGTATCTTCTACCTTCAGGCCGCCGGCGATGTTTACAAACACATCTTTGGCACCAAACGGAAAGCCGCCCCGCTTCTCCAACACGGCCAGCAGCAACTGCAAACGGCGCAGGTCATAGCCGCTTACGGTGCGCTGCGGCGTGCCATACACCGCCGGACTCACCAGCGCCTGCGTTTCAATCAGCAGCGGGCGCGCGCCTTCCAGAATCGCCCCGATCGAGATGCCGCTCAAGGCTTCTTCATGCTGTGAAAGCAGGATTTCCGACGGATTGGTGACCGGGCGCATGCCCTGGGCGGCCATTTCATAAATACCCATTTCGTTGGTGGATCCAAAGCGGTTTTTGAGCGTGCGCAAAATGCGATAGGCATAGTGGCGGTCGCCTTCAAACTGCAACACCGTGTCCACCATATGCTCCAGCACTTTCGGCCCGGCAATGGCCCCTTCCTTGGTAATGTGGCCGATGATGATGACCGGAACGGCGGCGGTTTTGGCAAAACGGATAATCTCAGCGGTGCACTCGCGCACCTGACTGACGCTGCCCGCAGCGCTTTCTACATAGGGCGATTCCAGCGTCTGAATCGAGTCGATAATCACCAGCGAAGGCCGCGTTTTCTTGACTTCCTCAAAAATGGTGTCGGTGTTGGTGGCGGTCAGCAGATACAACTGCGGGTTTTTCACGCCCACGCGCTCGGCCCGCATTTTGATCTGCGACGCGCTTTCCTCCCCGGAAACGTAGAGCGTCGTGCCGCCCTTCCATTGCAGCGCACATTGCAGAAACAGCGTGCTTTTCCCAATCCCAGGCTCACCGCCCGCGAGAATGACAGAGCCGGGAACCAGCCCGCCGCCCAATACGCGGTTGAGTTCCGGATCCGGTAGCGGCAGGCGTGTTTCTTCGGTGATTTCGAGTTCGTCGAGCTTGCGGGCGCGGCGGAGTTGCCGGGTGTCGCCGTCCCACACGGTAGCATCCGGTCGCGCTTTGGTTTCGCGTTCTTTGATTTCCTCCACCATCGTGTTCCAGGCGTTGCAGGAAGGGCATTTGCCCGTCCATTTGGGACTTTCATACCCGCAGCCCTGACAGAAAAAACTCGTTTTTGCTTTAGCCATTTTGTGTGCTTCGAAAGAGACTCCAAGCCTCCCCGTAAAGAACAAATAAACGAGGGGTTCGTTGAAAAAAGGAACGAGCGATTTAAGGGAATACGCTTTCCGGCCTTTTAGGGTTTGAATAGCCTTTACTGGCACAGTCTTTCTGCCTTATTTCCGGAAAAAATCCTCTTTAATGGCTTACCGCAAACTGACCCCCGAAGAAGAATATGTGATTCTCCATAAAGGCACCGAGCGGCCTTTTACCGGCGAATACACCAACAATAAAGATTCCGGAACCTATGTATGCCGGCAGTGCGATGCCCCCCTGTATCACTCGGCGAGCAAGTTTGAGTCGCACTGCGGCTGGCCGTCTTTCGACGATGAGATTCCCGGCGCCGTGAAGCGCGTAGCCGATGCCGACGGCCGGCGCACCGAGATCGTGTGTGCCAACTGCGGTGGCCACCTCGGCCATGTGTTTGAAGGCGAGCGTTTTACGCCCAAAAACACCCGCCACTGCGTCAACAGCATTTCGATGCGCTTTGTGCCGGACGCCAAATAGCACGCCGGTAAAACGAAAAACGGATTCTTCCGAATGTCTATCGCGGAGCGTCCGTTTTTCGTCTTAAGTAGAAATGTCTTGTCGGGCTAACCCCAGGGGCCTTTGTGTTTTGCGCATATCCTTTCCAGGTGAAAAAAGATAAGCAACCGGAATAATATTGAAGCGCAACGCTCCGGAAGGCAAGAGCTCAAAGCCCAATCCCTTCCCTAACCCCTAATCCCGCTCTCCTAACCCCTAACTTCCTATTACCTCATCCACCAGGTAGTGGTTGCGGTCGGCGGCGGAGCGGCTTACCAGTTCGGCCACAAAGCCGGCGAGGAAAAACTGACTGCCCAGAATCATCACTGTCATGGAGATATAGAAACCCGGCTTGTTGACCAGCCCGGCTTCCAGATTTCCGGAAAACTTCTGAATGATGAGCCACAGGATTTCCACCAATCCAATCAGGAAAAGGATCGTTCCCCAAAAACCGAAAAAGTGCATCGGCTTTTTGCCGAAACGACCCATAAACTGCACCGAAAGCATATCCAGAAAGCCGTTGATAAAGCGCTCCCAGCCAAACTTGCTCACCCCGTATTTGCGGGCCCGGTGGACAACCACTTTCTCCCCGATTTTCCGGAAACCGGCCGACTTGGCCAACACGGGAATAAACCGGTGCATCTCGCCATAGACTTCCACACTTTTGACCACCTTGGAGCGATAGGCTTTCAGCCCGCAATTCATGTCGTGCAGCGGAATGCCGCTCACTTTCCGGTTGACCCAGTTATAGAGTTTGGAAGGCAGATTTTTGGTGACGGCATTATCGTAGCGTACCTTTTTCCAGCCGCTCACCAAGTCGTAGCCGTCTTCCGAAATCATGCGGTAGAGTTCCGGAATTTCGTCGGGGGAGTCCTGTAAGTCGGCGTCCATCGTAATCACCACCCGGCCTTTGGCGGCTTTAAAACCTTCGTTCAGCGCCGCACTTTTGCCGTAGTTGCGCTGAAAGTGCAAGGCCCGAACATTATCGGGGTACTGCGTTGAAAGCTGCCGGATAACGTCCCAGCTGCGGTCGGTGCTGCCGTCGTCCACAAAAATAACTTCGTAGGCGAGCGCATTTTCGGTGCACACCCGTGCAATCCAGGCCATCAGCTCCGGCAACGATTCTTCCTCGTTAAAAAGCGGGACGACAACAGAGAGGTCTAGGAGAGCAGGCGTGTTCACGAAGGCAAAGATTTCCGGAGAGTTATACTACAGGCGTTGTCGGCCTTTTGATACGAGGCGTTACGGCAGCGGCGAGCAAAGAAAAAATAAGGCCGAGGATCATATAGCCGAACAGGCTTCCCATCACGATAAAGGTCGTGAAGTTGTTGCGGGTTACATTCAGCGCGGTTTCCATGGTTTCGGCATCCATCTTGCCTTCCTGCTCCATCTGGGCGCGGGCCAGTTCCAAAGCATTTTCTTTCATTTCCGGAAAAATGGAAACTGAAGCAATCACCCAGGCCACTACCAGCAACACGATGATAGCTGTGGTCTTGAATCCGGAACTAAACAGTTGTCCGTAGCTTACCATTCCGCCGTTGGCTTTGGAAAAAGCGTTGGCATTCAGAACGAGTCCGCCCAGGAAAACGGCATATAAGACCCACTGCACCCAGGAAGACTGCTGCATCCCGGCAACATAGACCACCGCGCTGAGCACCACGATGATAAGGCCGATGATCAACCCATAGGTTTTGTGCGTTTGAACAAGCGAAGGTTTGAGCGGGGTTAGGGTGGGGTTCTCCATGGGAAGCACAGTTGCGGGGAAAAGAAATCAGTTATTTCAGACGCCAAAAATACCAAAGACTTTTCCAGGAAGCGAATGATCCAGAAACGGATTGTTAAACGCTTTCGAATGCGCTTCTTTCCGGCGTATCACGGTTTCACCTGTTGGCGAGAAAACGGTCCATTTTGCTCCGTTATCAAATCCTTTTTCGGGCAGGCCGAGGACGCGGCGCGGTGCGGCGCTCACTGCATCTACCAGCCGGTCGAAGGATACCTGCTCACCGGCAGCTTTGAGCAGGAGCGGAAACAGCACTTCCTGCACGGCCAACCCTTCAGCAGCATATTCAAACTCTTTGGTTTTGGAGTCCCAATCCTGCGGCCGGTGGTGCGAAGTCACGGCGTCGATGGTGCTGTCGGCAAGAGCATCCAGAAGCGCCTGCCGGTCGCTTTCCGGCCGCAGGGGCGGCGTTAGCTTCCAGGCCGGCTCATAGTCGATCAGCGCTTCATCGGTGAGCAGCAGGTGATAGGGCGTCACCGAGCAGGTAAGATCCAGCCCGTCTGCTTTGGCTTCCCGGATCAGCGCTACCGAAGCCGCCGTGCTGATGCCGCTCAGGTGCAGCCGAGAGCCGGTGTAGCGCAAAATTTCAATATCGCGGTGCACAGCGAGCGTTTCGGCGATCGAAGGAATACCGGCCATGCCGAGGCGGGTGCTCATAAGCCCTTCGTGCATCAGGCCGCCTTTAGCCAGGGCTTCGTCGTTGGGGAACTGCACAATAAGGCCATCAAATGCTTTAACATATTCGAGCGCTTTGAGCAGCAGGCCACCGTTTTGCACCGGCTTCCAGCCGTCGGTAAAGCCCACTGCGCCACCGGCGCGCATGTCCAGCATTTCGGCCAGCGCCTTGCCTTCCAGTTTTTGAGAAAGGGCGCCGTAGGGCAGAATATCCACCCGCTTCCGGAAATTATAGCGCTGTACGTTTTCTACTGCCCCGCGGCTGTCGGCCGGCGGCTGGGTGTTGGGCAGCAGCCCTACCTGCGCAAAGCCGCCTCTTTCAGCAGCGGCCATGCCGGAAAGCAGCGTTTCTTTTTGTTCCTGCCCCGGCTCGCGGTAGTCGGCAAAAAGGTCGGTCCAGCCAATGGAGATATAGGCGTCTTCCAAAATCAGTTCGGGAAAATCGCCGCCTGTTTCGCCTTGGGGAAGCATTTGGAGCGCTCCTTTGTCATCCAATAAAAAATCCGACACCTGCCCGTGGAGGGAACTGGTCGGATGCCACACGCGCACCTGGCGCAGAATTACACTTTTCATAACTGCGGAGAAACTTTCTGCCCGGCAAAGCCGCGGGGGCGCAGCAGCACGGCGGTCTCGGCGGCGAGCAAAAGGAGCGCCAAGGTAAGGACCATTTTCCAGAGCGGCACCGAAGCAGCGCCGTTCAGGCCTTTTCCGTCCTTTACCTGTTCCGGCGATCGCCAGGTGGCGTCTTTGTCGGGCCAGCCCTCGCGCAACTGTGCAGCCGTCCAGTTGTCGGCTACACTTTCCTGCCGGCTGGCATTGAGCGCCAGGAGCAGGGTGTCGGCACCCGCGCCCGAAAGGGTATAAAACCCAGCTCCGGAAACGGCCCCGTCGGGGAAGATCTCCATACCGCCAATGGCACTTTTCTGCAGCGGAACGGCTTCCACGCCTTCGCCCTGCATGCGGATCACTTCGCGGCCCCCGGCTTCTTTGGCGCCAGGGATAAAAATACTTTTGCCGGAGCCGGCGGTGAAGGCCAGCGTGGCTGCGCCTGCCGCCGAGACCGCCACGGCATGCAGCATGGGGGCAAAGAAATAAGATCGTCCAAACGAACCCGCTCCGGCATCTACGGAGGTGGTGAGCAGATACAACTTGCCGCTGCCGGTAGCATACCCGGCCAGCAGCGGATCGCCGTTCCGGAACGAAAGGATGGATTGGCCCTGCGCGCCGTAGCCAGCCGATACGCGGTAGTGCCAGGCAGCGGCAGGCAGCTCCATATCGGGCGGGGTGGCCTCAAAGATCTCGGTGATCAGGGGCGCTTCGGATTGCAGCGAGGCGGCGGTTTGCAGCGCGGTGTCGATTCCGGAAATCCGGAGGTCGGCCAGCTGCCGCAGGCTGCCTTCGAGGGCCTGGATATCGGTAGTTTTCTGTGGGAAAACGATCAGTGGAACGCCGCGCTGCAGCGCCGGCCGCAGGGCGGCAAAGGCAGCAGCCGGCAGGGTGCGCAAGCCGCTGATCAGAATCAGGGCATAATTTTCCGGCGTCCGGATGGTTCCGTTTAAAGGCTGCTCGGTGACTTCGAAACGGCCCGAAGCACCAAGTGCAGTGCGCACATAGGGACTGGGCGGCCCGTCCTGGAGCACCAGGACCGGAAGCGGTTTTTCGGGCCGGACCGCTATCCGAAAGGTGTCATCGAAAGCCGGTCCGATGCCGTCGGCAAGGGTAATTTGCAGCTTTTGCCATCCGCTGCTGCCGCCGCTAAAGGCGAGGGTGTCCATTCGGGCGCCGTTGTTCCAGCGACCGGCGGGCGCGGCACTCTGAAAGCGGTCGTCGGCGGTCAGGCGCAGTGGAGCATCGGCAGCAGGCTCGGCTGCCGTGCTGCGGCTCTTGACTACTACCTGAGACTCGGCGGCCGGATTGGCGGCGGGCAGCACAAAAGCAGTGTCGATCCAGGTGTTTTCGGCGTTGCCGGCCGGCAGGGTAATGCCATGCAGCCGGATGCCGCGCAGCAACGAAGCTTCCGGGCGCAGGTCGAACCGGGATTTGGGGAAAGCCGACAGCCACCACACGTCTGCGGTGGAAGTGCCTTCTTCGGCCATCAAACCCTGGATGGTGGCCAGCAGTTCCGTGTTGTTTTGCGTGCCGGCCGCCGGCTGAATATCCGATAAGGTAGCTTCAGCGTCTTCGCGGGAAAGCGGTGTATAGCCGACCGGGCCGCTGGTGGGCAGCAAATAGGTTTTGGGAGCGCCGTTGCGAAGGATGCGCCGGGCAATGTCTTTATTGCTTTCCAGCAGCGTGCGACCGGTTTTGCGGGCGCCGGTTGCCGGACCGTTGTCCAATACAACGACCTGAAGAGTGCGTGTGCTGTCGCCTGTAGAGCGGTTCCAGAGGGGCTGGGCAAAGGCCAGTGACAGCGTGATCAGAAAAAGGCAGCGCAACAACAACAGCAGCCGTTCGCGCAGGCGACTTTGGCGGCGCGAGCGCAACACAGATTCTTTGAGAAAGCGGGTAGCCGGAAACACCACGCGGCGAAAGCGGCGCAGGTCGAAGAGGTGAATGGCAACAGGAATGGCGATTGCCAGGCCGGCCAGCAGAAAAAGCGGATACAGAAACCCCACAATCTTTGCAAGATAAGGGGAAGTGGGGAGAGGAAAGAGCAGAAGCCAAAGCGTCTTTTGGGCGCGGGTGAGCGGGCTTCGTTTTTTCGCCGTTCCGGCATCAAAAGATCCGGGAGGGCTGTTGGTTCGCAGGAGCTTCTGTAAAAAGCCTTGCGGCGGATTGGGAAAAGCAGGGATTCCCTGCAAAAAGAAAAGGGATACAGAAGCGGTGAGCGACTGGTACAGGGGATTGGTGATGAGGAAATTTTTCCGGAATTTTTACCCCCGCTGCGCCGTGTGCAGGTCGCCGGTTGCAAAGTCCTCTGAGAGAGTCGGTGGTATCTGCTGTAAAAGAATTTTTTTTCTAAAAAAAGAAAAGATTTTGAAAGGTGTCAGAATGTACTACCTTCGGCCCTCATTAATTACCCCCCATTATTCCCCCAAAGTACCATGCAAGAAGGAGTAGTAAAGTTCTTCAACACAGAGAAGGGCTTCGGCTTTATTAAGCCAGACGACGGCAGCGAAGACATCTTTGTCCATGCCACCGGCGTTGTTGACCAAATTCGTGAAAACGAGCGCGTGTCGTATGATACCAAAGAAGGACGTAAAGGCCTCAACGCCATCAACGTAAAGCGCATCTAAGTCTTACTGCGATTCGCTTTCCTTCGGCGGCACCACGCTTCCGCAAAATGCCTGTCACTGCCTTGTGACAGGCATTTTTTATGCTGCTTTGCGCAATAATGCTTACCTTTTCCGCTACGTAGCATCTTTATTTTTTACTTTTATGGCGGTACGATTGCAGACCTTACAACTGCTGTGCCTGCTGATTCTGATACCAGCGCTCCGAAGCTATGGACAGGCGGCAGGCGAGTTTGTGGAAAACCGGGGGCAGTGGGCCGGCGACTTTCGCTACCGTGCCAAAGTGCATCGCGGAACAGCCGTGTTTCTGGAGCCGCAGGGATTTACCTTTTCGATGGCCCGGGTGGCCTCCGACGGGCATCGCCACGACCGCACGCCCCTTCCCGAAAGTGCCCCGGCACATGCCTGGAAAGTTCGGTTTTTGGAGGCCGCCCCGGATGCCACATTCGTGCCGGAAACACCGTTGCCGCATTATTACAATTTTTTTCTGGGCGCTGATAGCAGCCGCTGGAAAACCGGTATCTACCCCGCTGCCGGCATCCGGTATCAGGCCCTGTATCCGGGGATCGACCTGCAAGCGGTTTTTGAGAAAGACCGCTTCAAATACAGCTTCTACCTGACTCCCGGCGCCGACCCGGCGCGCATCCGTCTGCAGTACGACGGCATCAACGGGCTGAAGAAAAGTGCCACAGGTGCATTGCTGGTAAAAACGAGCCTTGGCGACGTCACCGAAACCGCACCGGTGGCCTGGCAAACGACCGCTACCGGCCGGGAAAACGTGCGCTGTAACTATGCCATTTCCGGAAATGTGGTGTCTTTTGTGTTCCCGGATGGGTATGACCGGAGCCTGCCGCTTGTGATCGACCCGACAGTGGTGTTTGCTACTTTTAGCGGTGCCACAGCCGACAGCTGGGGTTTCACGGCTACCTACGATGACTTGGGCAGCTTCTATGGGGCTGGCATTGTCAATCAGGTACCGGGGGAATCTTACCCAACGACAACTGGTGCTTTTCAGGCCACCTATGGGGGCGGCGCTACCAACAGCGGGATGTCGAACCTGTACAGCACCTATCCCTGCGATATTGCGATCAGCAAGTTTAATGCTGCGGGCAACACCTTGCTCTACGGCACCTATATCGGCGGCTCCAACAACGAGCAGCCGCACAGCATGGTGGTGGACAGCGCCGGCAATTTGTTTGTCGCCGGGCGCACCTACTCCAGCGATTATCCGGTGCTGGCTGGCTCCTATGACAACAGCTTTAATGGTCTGGCCGATATGGTAATCACCAAGCTCAATCCGATGGGCACAGCCCTGCTGGGCTCTACTTTCCTGGGTGGCAGCGGGGCCGATGGCGTCAACATTCAGGCAACGCCGCCCAACAGCACATCTGCGCTGATGTATAACTACGGTGACGATGCCCGGAGCGAGATTATTGTGGACAAAGCCGGAAACGTGTATCTGGCGGCCAACACTCAATCCATTGATTTTCCGCTTCAAAATCCCCTGCAAAGCACGCTGTCCGGCGTGCAGGATGCCGTTATCTGCAAGCTCGATGGCACCCTTTCCAGTCTGTTGTGGAGTACTTACTACGGCGGCTCCGGAAATGACGCTGCCTACGTGCTCACCTTCGATACCGCGCAGCAGTTTTTATATGTAGGCGGCGGTACCACAAGCGCCAACTTCCCGATGCCGCCCGGTGGCTATCAGAGCAGCTATTCCGGTGGCCGGGCCGACGGCTTTGTGCTGCGGTTTCAGAATGGCGGCGCGTATCCGGCCCTGAACGGCAGCTTTATCGGACAGAACGATTATGACCAGGTCTTTGGCCTTCAGACCGATTACGACAACAAGATCTACCTCATGGGGCAGACGCTCGGCGGCAACTTCCCGGTGACGCCCGGCGTATACAGCAATCCCGGTTCCACACAGTTTATCCTGCAAATGGACAGCCTGCTGCAAAACAATCTGGTTTCTACGGTGATCGGCAACGGACCGGCCAGCGGGCCTAATATTTCGCCGGTGGCCTTTCTGGTAGATACCTGCGGCAATATCTACCTCAGCGGCTGGGGCGGCAGTCTTTTCGGCTTTAATCCCTTCGCGTCTTCTATGGCTAATATGCCGCTGACGCCCGGCGCGATCCAATCCACCACAGACGGCCAAGACTTTTACTTTATTGTTTTAAGCAAAAACATGGGCTCGCTGCTCTACGGCACCTATCGCGGGCAAGCCGGGGTGGATGAACACGTAGACGGCGGCACCAGCCGGTTTGATAAAAACGGAGTGGTGTATCAGGCCATTTGCGCCGGTTGCGGGCGGACCGGATTCCCCACCACACAGGGCGCCTACAGTCCCAGCAACCAATCGGCGCGCAACTGCAACCTGATTGCGCTTAAAATTGCCTTTGAACTCGGCTCGGTGCGCGCTGCCGCTGCTGCCACGCCTGCCAGCAGTGGTTGCCCGCCCCTGGAAGTCACCT
>JAEVZP010000157.1 GCA_023392185.1 Bacteroidota bacterium
TCTTCCTGTTCTTCCTCCCCTTCTACCTTGTGGTGAATCTCCCGCACGGTTTTGATCAGGAGAAACAATCCGCCGCCGATCATCACCAGACTCGCCAGGTCAAAGCCTTTGTCGAGATAAGGCAGCGTAAACAGCACTTTTCCTTTTTGGGTGAGCAGCCAGCCCAGTCCGGCCAGCATGATGGAACGGGTGGTAATGCCCACTACCATCCAGATCAGCCGTGCGCGCTTTTGCTTATCGGTTTCCATGCGCTGCATGATGATGGAAACGAAAATGACATTGTCGATGCCCAGGATGACCTCCAGGAGGGCCAGCGTGAGCAGCGAGAAAAGGGCAGCCAGGCTAAAAAGTTCCGGGTTCATAGGACGCAGCGGTATTTTGTAGAATACCGCTGAGGACTACAAATTTCCGGCCAGTCCGGCGCATATATCACGGGCAATGGTGGGTCCTTCGTAGATAAAGCCGGTATAGACCTGCACCAGGGTGGCGCCCGCTTCCAGCTTTTCGCGCGCGTCGGCGGCCGTAAAAATGCCACCGGCGGCAATGATCGGAACATCGGGGCCCAGTTTTCCGGAAAGATAGCGCACCACTTCGGTGCTGCGTGCGCGCAGCGGTTTGCCACTCAGTCCGCCTGCGCCAATAGCGTCCACGCCCGGTGCCTTCAGGCCGCCTCGGTCGATGGTAGTGTTGGTGGCCACCAGTCCGTCGAGCGGCAGCTCCTGTACGATCGCCACAATGTCATCGAGCTGTCCGTCGGTAAGGTCGGGCGCAATTTTGAGCAACAGCGGTTTGGGTTTGCCGAGGCGCTCATTGAGGCTTTTAAGGTGTTGTAGCAGGGCCAGCAGCGGTTCTTTGTCCTGCAAGGCACGCAGGCCCGGTGTGTTGGGCGAAGAAACATTGACCACAAAATAATCCATCACTTCGTAGAGGTCGCGGAAGGCCTGTTCATAGTCGGCGATGGCGTCTTCATTGGGCGTGTCTTTGTTTTTGCCAATGTTGCCGCCGATAATCACCGGATCTTTCCGGTATTTCAGCCGTCCGGCGGCGGCAGAAGCGCCACCGTTGTTAAATCCCATCCGGTTGATGAGCGCAGCGTCTTCCTTGAGGCGAAACAGGCGCGGCTGCGGGTTGCCGGGCTGCGGGCGGGGCGTCACGGTTCCGATTTCAATGAAACCAAAACCAAGGGCGGCGAGGTCGTCGGTCCAGCGGGCGTCTTTATCGAAGCCGGCTGCGAGGCCTACCGGGTTGGGGAAATGAAGGCCCCAGACGGTACGCGCCAGCGAAGGACCGGTCTTTAGAAACGATTTTTTAAGGGTTTTCCGCACGCCGGGAATGCGGCAAACGCGCGCCAGTTGGGCCATCGCCCAGTAGTGCGCTTTTTCCGGTTCGGTCTTAAAAAGGGCTTTGCGCAGCAGGCTGTACATAGGCCGCAAAGATAAGCCGTGATGCTGCGCCCCGGCGAAAGGCTGCGCTTGTAGGAAAGCAAACAACCAGCACTTTCAAATATTTTTGGTGTATTTTTATACCAAATCTGTGCAGAATAGGTATAAATGGCATCCTTTTTGTAATCCTTATCAGGTTCTGTATGCCTCCTCCACAATATTAAAGCCATATTCTTAAAAAAGAGCATGAATTATAATCTTCTCAAAGAAGTGCTCGGGCTGGTGCAGGCTTTTGAGCACCGCAGCACAACGGCTTCGCCCTATGCGGAAGACCTTATGGGCTTTAAGCGCTGGGTAGCCGCCGGGCTGGACGGTGCGCCAGCAGTGCCCCAATGGGAAGGACAGGAAAAAGGCCGCTCGCCCGAAAGCGTTATCAACACCCTGCTCTTGCGCCTCAGCCGCTATGCCCGGGCTTATTCGAAAGCAGCTATCCACGATTCGGACTTTTCAACGCAGGAAGAATTTATTTATCTTATCAACCTGAAAGCCTTCGGTGCCATGACCAAGATGGCGCTTATCAAACAGAACGTGCAGGAAAAGCCGGCCGGCATGCAGATCATCAACCGGCTCATTGCTGCCGGATGGATAACGCAGACAGATTCTGAAACCGATAAGAGAAGCAAGGTGCTCCACATCACACCTGCCGGGCTTCAAACCCTGGAAGCGCAGATGGACCGCATCCGGCAGGCATCGCGCCTGGTGGCCGGCGACCTCACCCCCGAAGAGCAGATGACGCTCATCCGGCTCCTCACCAAGCTCGACACCTTCCACCACCCGGTTTATTGCAGAAACATCCGGCCCGAAGCCTTGCTGCAGGAAGCCTTATCCACCATGCCCCGGGCAGATCAAAAAAAGCCATGAAAAAGAAAATAGCCATTATCGGTGCCGGCTTTTCCGGCCTCTCGGCAGCAGCCTACGCCGCGCGGGAAGGCCATGACGTACACGTTTTTGAGCAACATACGGGTCCCGGTGGTCGGGCCCGGCAGTTCCGAACGCCGGAAGGTTTTGTCTTCGACATGGGGCCGAGCTGGTACTGGATGCCCGACATCATCGAAGGATTCTTTAATGATTTTGGATGCAAAGCAGCCGATTTCTATGAACTGAAAGCGCTGGACCCGCAGTTTGAGATGGTTTTTGAAGACGGCGTGCTGCCCGTGCCGCAGGCTTTTCCGGAGTTGAAAGCTTTGTTTGAACAGCTGGAGCCAGGCAGCGGCCGGAAACTGGAGCAGTTTATGGACGCCGCCCGTTTTAAGTATGAAGTGGGCATGCAGGATTTTGTGAACAAGCCCTGCCACAGCTGGTGGGAATTTGTCTCGCCGCGCATTGCCGGCAGTGCGCTGAAGCTTAATTTGTTGTCCAATTTCCGGGATTATGTGGCCGGCTATTTCCAGCATCCCAAGCTGCGGGCCCTGATGGAATTTCCGGTTATTTTCCTCGGCGCTTCACCCAAAAACATTCCGGCCCTGTATAGCCTGATGAACTATGGCGGCTATGCGCTCGGCACCTGGTATCCAATGGGCGGCTTCTATCAGTTGGTGCTGGGTATGCAGCAGGTGGCCGAAGCCCAGGGTGCCGTTTTTCATTTCGGGCAGGCCGCCGAAAAGATAGCCGTTTTGCCGGATGGCTCCGTTTCCCTGACGCTCAACGGCATGCCCCACAGTTTTGATGCGATCATTGCATCCTCCGACTACCATCACAGCGAAACCCTGCTGGCTGAAGATTTCCGGAATTATAAGGAGTCTTACTGGAGTGGACGCACATTTGCGCCTTCCTGCCTGATTTATTACCTCGGCTTCCGGGAGCAGATTCCCAAGCTGCAACACCACACCTTGTTTTTTGAAAACGACCTCGACGACCATATCGGGGCAATCTATGAAGACAAGCGCTGGCCCGAAGCGCCGCTCTTCTACGCCTGTTGTCCTTCCAGGACTGACCCCGGCGTAGCGCCTGCCGGAAGCGAAAACGTGTTCTTGCTGTTGCCGCTGGCTACCGGCCTGGAAGACAGCGAAGCTGTTCGGGAACAATATTTAACAGAGATGCTGACCCGGCTGGAAAAACACACGGGCACAACCGGCCTGGCCGAAAAAATTGTTTATAAAAAAAGTTATTGCGTCAGCGATTTTGTGCGCGACTACAATGCCTATGGCGGCAACGCCTACGG
>JAEVZP010000169.1 GCA_023392185.1 Bacteroidota bacterium
GGGCTACTCCTTGCAGCCCTTACGTTCAGCGCCTGTCACCAATGCCAAAATTTTACGCGTGTAGAGCAGGCCCCAATTATAAAAAAATATTTTGGCAATTATAAACCGGGCGCTTATTGGATCTACCTCAACCGGGATAGTACCAAACGGGATAGCGTATGGATAAGCGATTACACTTCTTCGCCTCACCGAGATCGACTGGAGCAATGCATGGAAATGGAAGAGAATATTTTCAAGGTAAACGCTGTACACCTATCAAGAGGCGTTTCATCAAGGGGTAGTATAGGTCCCAACGGTTCCTCCTTCGATTATACAATTGCAAGTATTTGTGGTTATGGATTTATGGCACGACAAAAAGACAACAGTTTTAGAATAGGCTCTAGCTATTCGCCTGGTGCGATCATAAAGAACTATCCTTTATGGCCCGGTAATTCAAATGAGATTATTGCAGAAGGAATCCAAGTCAATGATGTTTTTCTAGCGCCTGATATTGGTATAGTCCAGTTTGTTGCCTACTACGGACCAGACACGTTTTCACTCGTAAAATTTCATAAGCCATGAAGCACTACTTTCTTTTGTATTTTCTCCTTTTGACTTGCGCTACCACGAGCTATAGCCAATATTGGGATGAAGCGCTCGACTGCAATATTAATTCGCAGAGCGATCTTCTCCGGCTGGCGCGGCAATACCGCCAACCCATACGGGAAGCTACAGTGAAACTGGATATTCAAGGACGCTGCACTGGTACACTCCTTAACCAAGAAGTAGCGCAAAACCAACTGAGATACTATATCCTAACAGCAAGACATTGTACCATAGGCGTAAACTTTGATGTGGAGCATACGCTCTATTTTAATTACCAAAGCCCTGATGCTAACACAGATCATACTGAGTCAACTAATAGAGGTGAAATTACAGGTCAGACTTATGACACATTAAACCTTGATGGCTCTGTAGACAAATACTTTAAACCTACAGCCCACGAATACGCCCACACAACCAAGCTTCGTCTTATAGGCCACTACCAATGGGGCGACTTCTCGCTTTTAGAAGTGCTAACGCCCCCGCCGCCTCACTTTAACTTCTCCTTTGCCGGCTGGAACCCGAGTCTTTTTCATAACGGCATCGAAATCGGCACACCCAATTATTTTATTGACCCTTACGTCAGCTATCACCACCCAAAAGGCGACATTAAAAAAGTAAGCGGCGCTAGTAATATCATCTACAATACTTCTGTAATTGCCACAGGTTGTTATACCGTTACTACCGTTATTGATGTTCTCTTTGGCTGGATTTGGGATCATCAGGTCTCCACTCAAGTAATCTGCAATTATGCAGACATTCCCTTCTTACAAGTTTTTTGGGCTGACGGCATTACCGAAGGCGGCTCTTCCGGGGCGTCTTTAGCCAATATAAACAACAAAGTAATCGGGCAACTCAAAGGTTGGCCCCTCCATGGTTGTGATGGCGGCTTCTCTGACTTTTACGGCAAGTTCAGATCCAATTATTTTAACCACTCGATTATGAACTCGCTGAATCCAAGCCGCAATACAAACGCAAATCTTTTTGGCCTTGCAGGCCGTAAAATCACCTGCTACGACAATCTGGAGCTTCCCGGTGCACCCGGCGTCTCCGGTCATTATTTCCCGGCCAAGCACTACCAACCCGAAAACACCATTACACTCCAGGCTAACAATAACATCGATATCGTCCGCCCGCTGCATGTGTATAACGAGGCCGATTACCGCTTCCGCGCCGGCAACGTTATTACCATCAATCCCGGCTTTGAAGCGGAGGCGGGTTCCACCGTTGTTTTTGAAAACCTGCCCTGTGGCGGGGCTGCAAAAGAAGCCAACCCCGAACAGCAACTACTGGCAAGCCTGCGGAACATCCGTCTGCCCCGCTCCAAAACCTTTGACGCCCAAAGCCTTGCAGGCGGCAGCCTTTACGGCAGCGCGCAAACGCTCACCATGCAGGTGTTTCCCAACCCTTCCAGCGGCGCGTTTACCCTTCGCCTCTCCCAAAAAGGCGATTACCAAATTACCCTTACCGATATGCTGGGAAAAGACGTCGCAAGTTTTGAAATAAGCGGCGAAAAAGAAAAAACCTTTCACGCTCCCCTGCCCGCCGGTCAATACCTGCTGCGCGTTTGGGGAAACGGACAAACGGCGGTGGGGAAGATTAGCATTGTGGAATAGCGACGCCTCCGGGCTTTCTGCGCTTTGCAACCGGAATTCTATTTTTAAGAACAAGGCATTTTTTCCGGAAAATGCCTTGCTTCTTTTGGGTCTTACTTTACCTGCAATACGGCTTCCGGCGTTACCGCATACACCGCCTGAAAGTCGCGGGCATCCACATAAAAGCAGCCGGTAAAATCGCCAAAAGCAGGCAGAATCAGGCGGGATTCGTCCATGGCAAAACACGGAACCGCAATTTGCTGCCGCCCTTTGCCAAAAAGCTTCACACCGGGGTGGATGTGGCCGTGGATCACAAAGGTGTCGCTTTCCGGAGGCGCGTTGTGCCAGACAGCAAGGTTTTGAAGCAGCACTTTTTCCCAAAAGATTTCCAGGCCACACGCCGCATAAAAAGCTTCGCTCAGAATATCGTGGTTGCCAATGACCAGCTGAAAATGGATTTTCGGGAAACCAGCCCGCCATTCCCGGAACGCTTCTACCTCGTTGTTGTGGCGCGAATGAAACAGATCGCCGGCGAAGATGAC
>JAEVZP010000188.1 GCA_023392185.1 Bacteroidota bacterium
AGTGACCGGGCGCGAGTAGTACCTTCAGCGTGTGCGCGCCGAGGCGCAGCGGCAGTTCTTCAGACAGGTGTTGGGTGACCACCGGCGGCGTGAAAGACCCAATGCCAAACAGCACGGCGCTGGCACCCGCGCCCATGAGCACCGGTGTATCGAGCGGATGGAGGGCAAAGGGAATATTGTACTTTTCGGTGAGCGCCGGAATGCCCAGGATATGATCGATATGGGCGTGGGTATTGAAGACGGCAAGAGGCTTTAAACCCTGTGTTTCGATCGCGCTGATGAGCTGCGCCACTTCGCGCGCGTTCGACATGCCGGGATCTATAATCCAGCAGTTTTTATCGGTATCGGAAAGTAAATACGTGTTCTCAGCAAAGGGGCCGAAGGTGAAGGCCTGAATTTGTAACATAAAGCTCTAAAGTTTGGGCAGTAATTTTAGAATCGCAAGTCGCCATCGCAACCCGGCCTCCTTTTCCTGCGTTATTTCTGTAGTTATGATGAATCGAAACAGGTCTTTGCCTGCCTTTCTCAACAGCATACTCGTCCTGGCGGCGCTGTGGGCGGTGAGCGGCACAACCGCATTGTATGCCCAGACCAACACCGAGGTGTTTGGCCAGAACCGGGTGCAATATCGCAATTTTGAGTGGCGCTTTTTCGATACCGAGCATTTTCGGATCTACCACTACGACCGTTCCGGGCGCAGCCTCGCCCGCTACGTGGCCGAGCAGGCCGAAAACGATATCAGTGCGGTAGAAAAAAAGCTCGAAGGCCGATTCCCGAAGCGTTTCAATATTATTCTGTACAACCAATACGATGAATACCGGCAAAGCAACACCGGCCTGCGCTGGGAATCGGAACTGCGCGACGTGCCCACCGGTACCGTCAATCTCGTAGGCGATCAGCTGGTAGTGTATTTTACCGGTGTGCACACCGACCTGCGCCGGCAACTGCGCCTGGGCATGGGCCGGGTGGTGATGGAGCGGATGCTTTTCGGCCAGTCGGCGCGCGAGATGATCAAAAACTACGTGAACCTGAACCTGGCACCCTGGGTAACGGAAGGCTTTATTTCTTATATTATCGACGGCTGGAACACTGAAGCAGATGCGGCCTGGAAAGCCATAACGGCAGCGCAGGTGCAGCCCAATTTTTACCTCCTGGCCGAGACGCAGCCCGAAATTGCCGGAAAAGCGTTCTGGAAATGGATTTCCGACACCAAAGGCCCGCGCGAGATGAAAAATCTGCTGCACATGATGCGCGTCCGCGGCTCGGCCAACGGCGGTATCAAAGCCTTTATGGGCATCAAAGAGCGGGCGGCAGGCGACTCGATGCTGCACTATTTCCGGGAACAGTATGCGGCAGACTCGCTCCGGCAACACATTCCCCAAAAAGCAACCCGCATTGCAGTGGTAAAACGCCCCGGCGACGGGGCTGTCATCCGCGACATCAAAGTATCGCCCAACGGCCGTGATATTGCTTATACGCGCTGGAAAAAAGGCGTTTTTGAAGTGGTGCTGCAACGCGTTTCGGGCCAATCCACCGCATCGGCGATTATTTCCAGCGGGCAGCACGACTATAATGAGCGCCGCCCCGATCCGGATTATCCCCTCCTGAGCTGGAGCAATGATGGGTTTAACCTGGCGATCCTGTACCGCGACGGCCGCAAAACGCGCCTGCGCATCTACAACGCCCTCAAAGGCCGGATTCAGAATGTGAAGGTGCCCGAAAACCGCTTCGACCGGGTGCTGGGGATGACTTTCGTGGAAGACAATACCAGGCTGGTGTTCTCAGCGATCCGGAAAAGCCAGACCGACCTCTATGATTTCCGGATTCGCGGCTCGCGTCTGACACCTATCACCGATGATGTGTGGGATGATATTCAGCCCTGGTATGTAAGCGGTGGTTTCCGGAAAGGACTGGCTTTTTTGTCCAACCGGCCTGCGCCCAACCTCGAAGTGCCGGCAGAGGTGAACGTGCTGCCCACCGGCCCGATGAACGCGTTTTTCTACAACACCACAACCGAAAGTCCGGAGCTGACGCAGCTGAGCAACAGCCAGCGGGGCGAAACCATCAGCCAGCCGATCCAGTATGGCTCCGATCATTTTGCGTATCTCGACGACAGCACCGGCATTCGCAATCAGTATGTGTCTGTTTTTGGCCGCGACGTGCGCAACCGGGATTCGGCATATGGGCTGGCCGTTACCAACCTGCCGCAAAGCATTCTCTATCATCAATATACGCCGGCCAACGACCGCGTGATGTATGTGCTGGAAGACGCAGAAGGCTACTCGGTGTATCAGCAGGGACTGAAAATTCCACAGGTGAATGCTCCGGTGGCCGAGCCGCAGATTTCCCGCCTGCGCCAGAAAGAACTCGATGCCCGCGCGGCAGAAGCCAGATCCTCCGGACCGTTTGCAGCCCCGAAGCCGGCCACCGACAGCAGCGTACGCCCGGCACCGCCCCGGCAGGTCTATCAGTCAGAATTTGGTCCGGATACCGCCGTGCAGGCTTATATCACCACCGCCACCGGCCGGCGCATCGACACGAGCGTGCTCCTAGATCCATCTATCAAAGACAGCACCTACCTGAAGCTGCGGGCGCAGCCCTACCGCCTTTCTTTTAAGCCTGATTTCTTTTCGGCGCGGCTCGATAACACCATTCTTTTTACCCGCTACCAGAGCGTGGCTACGCATGGCGTAGGTTTTAATGCGCCCAGCCTGGGTGGCCTGATCACGATCAGTCTTAACGATGCGCTGGAAAACCACCGTTTTACCGGTGGCGTGCGCCTGCCGGCCAACCTGAAAGGCGGCACCTATTTCCTGCAATACGAAAACTTTACCCGCCGCTGGGACTGGAGCCTCCTGGCCTACCGCGACGGCAATACCTATCAAACGCCGGTCGGTTTTTATGATCAGCGGGGCCGCTTTCTGTTTGCCCGCAACGAGGTATCGCGCAATGTGAGTTATCTGTTTCAGGGAACGGCTTCGTATCCGTTTGACCGCGTGCGGCGCGTGAGCCTTACCGGCGGGGTGCGCCTCGACCGCCTCGACTGGAAGGCGCAGGACAGCATTAGCCTTAAATACCTGCCCGATCAGCGCAGCAACTGGATTGTGAGCCGCGCAGAATATGTGTTTGACAACAGCATTATGCCGGGCCTCAACGTGCGGCGCGGCATGCGCTACAAGGTCTATGCAGAAGGGCTGCTGGGATTGAGCAAGGAAAACAAAGGCACGATGTACAATATCGGGTTTGACGTGCGGCATTATCAGCCCTTGTACCGGCAACTGACGCTGGCTTCGCGGCTCGCCGGGGCACATTCCGGCGGCAAGCAAAAGATTTTGTATTTCCTGGGTGGGGTGGACAACTGGCTTTTTGCCAAAAACGCCTCCGGCGTGGGCATTGGTCAGGAATCTTATGCCTTTCAGGCCCTGGCAACCAACCTGCGCGGCTATGAGCGCTCGGCGCGCAACGGCAACTCTTATGCAGTCCTGAATGAAGAAGTGCGCCTGCCGGTGTGGAACACGCTGGTGAAGCGACCCGTGAAAAGCTCGTTGCTGCAAAACCTGCAAATGGTGGCTTTTGCGGATGTGGGCGCTGCCTGGAACGGCTTGTTCCCGACGGGCGAAAACATGGACCGGCCCATTTATGCGCAGTCTTTCAATAATCCGGTAACGCTTATCCTCGATAATCCCGGCAATGGCCTTGCAGTTGGCTACGGCCTCGGGATGCGCACCACGCTACTCGGCTATTTCGTTCGTGCCGATGCGGCCTGGAATATTGAAGGCATCCGCAAGCCGATCTGGTATTTGTCGTTTGGAACCGACTTCTAAAGCTTCGTTGTTGGAGCCTTCGGCGTTGGAACTTCGTGTTGGAGTTTCACGTTGGAGCCTTCGGCGTTGGAAACGTTGAAGCTATGCGTTGATAATATTAGAGTTTCATCTTGAAAGTATTGAAAATCCAGAGAGGATTGAATTTATTAGCAGAAAATGCCAATACTATTGTGCAGTATCTAACGCCACGAAGTGGCTCCAACACGAAGTTCCAACGCCCAAGGGGCTCCAACCCTCTTTGTTATGAGGCACTGCCTCACAACAAAGAGAACCCATCCGCATCCCGCAAAAACGGAAACTGATCCCGGAAATCGCGGAGCATCTGGAAATCTAAAAGAAGGGAATGAACCTGTGGCGCGCTGCCCGCTTCCCACATCGGCAGGCCGTCGGGGCCCAGCACCACGCTGTCGCCGCTGTGCTCCAGCCCATTGGCGTCCGTTCCCGTGCGGTTGAGGCCGATAACATAGGACTGGTTTTCGATGGCGCGGGCGGGCAAGAGGGTTTTCCAGGCGTGGGCGCGGCGGGCGGGCCACGAAGCGACGTAGAGGAGCACATCGTATTGGGCATCGCCGGGCACATTGCGGCTCCAGACGGGAAAGCGCAGGTCGTAGCAGATTTGCAAACAGATTTTCCAGCCCATGACCTGCACAATCACGCGGCGATCGCCGGCTTCGAAGTGCTGGTCTTCGCCGCCGTAGGCAAAACGGTGGCGCTTGTCATAGAAATGGAAGGTGCCGTCGGGCTGCATCCACACCAGACGGTTATACACCCGGTCTTCTTCCCGGATCATCACCGAGCCGCCGAGAATGCAGCGGTAGCGACGGGCTACGGCGCGCATCCATTCCACCGTCTCATCCTCCATGGTTTGGGCCAGCGCTGTGTTCATGCTAAAACCGGTGGCAAACAATTCCGGAAGCAAAACGATGTGAAGCGGGTACCGGGCTGCCTCTTCGGCAATCATGCGCTCGTATTGAGCATAGTTTCCGGTGGGATTTTCCCACAAAACATCGGGTTGCAAAAGGGTGAAGCGAAGGGGGGCAGGCATAAAAGAAAGGGGTTTGGGGGCTCAATTTCCGGAAAAATGGAGAAGGTAGGCACTTCCCGCAACTATAACTAACCTTATATTTACATATCTGTCCGGTTCATAAAGTTTGCGAATAAAGTCTATTCAGCAATTCGGGAACACCCACTTTTTGGAATCCACCGCCTCTCTTGTATTCAGGAAAAGGGCTTATGTTCTTAACCAATTACCCAAATGAAAAACATTCTTTTTACTTTTCTCATTTTGTGCGGTGTATCCGTGATCCAAGCCCAACCTCTCTTTCTGCCACCTTCCCTCAATACCTTACGCAACGACTATGTGAATGGTTTTACAGAATATAAAGGCAACTTTTATTTCTGTGGTCAACAGACAAACGGCAGCAATAGCCCTACAAGAGATTCGGTAAAAGGTTTTTGCATTAAAACCAATGCTTCCGGACAACTGCTGCAAAGAATTGATCTGAGTGGCGTGCTGGGTACACCTTACGTAAGGGTGGAAGCAGTGGGTCATTACGCAGATCATATTAATCTGGCCGGTGCGACAGGTTTTTTCGATTCGCTGGAGAATCAGCCCCATTTTAATAAGGTTTTTGTACTACGTCTGGATACAAACCTGAATTTCAATCTTCTCGATACTTTCAGTTATGGTCTCAATAATTCTACCAGCGTGTACACCTTTAAGACCGAATTTCTGCAGAACAAGATCGTTATGGCCTTTAGTTCCACGCTTGGATGGTTAAGCACGGGTGCCGGCTACTCTTATGTTACGATTTACGATTGCAATAAACGTCAATTTGCATCCAGACGCATTGATAGTGCTTTTATAAACGTGCCGCTGTACTCAGATAACAATAGCCTTATCGGTATGACTAAACACTCGGAGCGTGCAGTTGTGCTCTCGGTAGCGAATTCCTATCGGTCTGGCACAACTGGCCTATCACAAGTAAGTAGCAGTCTTTTGTTGGTTGATACCACAATCACCCTTTTGGAACGTATAGACACACTCGAATTTCAACCTCTGGATACCTTCAATAAATGGCCCTTAAGTTTTGTCAATCAAAGTTTAAAGCACCCTGTGGGCACTTATTTTCTCGGACCGGTTATGACAAACGGCAGCGCCTCCTGGCTTGGACTTGCAAAGTTGAACCACCGGCGCGATACCGTACTGACAACACGTTCCTTACTGCCGCGCATATATACAAGTGATTCTTTCGCGGACCCGGCTTTAAAAATGCCATTGCTCCTATTGAAAAATCAGAAGGAAATAGTAGTGTTTGGCAGTAGCAATCATGACCTCCAGGTTATATCGCATCCAATTAATATGCGGGTTGCGAAGTACGATACCAGTTTAAAACTGCTCTGGCACCGGACCGTCAAAGGGCCTGATAAAACCTTTATACCGTTTGGCATTTATGAATTGTCTGACAACCGGCTCATGGTACTGGCTTCCGCTTATAACTACACGACTCGTTCAACCATAGACAGCAACTACAATTTACTACGTCTTTGTCCTCGACAGCACTGGTGCGCCCCTAAGCACTTTTAATCTACCCTCTCC
>JAEVZP010000242.1 GCA_023392185.1 Bacteroidota bacterium
TTTTTCGGCAGGGCGTGGCGCATCACAAGGCAGCGCTTACGAAGCGGGAGCTGGAGATTCTGCAATTGATTGTGGATGAAAAAACCATTAAAGAAATCGCCGAAGCCTTGTTTGTTTCCGAAAAAACTGTGGAAAACCACCGCGCCAACCTGATGCTGAAGCTGGACGCCCGCAACATGGCCGGACTGGTGAAAAAAGCCCTTACGCTCGGCTATCTCTAAACGCAAAAAACCACCATGAAACGCACCACTTTTATTCTTCTCTGCGCGCTCCTGAGCGGTCCGTGGGCGCTGGCCCAGAAACGCGAAGTGGTAGACATCGGACCGGTTTTTAAACCTTTGATGCAACCGCTGGACAGCTGTATCAAAACGCCCGGACGCAATTGCGAAGCCCTCGCCGATGCCCTTGTCCAAAAAGGGAAAGCCGAAAAAGTGCCGTTTCTGGATTACCTCTATTTTAAAAAAGCCCTTTATTTTGACAGTCGCAATGAGCTGGATTCGGTGTTGAAATACGCCCGGCTCGCACTGGAAAATCCGCATCCAAAAGAAGCGCAGCGCAGCGACTTAGCAGCCCAGAACCTGATAGCGGTGGCCCATCAATACCGTGGCCGGCTGGATTCGGCGCTTTATTATTACTACAAGGTTGTGGATGTAATGGAAAAAGCCGACACCCCCAAACAAGCAGGGTATCTGTACTCCAACATCGCTACGTTGCTGGACGAAACCGGCGACCACGAGGGTGCCATTGCGTACTTCCACAAGTCTTTTCACCTGCTGGAGCGGAAAAAAGACCGCAAAATCCTGCCGACTATAGCCGGTAATCTGGCGCTGGCCTACCAAACCCAAAAAGACACCAGCCGGGCCGTACAATGGGCGCAAAAAGCATTAACCCTTGCCGAAGCAAACGGCGACGACCTCAACGCCCGGACCATTGCCAATTTTACCTTGTCGCTGGTAACGCCCGACCCGGAAAAAGCCCTGCAGTACGCCGAAGCGTCTAAAAGTGCCGCCGAAACCACAGGGGATAAAGTGTGGCTGGCGAGCAGCTATTTCCGGTATGCCGATGTACTCCACCAATCAGGCCGCAGCCGCGAGGCTTTGCCTTTTGCGCAAAAAGCCGTGAGCTACGCCGAGGAAATGGGCGACAACCTGACCCGGGCCCGCGCAGCCGGAATTGCCGCCAAAATCCTGTATCAGTCGGGGCAAAAAGCCGCCGCAGCCGATTACTACTATACCTATTCTCTTTTTAAAGACTCTATTGCCACAGCAGAAGCTGCGCGCGAAATCAACGAGCTGGCTACCCGCTACGAAACCGAGAAAAAAGACCGGCAGCTCACCGAACACCGGCTGGTGATTGAAAAGAAAAACGCGCAGATGCGCGGCTGGGCCGCCGGTGGACTCGCCCTGCTCCTGGCCGGCGTTGGTTTCGGCGTTCAATACCGGAAAAGCCAGTCCCGGAAATTCCGGCTTTTGGAGCGGGAAAACGAGAACGCAGTCCTCAAAGCCTTGATGCGCGGCGAAGAGCAGGAGCGCAACCGCATCAGCAAAGACCTGCACGACGGCATTGCCGCCATGCTGGGCGCAGCCCGGATGAGCCTGCAATCCATGCCTTATCTCACCGATGAAAAGCGGGCGACGCAACTGGAAAAAGTGGCTTCACTGATTGGCGATACCCACGCCGAGGTGCGTCGCATTGCCCACGATCTGCTGCCGGTGGTGTTGGAAAAAGAAGGTTTGATTCCCGCCCTGAAACAGTTTGCCGCCGGTATCAACCAACTCGGCATTCTGGAAGTGCGGCTGGAAAACAACGTGTCGCCCGACCTTTCCTTTTCGCCGCCTACCGCGCTGATGCTCTACCGCATTGTGCAGGAACTGGTCAACAACGTTATTAAACACGCCGGTGCAACGGAAGTGCGCATTGAACTGGCGCAGGACGAGCGTCAGCTTTTCATCACCGTGGCCGACAACGGTGTAGGTTTTTCCGAAGCGACGGAAAATCAGGGTTTGCACAGCATTCGCGGGCGGATTAAAAGCATCGGCGGCGATTTCCGGGTGAGCGGCGAAAAAGGCTGCACGGCGCGGCTGTCGCTGGATCTGGCGCGGGTATTATCCGGCAGCTAAAAAGACGGCTGGTACTTGCGGCACCACAGCGAGGGAAAAGGGATTTTTCGAAAAATCCTTCACTCTAAAAAATACCAGAAACCGGGTATTGTCTTTAAGGATAAACTTTTCTAATATTGCTTTCTTTTCTGCTTGTGTGTGGCACCTTGCTTTATCGCTATCGTGGGAAGTAGCGGTGTAGATCGGCAAAAAAGGAAACCTTTCAAACAGGATCACTGTCTTAGCCAAAGCTTTTGTTTTAACAGGACTAAAAAGCTACAGACAGCTGAAATCCCTTTCCGGTGTGTTCACCTGACAACAGTAAAGAACAGAAAATCCCGGAAATTTCCGGGATTTTCTGTAAAAAAGCAGCTGGTTTTGCAGCGCGGCACATTAGGCTGTCATCTTCCGGCATTCTTCGGCACACTCGCGACAGGCCCGGGCGCATTCCTGACAATGTTCCATATCGTGCTGAGCACATTCTGCTGCACAGGCCTCACAGATGTCGGCACAGAGGCGGCAGATTTCTTTGGCCTTGCTGCTGCCGAGGCTCATCAGTTGCGCAGCCGCGTAGCAAAGGGCAGCGCATTCCATATCCAGCTGAATGCAGCGCGCCATCATGTTAACGTCTTTTTCCTGCGTGCAGGCCGATGCACAGTGATTGCAAACAGCAGCGCAACGCAGGCAAGCGTCGATGCAATCTTTATATTGGTGATATCCGCTCATGATTTTAAAGGGTTTAAGTGTTTTGAGGGAAAAAATATCTTCTGGCGCTGCAAGAAATTTGCCATCAACCCTTTTTTCTGGTGATTTCCGGAAAAACTTTGCTTTCCTGGTCTGGGAAGCCCCTGCTTAGAGCCTATCCGGGAGCTGGCAGGCGTACTCCGGTCCCTGTCTGTTGTCCTCCGATAGCTATCGGGGCCGGAACGGGAACGAGTCGGCTTGCAAACCCATAGACCGCCTTCTGGCGGATACAACAGAACTGTACGAACATCCAGCTTCTTTCTAAATCCTTTATTTTTTTTAGAACAGGCTTTTAGTCTATATGCCACAGGCACAAAAAAGCCCTGTTTTTCCGGAAAAAGACAGGGCTTTCAAATTTAAGAAGGGAAGAAAAGATCAGAACGTCTTGCCGGTTGCCAGATAATGCTGTACGTAGTCGGTCACGCCGGCTTCCAGGCTGTGGGAAGGAGTGGTGTAGCCCGCTTCGCGCAGCTTGGTCGTGTCGGCTTCTGTAAAATACTGATAGCTGTTGCGAATGTCTTGCGGCGTGTCGATGAAACGGATGTCGGGCGTTTTGCCCAGTGCGCTAAATACTGCTGTGGCCAAATCGTTGAAGGAACGGGCTGTGCCGGTGCCGCCATTGTAAAGTCCACTTGCAGGCTGTGTATCCATCAGCCAGCAGCAGATGGATACAATATCGGCGACGTAAATAAAATCACGTAGCTGGCCCCCATCGGTGAAATCGGGACGATGCGAGCGAAACAACTGTACATAGCCACGTTCTTCGACCTGCCGGAAAGCATGGAAAATAACCGATGCCATGCGCCCTTTGTGATATTCATTGGGCCCAAAGACATTGAAGAATTTCACGCCGGCCCAAAAAGGCGGTGTATCGGGCTGCGCAAGCGCCCACTGGTCAAAATCATTTTTAGAGCGTCCATACGGGTTGAGCGGAGTCAGGCCTTCCGCAGCATCATAGCGGTCGGAATAACCTTTTTCGCCGCCGCCGTAGGTTGCGGCCGAAGAGGCATATACCAGTGGAATCTCTTTTTCCACACACAGCTGCCAAACCTTTTTAGAATATTCGAGGTTCAATACGCGGTGCACCTCATAGTCCATCTCGGTGGTGTCGGTGCGGGCACCCAAGTGGAAAAAGCCGTCGATCTGCGGTGCTGTTTCAGCAACCCAGCGAAAAAAATCAGCCCGGTCGACGCGGTGCAGATACTGCTTATCGGCAAGATTGCGCGCTTTTTCCGGGCGTTCAAAATCGTCCACCAGGATGAGGTTTTGAAACCCTTTCCGGTTTAGGAACCCTACCAGGTAAGAGCCTATAAAACCAGCTGCTCCGGTGATGACGAGGGTGTTTTGCGGACTGAGCATAGGGTTTGAAAGCACAGAAAAGAAAGCTTATTGGGCGACGGCGTCTGGCGCCATGTTGGCGTGTTGCTGCGAGTCGCTGCCGCTAAAATGGGTGGTGTTTTGCTGATCGATGCCAAGGCCGCCTTCGCCGCGCAGGGTTTGGTTGGAAGTCGCTTCGTGCTGGTTGTGAACAGCGCCTTTTTCATCGTGGTGTTCAGCGCTCATGATGCCTACAAAATTGAAGGCAGCAATGAGCAGTCCGACAAGCAGCAGCGCAAAAATCATGGAAGCGGAGATTGTAGCGCCTACCGGGCGGTCGCCGGGTAGATGGGAGTGCGTTTCAGCGTGGTCTTGAGTAGCCATAAGAGAGAGCAGAGATTAATTGTCAGCGCGGCGAAATTAACCGCTGCGCTTTGAAATAAAGGGGTTGGAAAGGGTTTTCCGGAGAAATCAGGCTTTGGGAAGCGGCTTCTCCATCACCGTGCCACAGGCTTTGCAGCTGCGCTTGTCATCGTCTTCGTAGAAACGGTTCATCACCGGCGGTAGCTGCTTTACGATGTCGGTCAGTTCCATGTATTCTTCATAGAGTTTGTTGCCACAATTTTCGCAAAACCACAAAAAGCCGTCGATCTCGCCTTCGCGGCGGATGCGCTCAATGACCAGGCCCACCGTACCGGCGCTTCGCTGGGGGGAATGCGGTGTCTTGCCGGGCAAAAGAAACATTTCGCCTTCTTTGATGGGAATTTCCACCACTTTGTCGTCTTCCACAATCTTTACCGATACGTCGCCCTCAAGCTGATAAAAGAGCTCTTCGCTTTCGTTGTAGTGAAAGTCTTTACGACTGTTGGGGCCGCCCACAATCATCACGATAAAATCGCCGGTGTTGTGATACACCTGTGCGTTGCCCACGGGCGGCTTGAGCAGATGGCGGTGCTCGTCAATCCATTGGGCAAGGGGAAAAGGGCGCGTAATCATATCGGAAAGTTAGGGGGTTTAAGGTCGCAAGACAAAAGTATCAAGACAAAAGAAAAAAGCGATCTAAGACAGGAGGGGCAGAGAACATTCCGGAAATGTGCACCTGTTTTTTATGCCTGAATTTTGCCCCAAAAGAGCAGGAAAACTGTCGGCTTGTGTGGGATAGATCAAACAACCGTATGGATCCTCTTCTGTCTCTACTTCAGCACTTTCATCTTCACTGAGTCCACATGGTTTTCGGTGGCCAGCACAATTTCAAACTCAAACTTATCGGCAATAACCCGCTCCCGGTTGTGGGGAATGCGGCCGGCGGCGGCAATGATATACCCGGAGAGCGTTTCGGCGTGGGTTTCCCCAAAATCAAAACCGTATTTCTCCCGCAGATACGACAGTTCTAACCGGCCTGAAAAAACGTATTCCGTTTCCGAAATCTGACTTTCGATATAGGCCGACAGGTCATATTCATCGTTGATATCGCCGAAAATTTCTTCCAGCACATCTTCCATAGTAATGATGCCGGCCGTGCCGCCAAATTCATCTACCACCCAGGCAATGCTGCGGTGTTCTTTGCGGAAGGTGTTGAGCAGATCAATCGCCTGCATGGCTTCCGGAACAGCCAGAATCGGGTGCAGCACCGACGCAATGTCACCAGGGTTTTGAGCAATGTCCTGATGGTGAAGATAACCGGTGATTTTGTCCACGGTGCCGTCATATACCAGAAGGCGCGACAGGCGTGATTCGGCCATTTTGCGGCGGGCTTCCGCCACGGTAGCGCTTTGTTCAATGCCTACAATCTCGTTGCGTGGAATCATGGCCTGCCGCACTTTGGTATGAACCAGCTGCAGGGCGTTTTCAAACAACTTGGCGTTCACCTCATTGGCGTCTGACTTATGACCCTGAAGCGTTTGTTTGGTGAAGTGATCGACATCGATCCGGTTGAAAACCGGTTTGTCTTCCTGAATGCGGACGTTGAACAGATATTTCAGCGTCAGCTCCGAAAAAGTAATGAACAGCCGTGCCACACGCCCGAAGACAGCGTTGATAAAAGCCATGGGCATGGCAAAAATGGCCAGGACGGTTTCGGCTTTGCGGCGGAATAAGGCCTTGGGCAGAAACTCGGCAAAAATGAGCAGGATAGCCGTTGCCACTGCCGTGGTGATCAGCAGCTTGGCCAGCGTGGTAGAAAGCGGGTGGGGCAGCAGCATCAGGTAGCCGTGCATTACAGCGGTGATGAGCAACCCAAAGGCGATCAGTAGGAGGCTGATAAGAATGCGCGAGCCGCCGAGGTATTCGCCCGGCCGGTCCATGATGCGCGACAAAATGCGGGCAGAGCGCCGGCCTTGCTTGCGCTTCAGCTCAATGTTGAGCTTAGAGGCCGAAACAAACGCAATCTCAATACCGGCCAGTATGGCAATCAGCACTGCAACGACCAGCATAGACAAAAGCAGTTCGGTATTCATAGGGCGGAGAAAAGCGAAAGAGAGAGAGAGAGGAGTGAGGGAAAGCGCGTAGCAAGATACGGGCCACCAGCCATTGACGCCAGCGCGCAGCCGGGGTTTAGAAATCGGAAAACCTATCCGGAAACGGACGTCGGGCAGGGGCGGCAGCCGGCCGGCTCCGGTGCCCGCTCCAGGAAATCTTCCACCAGGCACAGCAGTTCGTTGCCGGCAACCTCCAGGCAGTCGTTCACCAGAGTGTGGTGGAAACGAGGGGCGAAATCCGTTTCATAAGCCGCCTTCGAAAGGCGCTCGCGCAGGGTGTCTTCCGTCTCGGTGCCGCGCCGCAGGAGCCGCTCGCGCAGGGCTTCTTCGGAAGGTGCTTTGATAAAAATGCTCAACGCCTGTCCCGGAAAAGCCTCCAGGATGCTCAGGGCGCCTTTCACGTCGATATCCACCAGCGGATACGCGCCCTCGGCCTGAATCCGTTCAATCTCGGAGCGCAGTGTGCCGTAGTATTTTCCGGGATACACCATTTCCCATTCTACAAAAGCATCGCGGGCAATCAGCTCCTGAAAATGGCCGGGCGTCAGAAAATAATAGTCTTTGCCATTCACCTCGCCCGGACGCGGCTTGCGTGTGCAGGCCGAAACCGAAAAAGCAAGCCGCGGACACTTCTGCAGCAGCTGCTTCACCAGTGTGGTTTTCCCGGAGCCGCTGGGCGCAGTTACAATCACGATTTTAGGCGGAAACATACCGGAAAGAGTCTTTTTGAGAAGAGTCGGAAAAAAGAGGCCAAAGATAAGCCGGAGCGGCGTTGTGGATGGAACGCCACCGAAAGCGGCGTTTGCCGCTTGGAGGAAAAGGAAAAAGCCCTGCAAACGCATGGCTTGCAGGGCTTTAGGTCAGAAATTCCCGGAAAATTAACGGCTTAAGCGTATTGCTCGATGGCGCTCTTCAGGTTGGCGGCAATCATCTGGGCCGAGCGGCCTTCAATCATATGGCGCTCGATCATGTGCACCACCTGACCGTCTTTGAAAACGGCAATGCAGGGCGAAGAAGGCGGATAAGGCATCAGATGCTTGCGGGCCTGTGCAACAGCGTCCATATCATAACCGGCAAAAGAAGTTACCAGACGATCCGGCTTTTTTTCGGAAGCCTGCACACCCATGACCGCACCCGGACGGGCCGTGCCGGCGCTGCAACCACAAACAGAATTAATTACCAATACGGTAGTGCCGGGTGCCGCCAGGGTCTGATCCACTGCCTCGGGCGTTAAAAGCTCTTCAAAACCGTATTTCGTTAGCTCCGCTTTCATAGGAGCTACCAGTTGAGTAGGATACATAATGGAAAAGGACAAAAAATTTCTGCAAAGATAATCCCTGCAAACGCGCTATTATTGATAGCCATATCGTTAAAGCTGAACCCCGTTCTTTTGCGCATGCTTCAAATCCACTTTCATATTCCCGACAGCGCCGAATACACTGCCGTTCGCCCCGGCGAAACCAAACTGGGCCAAGCGGTATCCGCCGCCCGCGCCGCTGACTGGGCCCACAGCATTGCCGAAAGCCCGGCGCGCTTTGTATGGCTGGGACTGGCCGAAGATGTAGGGGTGCGGGCTAACGGCGGGGTGGGCGGCACCGATACCGCGCCGGAAGCCGGCCTGCGGGCGCTGCTCAACATTCAGAACCATGCCGGAATTTCCGGAAATGACTTGCTGATAGGCGGGCTTTTGCAATGCCGGATTCCGGAAAATACTGCTCTGGAAGCGCTGCGTGAGGCGGTTGCAGAGATAGACCTCTTGGTCGCGGAGAAAGTCCGGAAAATCGTTTCGGCCGGAAAAGTTCCGGTTGTCATGGGAGGCGGCCACAACAACTGTTATGGCCTTTTGCGGGGCGCAGCCGAGGCGCTGGAACAGCCGCTGGCAGCCATCAACCTGGATGCGCACAGCGATTTCCGGAAAATGGATGGCCGCCACAGCGGCAATGGCTTTCGCTATGCCTTTGAAGAAGGCTTCCTAAAAAAGTACGCGCCCGTTGGTCTGCACCGCAACTACAACGCACCGGATATCCTTGCCGAGCTACAAGCTTCGCCCGATTGCAGGGTCTCTTGGTACGAGGACATTTTTCTGGGCGAAAGAGACCTTTTTGAAGAAACACTCACCGCCGCTTTTGCACATGCGAGCGGCTTCCCGACCGGTATCGAACTGGATGTGGACTGTATTGAAAATGTCCTTTCCTCTGCCATGACGCCTTCCGGAATTTCGATGCGTGCTGCGCGCCGTTTTGTGGTTCGCGCTGCCCGCGAATGCAACGTCGCCTACCTGCACCTGACCGAAGGCGTCGCCCAGCGGGCCGACGGCCTGCAAAGCGCCACTACCGGAAAAATGCTGGCCTACCTGGCGAGCGATTTCATGCGCACCTGCCTGAGGGCGCAAGGATGACACGGACTGAAGGGGTTGCAACGAATTTCCAATCCGGTGAAAACCGCTTTGTGCGTGTTCTAAAACGAAGCTGGAACGCGCAGCTTCTTCACCACTTCCCAGCCAATAATTCCGGCCGCAACGCTGATGTTGAACGAATGTTTTTCGCCGAATTGTGGAATCTCAATACAGGCATCGGCAACGGACAGCACGGCATCGCTCACACCTTCTACTTCATTGCCAAAAACTACGGCCAGCTTTTCGCCGGGTGCGGGTTGGAAGCCATCCAGCAGCGTTGCGCCGTAGGCCTGCTCGGCGGCGGCAATGCGGTAGCCGTTGCTGCGCAGGTGGGCCAGGGCTTCTTCTATGGTGGCAAAATGTTTCCAGGGAACGGTTTCGGTAGCACCGAGCGCCGTTTTCTGAATGTCGCGGTGGGGCGGGGCAGGCGTGTAACCAATAAGGTAAAGTGCCTCGAGGCCGAGGGCGTCGCAGGTGCGGAATACGGAGCCGACGTTGTGCATAGAGCGCACGTTTTCGAGCACCAGAAGCAAGGGGAATTTACGGTCGGCGGGACCGCCGGAATGCGTATGAAAAAGGTCTGCTGTATTTTTGCGTCGAAACAAAGCGGGAAAACCGGGAAACGGATGGTGGAAGCGGTGAAATTACGCACCGCTCTTTCTTTCCCCGCCGCCTGCTTAAAAAGTGAATGCGATGCTGAACCGGAATATTTTCTTTGCCGCCCCCCAACGACGGGAACAGACCGATACCGATGTGCTGCTGGCGCCCGAAGCGGCCGAACAAAACGCGCTGATTGTCTGGAACGACGACATCAACACCTTCGACCACGTCATCGAAGCGTTGATCGAAGTGTGCGATCATTCGCCGGAGCAGGCCGAGCAGTGTGCCATGATCATCCACTACAAAGGCAAATATGCGGTGAAAACAGGCGGCTTCAACGAACTGCGCCCGCAGTGTGAGGCCCTGATCGACCGGGGGATTAACGCTACCATTGGGGCATAATACTACCCGAAAAGGCATTTGGTGCTAACTGGCTTTTCAGTTTTCGTATCCCGTCCTTTTTCAAAATAAGACTATCATAGCTTTGCGGCTATGGTTTCCGTCCTGCACCGTTGCTTATCGCGCGCGCTCCGGCCCGCCGTTTTCTCTGTTTGTTTTTTCTCCGTTGCCGCGCCGGGCGGTGCCCAAACCGGCTCTGTCACGCTGGAAGACATCTGGCAAAAAGGCACTTTCCGGGCCAAATCGGTTCCGGGATTTAACGCCACCCGCGATGGCAAACGCTATACTTCGCTGCAACAAGACAGCCTCACCCGCATTCTGGTGACCGATCTCGACGGCTCGGGACAGTCCAAGACCCTATGGTCGGGCAAGTTCCCCGGCACGCTGCAACCCGTAGAAGATTTTGCGCTCAGCAGCGATGAAAGTCGGGTCCTTTTGTTCTCGGAAGGAACACCCATTTATCGCCGTTCGGCGGCCTATCGCGCCTCGGTGTATGATGTGGCGACCCAGAAAGAAATCTTTATTGACAGCGGTAAAATCCTTCATGCTACCTTCTCGCCCGACGGCCAAAAGGTGGCGTTCGTGCGCGACAACAACCTTTTTTACCGCGACCTGATTTCCGGAAAAACGACCGCTGTAACCACCGATGGAAAGTGGAACCACATCATCAACGGCAACTGCGACTGGGTGTACGAGGAAGAATTTGAGTTCTCCCGCGCTTTTCAGTGGTCGCCCGATTCGCGCTATATCGCCTACTACCGGTTTGACGAAAGCGCCGTTCCGGAATTTAGCTTCACCACCTTCGATACCAGTGCCTACACGCAGGAATACCGCTACAAGTATCCCAAAGCCGGTGCGCCCAACAGCGTGGTAACCATTCACGTGCATGATCTGCAGGACGGCCAGAAAGCCACCGTGGCGGGCACCGCCGAATATACCCCGCGCATCGAGTGGGTGTCGCCCACGCAGCTGTGTGTGCTGCGCATGAACCGCCATCAAAACCAGTTGGACTTTCTGCTGGCCAACCCCGAAACCGGCGCGACGGAAAATATCCTCACCGAAACCGATAAGGCCTATGTGGAGGTGGACGACAACCGTCACTTCGTTTGGGGAAAAAACCTCTTGTTCTACACTTCAGAGCGTGAAGGGGCCAACTCGCTGTATGCCTACGAATGGAAGCGCCGGAAACACACACGGCTGTCGCCGGCGGGCGTGGATGTGGAAAAGATTGTGAGCATAGACGAAGCCGGGCAGAAAATTTATTTTATCGCCGCGCCGCAAACGGTGGACCGGCAGTTGTACGTGGCAGGCTGGAACGGAAAAGGCTTAAAGCAACTGACCCGAGAGGCCGGCAGCCATGACGTTACCCCGGCCGGAAAAGACCTGTTTCTGGAACGTTTCTCCACCCTGACGACGCCGCCGGTGTTTCGCCTCACCGACCGCTCCGGAAAAGTGGTGCGCACGCTGGAAGACAACGCCGGATTGCAAAAAGCCCTTGCCGCTAAAAAGCTGGGCACTATCAAACTGGAAAAACTACCGATTGCCGCTGCCGACGGAAAAACCACCTACCTGAACGCCTGGGTCATCACGCCGCCGGATTTTGATTCTACGAAAAAATACCCGGTTTTGATGCACCAATACAGCGGTCCCGGCTCTCAAAAAGTGCTCGATGCATTTATGGGAACCGACTATTACTGGCATCAGATGCTGGCCCAGAAAGGCTATATCATCGTGTGTGCCGACGGCACCGGAACGGGCTACCGCGGGCGCGATTTCAAGAAAGCAACCTACCTGCAACTGGGCCGCTACGAGAGTGACGATCAGATAGAAGTGGCCCGTTATTTCGCAAAGCAGCCGTATGTGGACAGCGCGCGCATTGGCATCTGGGGCTGGAGCTATGGCGG
>JAEVZP010000249.1 GCA_023392185.1 Bacteroidota bacterium
CCATCACCGGTATTGCCAACAGCACTACTACCACCGCCCAGCCGTTTTTCCCTACGGCCACTTCTACGCTGAACACCCTGACGGTTCCGGCGGGAGCCACCTATAGCATTGCCGTTGCGGCAACCAGCCTGCGTTACAGCACCCTTACGGCTGGTACTTATACCGTATCGGGCGGCAGCTGCGATATTGTAACCGGTACCAACATCGGCTATGGCGGTGCAATGCCACCGGCGGCCCCTGCCAACCACCCCCGTGGCTTTATCGGGTATGTGACCTATGTGCCGGCGGCGGCCTGCTCGGGCACTCCTGCTGCTGGTGCGGCTGCCGCTTCTACTGTCAATCCCTGTGCGGGTGCCAGTGTTACGATCAGCCTTTCCGGCGGCAGCATTGCTACCGGTATTGACTATCAGCTGGAGTCTTCTACGGACAACATCACCTTTACGCCGGTTGGCACTCCTTCCAGCTCCCCGCAATTTGTTACGACTCCGACTACTACTACTTATTACCGCATTGTTTCTACCTGTACCAACAGCGCCTCGAGCAACACCAGTACTTCTGTTGCCGTTTCGGCTGGCGGTGTGATCAGTACATTCCCTTTTGTTGAAAATTTCAACTCCGGACAGGTGCCGAACTGCTGGACCAACAGCAATTCCATCAACAGCGCCGACGCGTACCTACTCTGGAAATTTACCGGCACGCCGGACTATGGTGCTAACGGGAACGGTCGTACCGCAGGTAGTTATGCCTGGGTGGATGCCTCATCGCCCTACAACGCGGTAGTCATCCTGACCTCTCCAGTGATTGACCTCTCCGGTCTGGCGGTTCCGTATGTACAGTTCGACTGGTTTAAAAACAACAGTACCACTGCCGGAACAACCATTCCGCCGGGCTCGCCGCCCAACAACCTGAAGCTCGAGGCCTACGACGGCACCAGCTGGGTAACCCTTTTTGATGACACCAGCAACCTGAACGCCTGGCGCACCGAGCGCATCACCCTGCCACCTGCTTTTGCAGGCGTCGTGGATGCCCAGTTCCGCTTCAGCGTGGACAAGACCTTGTCGAATAACTACTATGATGACGTGGTGCTTGACAGCTTTGTAGTCACGGAGGCCCCTTCCTGCCTGCCGCCGTCGGCTCCTTCCATCACGGCCATTACGTCTTCGGGCGCTACCCTGAACTGGACAGCTTCCGTTTCAGCGCCTTCGCAGGGCTATTTCTTTGAAGTGCGCACTTCAGGGGCTGCCGGCTCCGGCGCAACCGGGCTGGCCACCTCGGGCAGCATTACCGCCGGCGCTACTTCGGCTGCTCTCAGTGGCCTGAACCCCGCTACCAGCTATAATGTGTACCTGCGGGCCATTTGTGGTGCAGGCGATTCGAGCGCCTGGATTCTGGGTGGAAACATTTTGACATCTTGTGTTCCGATTACAGCCTTACCATGGACCGAAGGTTTTGAGGGTGTCGCTTCTGTCGGATCTAACGCGTACCCTCCATGCTGGGCAAAAGAGAGCGGTGGCTGGTCTACTGCCAGCGGCACCGGCACCTATTCTTCCCCCAGAACAGGCAGTAAGTTTTTGCAAATCAACTGGAATCAGACAAACGCCTGGATTTGGACGCCCGCCTTCCAATTGACTGCAGGTGTCACTTATGATCTGTCTTTCTGGTATCGCGGCGATGCCTACAACACCTGGTCTGCTTCCCTGAGCTATAACACGACTGCCAGCAGTGCAGGAGCTACTCAGATAGGAGCCGATTTCATTTCTTCCGGTACCACCACCTCTACTACCTACCAGCTGGTTACCCGCTACTTTACCCCAACCACTTCCGGTGTATACCACTTTGGCATCCAGGTAAATGAGCCTACCGGCAGCCCTTGGTACCTGAGCTTTGATGACTTCTCGCTTTCTTCACAGGGTGTTGTTACGTGTAGCGTTCCTTCAAGCGTAACCGCTTCTGCTCCTACCACCAACAGTGTTACCCTCAACTGGACCGCTTCTACATCCGCTCCGGCGCTTGGCTATGTCTATGAAGTGCGTACTTCAGGAGCTGCCGGCTCCGGCGCAACTGGTCTGGCCGCTTCCGGAAATACCGCTGCTGGTGTGACTACAGCTACTCCTTCAGGACTCGCCCCTGCTACTACTTACAATGTGTATGTACGGGCCGTTTGTGGTGCAAGCGACTCGAGCGCCTGGACGCCGGTTGTGAACTTTACCACGGCTTGCGCCAACATTGCGACCTATCCCTACGTAGAGAGTTTCTCCTCTACCGGCCTGCCCAACTGTTGGACTGCCGCCAACAACGGTACCAGCACTTACAACTGGGCCGGTACGGCTTCCGATCCGAGTTACGGTGCCAGTGCTCCGTTTGCTGGTTCCGGCTTTGCTTATCTGTATGTGTATCTGGCCTCTACTTCCAGCAACCCATACACGATGACTACAGCCACATTCGATCTGGGTACTACACCCAAGCAACTCCAGTATCACTACTGGCTGGGTAACATCGGATACAAAGGAACGACCGGCGCTTCCGGCTCCGATCCATATCCGCTGGAAGTACAAATCAGCAATGACGGCGGACTTACCTGGACTTCGCTGTATCAGCACAGTTCGGCCAACTCTACTTTTGCTACCAGCAACTCCACGTCCTTCTGGACGCAGAACACCATCAACCTGGCCGCTTATGCCAATCAGACGGTGATGTTCCGTTTCTACTCGATGTCCAACTATGGTTCCGGCATTGTAGATCAGGGTATCGATGAGTTCTCTATTATGGATGTACCCAGCTGCGTAGCGCCTACCAGCCTGACTTCTACTGCGGTTACTTCCAACAGTGCTACTATCAACTGGACCGCTTCTGTTTCTACGCCTGCAAACGGCTACCGCTATGAGGTACGCTCCTCTGGCAATGCCGGATCCGGCGCGGCTGGCCTGATTGCTTCCGGCACGACTGCTGCTGGTGTAACAACTGCGGCTATTACAGGTCTTTCAGCTACTACCAATTATACGTTCTACGTAAAAGCTTTGTGTAGCGCTACCGATTCCAGCATGTGGGCAAGCGGCCCGTCATTTACGACCAGCTGCGCGTCTTATACGGTTCCTTTCCTGGAAGAGTTTACGGTTTCCCCACCCTGCTGGACAATTGCCCGCGGTGCTATTGGCGTCACCAATACGACCTTCACCGGTGCTTCCCCAGCCTGGTATCTGAGTGATTATCTAAACGATCCGGCTCAGGGCCAGAGCGCCTACATCAACCTGTATAGCGATACCAAGCGCGACTGGCTGATTTCGCCTTCGATTGATCTGGGTGCCACCCCCGGAAACTTTACGCTTGGCTTCAAAATCGGTGTTACCGATTATGCAGACACGACTACAGCGCTTTCCCTCGGAAGCGATGACAGCGTAGCCGTGGTTCTTTCCACTGATGACGGTGCTACCTGGTCCAGCACAAATATCCTGCGCACCTGGACAGCGGCAGACGGCCCAATCCCGGGTCAATATGTAACCGTTCCGCTGACCAACGTAAGCGGCACCATCAAGTTCGCTATTTACGCAACAGAAGGGGTTGTTAATGATCCTGAAGACGTTGATCTCTTCATTGACTCCGTAACCCTGAACTCCAACGCAGGTCCTTGTACTCCACCAGTGGTGGCTCTGGGCAATGATACCACGTTCTGTTCCGGAAATTCCGTAACCCTGAACGCCGGCAACGCCGGTGCTAGCTACCTGTGGAGCACAGGCGCGACTACGCAGACCATTACTGCTGCCACAACCGGTTCTTACTCGGTTCGGGTTACCAACGCCGCTGGTTGCATCGGTCGTGATACGATCAACGTGACCGTCAACCCGCTGCCCGTTGCCGGTACCATTGCCACCAGCGGTCAGTCGCCGACCTTCTCCTTCTCGGCCAACGGCACATCCAACGTTACCAGCCAAAGCTGGAATTTTGGCGACGGTGCAACAGCCACTACAGCTAACCCCACCCACACTTACACAGCGAACGGTACTTATACTGTTACCTACTATGCAGCTAACAGTTGTGGGACTGACAGCGCAACGACTACAGTTTCTGTCGGTACCCCTTGTACTCCACCAGTTGTAAATCTGGGCAATGACACCGCTATCTGCGCGGGTGGCATTGTGACCCTCAATGCGGGTAACGCCGGTGCTACCTATCTGTGGAGCAATGGCGCGACTACGCAGACAATTGCTGTAACCAACGCCGGTTCCTACTCGGTTCGGGTTACCAACGCCGGTGGTTGCATCGGTCGCGATACGATCAACGTGACCGTTAACCCGCTGCCGGTTGTTGCTCTGGGCAATGACACCATAATCTGCGCGGGTGGCATCGTGACCCTGAACGCCGGCAACGCCGGTGCTAGCTACCTGTGGAGCAATGGTGCGACTTCGCAAACTATGACTGTTTCTTCCGCCGGTTCCTACTCGGTTCGGGTTACCAATGCCGGTGGTTGCATCGGTCGCGATACTGTGAACATAACGACTAGTACCCCGCCAACGTTTACGCTGGGCAATGACACCACAATCTGTGCCGGTTCTTCCCTGACTTTGAGCGGTATAACGCTGCGGGGAGCTTCTTATTTGTGGAGCACCGGTGCGACCACCCAGACCATTGCTGTAACCAACGCCGGAACCTACTCTTTAGCCATTACCAACGCCGCTGGTTGCATCGGTCGTGATACAATCAACGTGGCGGTCAATCCGCTGCCGGTTGTTGCCCTGGGCAATGACACGGCTGTTTGTGCAGGCACTTCCCTGACCCTGGACGCCGGTAACGCAGGTGCTGCTTACATGTGGAGCACAGGTGCTACCACCCAGACCATTGCTGTAACCAACGCCGGAACCTACTCGGTCGCCGTAACCAACAGCAATGGTTGTATGACTATGGATACGATTGTGGTGACCACAAGCCCGGCTCCGGTCGTTGCTTTGGGTCGCGACACGGCCATTTGTGCAGGCACTTCCCTGACCCTGGACGCTGGTAACGCCGGCGCCACTTATCTGTGGAGCACCGGTGCCACCACCCAGACCATTACCG
>JAEVZP010000015.1 GCA_023392185.1 Bacteroidota bacterium
GTGTATGCCTTTAGCGACCTTTTTCCAGATGCTTATATCTATGCTTCCGGCAGTACAAGAGCCCGCACACGGCTTTACCGGATGGGCATTACAAAATATCTGGTCCAGATGCAAAGAGACTTCTACCTATTTGGACAGATTGGGGATGACTTTCTCCCTTTTGAGCCCGGTACAGAATATTCAGGCTTTTTAGCCCAGCGTAGAATTTCTTAACTTGCAAACTATGAAAAGTGCTCCGGAAATTAAGAAGCCCAAAGGTCCAGTGGTGACTATTGACCCTGCTTTGGATAAATATGAAGGGAAAGTGCTGTTTTCCGAAAAACTAGACAGCGCTAACAAGATGCTACTGACTGCTAAGCTGCCGCCCAAGAAGTGGTAAGTCATAACCAAACTCTACGTTTATAAAGTGCTCTCCCAAAAAGGAGAGCACTTATTTTTTAGACTGTTTTAGTTCCTGAATTTGGCAAATAATCAACCGCTTCCTATAACATCCCCTTCAACATCGCCGCATTTTGCAAGGCTGAATGGCCCCACGTGTTGTTGAAAGCGACCCATTTTTCCGGAATTTCCAACCCTTGTAACTGCTCATAAACCGCTCTTATTTCTGCTTCGCTGTAAAGGGATTTGAAGAGAATGGGCCGCCCGTGAAAACGATAATAATTCCGGGAAACTCCGGGCTGAACCATGACCTCATTTGGAATGTCGCCGGGGTAATCCACGCCGCAGAAAACGATTTTATGCGCGCTTAAAATATCCAACACTTCCGCCGTCCACCAGCTTTTATGCCGGAACTCCACCACATTCGGAAACGCCGGATCCAGCGTTTTTAAAAGAAGCGCCAACCGCTCTTCCGAAAACGAAAACTTCGGCGGACATTGAAACAAGACCGCGCCCAGCTTTTCGCCAATCCCTTCCGCCAGAAGCGCATAAAACGCGGCCGCATCGGCCTCGCTGTCCCGGAATTGCTGGAAATGGGTGATGGTACGCGGTGCCTTCAGGCTAAACCGGAAATCAGCTCCGCTCTGAGTCGCCCAGTTTTGCAGCGTTTTGAGTGTCGGCACGCGATAAAAGCTGCTGTTGATTTCCACGCAATTGAAATGTTCGCAGTAAAACGCAAACCACGATTTCTGCGGCAACTTTTCGGGGTAGAAAACGCCTTTCCAGTCTTTATTGGAAAAGCCCGAAAGCCCGATGCGCCAAACGCTTTTTTCTTTTTTCATAAAAGTGCCGCAGCCGAAATAATGCCAGCGGTAAACGCACCTTTGCAGCTTCTAATCCCTGCTTTTCTGAAACGCTTTCTTTTCCTGCTTTTCGCCCTGTCGTTTATCGGCTTTCTGGTCTTTGGCATCAAGCCCCGCAAGGGCTCCCGCATCTCGCCGCAGGCCCGTTACTGGCTGGCAATGGCTGCTTTCATAGCGCTGCTGTGCTTTGTGTTGTGGCGGTTGTAAGGCTTTAAAAGGACGTTGTTTTCCGGAAATATGTGCCCCAAAAACCACGGGCATTGGGGCAGATTAGCCGCTGTTTTCCGGAATTTGAGATTTATAACCGCATTTTTGCAGTCGCTTTTTCTATGCCTTTTACCGACCGCCATCCCCGCCCCCACGACCTGACGCCTGCTGTTGCCCTGCAAATGCTGCGCGACGGCAACTACCGATTCGTCAACAATGAGCGCCTCGAGCACAATCTGCGCGAGCAGGCCGACCAGACCCGCGATCAGCAACTGCCTTTTGCAGCGATCCTGTCCTGCATGGATTCCCGCACGGCGGCCGAGCTGATTTTTGATCAGGGACTGGGTGATATTTTTTCCATTCGCCTCGCCGGAAACGTGATTATGCCTTCTATTCTGGGCTCGCTCGAATATGCCGTGGCTGCTGCCGGTTCCAAGCTCATTCTCGTTATGGGTCATACCAACTGTGGTGCCGTTGCCGGTGCCGTTAAAGGTGTGGAACTGGGGCATCTTACCGATGTTTTGCTGCGCATCCAGCCGGCGATTGATTATGAAAAAGCCCACGAGCACGAAGCGGAAACCGGCGATTTCAACCGCAATGTCTCCAAGCGCAACGCCATTCTGAATGCCCAGCGCGTATATGACGAAAGCGAGATTATCCGCGAGCTGGTGGATAAAGGCGAAGTAGCTGTGGTGCCGGCCCTGTATGATCTCTACAGCGGCGTCGTCCATTTCTACTCAGCGATTCAAAGCAAGGCTTAACTTGCTGTGGTTATGAAAAAGGAAATTCAGCGTATCGGGCTGCTCACTTCCGGGGGCGACGCGCCGGGCATGAACGCTGCCATTCGCGCGGTGGTGCGCACCGCTTTGTTTCATAACCGCGAAATTTCCGGAATCCGCCGGGGCTATCAGGGGTTGATTGAAGGGGACATTTTTCCGATGCAATCGGCCACGGTAGCCAATATCATTAACACGGGCGGCACGATGTTGAAAACCGCCCGCAGTGAATCTTTCAAAACCGAAACAGGCCGGGAAAAAGCGTATCAGAACCTGCAAAAGCACGGCATTGATGCCCTGGTGCTGATCGGCGGCGACGGCACGTTCCGGGGGGCAACCGAATTTTTCCGGAAATATGACGTTCCCGCCATTGGTCTGCCCGGTACCATCGACAGAGACCTTACTGGTACCGACACGACGATTGGGTTCGACACGGCGGTCAATACGGCGGTGGAAGCCATTGACCGGCTGCGCGACACGGCCACTGCCCATGACCGCGTTTTTATTGTAGAAGTCATGGGCCGCGACGCCGGCTATATTGCTTTGCACAGCGGCATTGGCTGCGGCGCAGAAGACATCCTCATTCCGGAACAACACACCGACGTGAGCGCGGTTTTGGGCCGGATTTATTCCGACGAAGCGCGACAGAAAAGCGTTCACATCATTGTTGTAGCGGAAGGCGACGATGCAGGCGGTGCAGCGAAAATTGCGGGGGCGATAAAGGAAAGTTTTCCGCAACTCGACGTGCGCGCCAGCATTCTCGGTCATATTCAGCGGGGAGGCCGCCCCTCGGCTGCCGACCGTGTTTTGGCCAGCCGCCTGGGTTTTGCTGCGGTAGAAGCGCTGCTTTCCGGAAAAAAACAGGTTATGGCAGGGCTGGTAAACAACGCCGTTCACTTCACGCCTTTCGACGTTGTGGGGAAAACCGGCAGTGAAATGGATGCGGATCTGCTGCGGATGATCCGGGTGCTGGCGACGTGATAATTTCCGGAAATTCCGGCCTAAAAGAGACGCTTCTAATCAAAAAGAGACGCGATAAATCGCGTCCCTACAGGCTTCTCTTTTGTCCTTTGTCTATCGTCTTTGGTCTCAGGACACCTTTTCTGCCAGCTGCTGTTCCCATTCCCAGGCTGTGCGCATCGAATCTTCGAGGGCGTATTGCGTTTCCCAGCCGAGCTGCCGGCGTGCCTTATCATTGTTGGCATAAACGGCCACCACATCGCCGTCGCGGCGCGGCCCAATGGTATGGGGCAGCTGCCGACCACTTACTTTTTCAAAAGCGGCAACCATTTCCAGGGTCGTAACGCCGGTGCCGGTGCCCAGGTTATAGACCTCGCAATTGCTTTCCTGTTTTCCGGAAAAAGTATGTTGTAAAGCTTTGGTATGCGCATCGGCGATGTCCATGACGTGGATATAATCGCGGATACAGGAGCCGTCGCGGGTGTCGTAGTCGGAGCCAAAGACCGTCATGGCCCCGCGCTTGCCGATCGCTGTTTGGGTGATCACCGGAACGAGATTTTCCGGAGCCTCCTGCAGTTCGCCAATGGCACAGGATGGGTGGGCTCCTACCGGGTTGAAGTAGCGCAGCAGCGTAATGGCGAGATTGGGGTACGCGCGGGCTACGTCACAGCAGATGTCTTCCCCCATCACCTTGGTGCGCGCATACGGACTTTGCGGAACGGCCAGCGGCGTGGTTTCTACCACCGGCAGTTCGGCTACATTGCCATACACCGAGCAGGAAGAGGAAAACACAAAGCTTTTAACCCCAAAATCCACTGCGCACTGCAGCACATTGACCAGCGAGCGGATATTATTGTCGAAGTACATCAAAGGGGACGCCACACTTTCCGGAACGCTTTTAAAGGCAGCGAAGTGGATGATGCCTTCGATATCCGGATGCGCTTCAAAAATCCGGCGGGTGGCCTCTTCGTCGCGTAGGTCAATGATATAGTTTTGAATCTCTCGTCCCAGCAGTGCTTCGATGCCGGCCTTCATTTGGAGCGACC
>JAEVZP010000046.1 GCA_023392185.1 Bacteroidota bacterium
GTTCAGGTCGTCGGCGGCGTAGTGGCGCTGGTGGGGCATGCGCAGGATGCGGCCTACCGTCTGGATACCGAAAGCCGGACTTTGCACCGAGCGGTAGCTTACCATCACGGCGGCGCGCGGGCAGTTCCAGCCCTGGGCAATGGCTTGTTTAAAAATCAAAACCTCCTGCAGGGCGTTGGGCTTTTCCAGCCCTTCCTTGTCCTGCTCGCCGGAAAGCCACACGGCCAGCTTTCCGTTTTTCTGGCTGATGTTGTAGTCGTTTTCCAGCAGTGCCACCAGCGTGTCGCGAATGGTTTTGTCTTCCTCACTCAGGCTGGCGTTTTCCGACGGCAACTGAATCAACAGCAAGGGGTTGATAACGCCTTCGCCTAGCTCCCGGGCATACAATGCTTTCAATTCGTCTTTTTTGGCCATTGCTTTGCGCAACAGGTGCAGGTGCACATTGTCGCCGGCCTGCTCGGCAGCCCGCAGCCCCATGTTGAGCCGCACGCCTTTTTTAATCAGCTGCTCGTCGGTTACTTCCTGCCGCAGAATGCTGACGGTGCGGGGCGGACGGCTGCCCGGCGTGGCGGTTACCAGCACTTCCACTTTGGGGTCTATCAGCCTGCGCACGGCCACGGCCTGCGCGCCGGTAAAGGCAGAGAGGTGGGCCTCGTCTATCACCAGAATGATTTCGGTGCCGGCGGCGCGGGTGTTTTGCAGCAGCGTTTCCAGATTGACGTTTTGTTCGTTGTCGCGCCGCCAGATTTTTTTAACGCTGTCCACCGAGCTCCAGTTCACGAAGAGCAGGTCTTTGGGTTGCAGCTCCGGGTTGGCCCCAAGGCCCGAGAGGTTCAGGCAGCGCAGTTTGGAGGTATCGGCGTAGAGGTCGTGGAGGCTTTCAAAGCTTTGCAGGTGCAGCGTGTTGGGCGCAAACCAAATCACGGCCACTTCGGCGGGCAGGCCGGGTTGCAGGGTCAGCTCGTCTATCAGGCGCTCCAGGTAGGCGGCCATCATCACTGTTTTGCCCGCGCCGGTAGGCGCTTCCAGCAGAATGGGAATCGACCGCTGCGGGGTGCGCAGGGCATCGTAGGTGTATTGCAGGAGGCGGTCAACGGCCTTTTCCTGAAATTTAAATAGCGGGTGCATCAGTCTTTTTTTGTTCTCTGAGTTTTTTCGTCCTTCCGGTTTTTTGTCACCCCGGGTTTTTTGTCACCCCGGGTTTTTTGTCATTCCGGAACGGAATCTTGTCTTCCCGGTTTTTTGTCACCCCGGAACAGCCTGTCCCGCTGTAAAGCGGGAGGGTCTTTGTGGATTGGAGCCGCTAAGTTCCCCTTTGGGGATGACAAAAGTTTGGGTCCGCACCCGGTCTTTTCAACACCGTTGCTCATAACCCCAGTTCGTTTTGCATAACAACATCTTCTGCCACCGCCTCTGCCTTTTTCTGATCCAGCTTCAGGGAGCGGAACGTAGCGCGGTAGGCGTTGTAAATGGCCTCCGGTAGCGGAATGGCTTCTACCCGGTCGGCCACCGGCGCAAAATCTTCCAGCAGCGTTTCCTTTTCCGGACTAAACGCGTAAAGCCGGACTGGCCCCTCCCCAACCCTCCCCGAAGGGGAGGGAGTTGAACGTTTTGGGTCCTCTCCCCCTTTTTCAAGCTTTGGGTTCTCTCCCCCTCCTTCGGAGGGGGCCGGGGGGAGGCCTGGCCCGCGGCCCGCTATCCACGCCGTCAACTGCGCCACGGTTTGGGCAAAACGGCGGCTGTAATAGACCACGGCCAGCACGCGCCCCGCCTCATTGGTAAACAGACGGCACTGCGCGGGGTTAAAACCCTCAGACCCGGTGATTTCGGTGTAGCAGTCTTCTTTGATGCAAAGCAGGTCGGTGGCGGCGGCGGTGAGGGCGCGCTTATTGGCCTCGGTTTTGGCGGCGGGCACAAAGGCGGTGCGGTAGTAGCGCAGGTTATTGCCCCCAAGCCCCGGCACGGCCACGCCCTTACTGTTGGTGTAGCCCTGAATCACACGCTTGTTGCGCTCGTAGGTTACCTCCTCGCAGATATTGCTTTCGTTGTTGGTGACCAGAATACACTGCCGCGACCCGCCGTCCTCCGCATTGAGCTGCATCGTAGCGTGAAGGGTGGTGCCGGAACCGGCAAAGAAGTCTAAAACAATGTAATTGCGGTCTGTTTTGGTAGAAAGTTTGAGAATTCGTGTTACCAACTCTAACGGCTTGGGATTGGTAAAGAGCTTCTCCCCCAGAATTAACTCAAGGAGTTGTGTCCCGTTGGTGGTTGTCTCAATATCGCTCCATATACTAATCGGTGTTGCGCCCCTCTGCTGAGCGAAATCCAGAAACCGTTTCAATTGTGGTTTTGTGTTCCCAGTTTTACCAAAAACTATTCTGTTATCATCATAAAGCCTTTCATATTCCTCTTTGGTTGTTCGCCAACATCGGCCTCTAGGTGGTAGATGTTCTTGGTTAGTGTTAGGATTTAGAATTGGGTATGTAAGATTTGGTCGTACGTTCGGCGCATCAAAAGGGTCGGCTACCCAAGGTCCACGAGGGTCATTATCTAAATTTTCAAAGCGCTCAGATGAAATAGGTAAGCGGAAATTTTCTTTCCTCTGTAAAGTCATATCCCTTGCATATATCAATGTATAGTTGTGGTTTAAGGAAATGAATGTATCATTAGAGACGGACTTCCTTGATTGCCAGATAACATCGGAAATAAAATTCTCTTCCCCAAACACCTCATCGCAGAGCAGTTTCAGTTGTGCTTGTTCGTTGTCGTCAATGGAGATAAAGATAACGCCGGTGTCTTTGAGGAGGCGGCGGGCCAGCAAAAGGCGTTTGTGCATAAAGCTGATCCACTTGGAGTGGCGGTAAGAGTCTTCGCGGTCCACAAACGAGTCGTTGTATTTAAAATCCTTGTTGCCGGTGTTGTAGGGCGGGTCAATGTAAATGACGTCCACCCGGCCTTCGTGGGTAAACGAAAGGGCGGTAAGGGCGTGCAGGTTGTCGCCTTCAATCAAGATGTGGTTGGGCGCGGCCCCATCCCTGGTCCTTTCCCGAAGGGGAAGGGTGACAGCTGCTGCATCTGCATTTTCCGGGCCTTTGTCATCCCCTTCTTTTTTGTCGCCTTCCGGGCCTTTTTCATCCCGGAACGGGGTCTGGGCGGTTTCCCCTCCTTGCGCAGCTTCTTGTGCGCTGTAAAGTTCCCCTTCGGGGATGACAAAAGACGCTGTGCTTTCCCGGGTATCACCTGGCATCTTGCCGGTTGCTTCTTTTGTCTCGCCTCCCCCTCCCTCGGAGGGGGCCGGGGGGCGGCTTATCCGCCGTTCCGGCACTTCCACCAGCACGGGCAACTCGGTGCGCAGCTGCGCTTCCACCGCTTCGGGCTTTTCTTCCCACACGATGCCGTATTTTTTCTTTGTATTCAGCAGGTCTATCAGGGCGCTTTTCTCGTCGTGGGAAAGGCCTTCCAAGGATTTGAGCTTGGCAATCAGGTCTTTAGGATTCATGGGCAACAGCTAAGCTAAGGCGAAAAGGCAAAATGACAGCCTCCGGGTTTTTCAGATAGAAACCCGGGTGGTTTTAGATAGCGGCAAGGCAGCGATAAGGCAGAGACGAGGCATGCCTCCTTTCTACAGAGAGTGGTTTCAGATTCCGGGAAAGTCTTTATCGCCGGTGAACGTATAGGCCTCCTCTCTACAGGTAGCAGGTTTCCAGGCCCTAAGGAGACAGCACGCGGAGAGACCAACTTTCATCTGAAGTTGCTGTTTCTCCTTTCTTTAGGAATCTTTTTGCTTCCATAACACGCTCCCATTCCCCAAAACCTTCCTTTAACTTCCCACCCATGAAACTTGCTCTTGCCATCACCGGCGCCAGTGGTTCTATTTATGCGCATCTCCTGCTGCAATCCTTGCGCCGCCTGCAGGAAGGGGGGCAGCTTTCCGAAGTGTCGGTTGTGTGGAGTGATACGGCCCGGCAGGTGTGGGCGGAAGAATTACCCGGCATGGAGCCGCAAGACGGCCCGCCTTTCCGGAAATTTGACCGCAAAGATTTCAACGCGCCCTTCGCCTCCGGCTCGGCGGGCTACGATGCGCTGATCATTTGCCCGTGCAGCACCGGCACGCTCGGTCGTATTGCCGCCGGGGTCAGCGGCGACCTCATCATCCGCGGCGCCGACGTGATGCTGAAAGAACGCAAAAAGCTGGTGCTCATCGTGCGTGAAACGCCCTATAATCTGCTGCACCTGCGCGCCATGACGGCCATCACCGAAGCGGGCGGCATTATTTGTCCGGCTTCGCCTTCGTTTTATTCCCGGCCCCAAAATATGGAAGCCCTCGCCCTGACGGTGGTGCACCGCGCCCTGCAACTCTGCGGCCTCGATGCCGGTGGCTTTAAATGGGGCAGTGAATAAGGCGGCGTCTCTCAAAATAGTGTTGAAACGCCGTGTTAGCAGTGCTTCACCGCTTTTTCACGCGCCGGAACTGCTGCTGCGCATAGAAAAATGCAATCTTCTCCCACGCCCGCTGCCTGGCCATGCGCCGCCGTACAACGGCATCCCTCCTGATAGGTATCGGGAAAGCCCCTGCGGGATAAATCCTTTTTGTCCTGCTAACTGGTGTCTGACTCCTGACTTCTTTCCTCCTACAGTTGCTATTTGTATTCCCAATCCGTACATTTAGAGAGTCTGCCGGGGCGGTTTGGTTTGGAAGTCTGGATTATTTTAAAAAAATCTTTTCAGCGCGTATGCAGTGGCGAAAATACCGGGGCGAGCCGATACGGGTGCCCATACAGGAGGCGGTTTCCGAAACCATCAAAAAGGAAAAGGAAGCCGGTTATAATTTAAAAGTTTGCATCGGCACCGACTCGATCGTGCGGGGTACTGAAACCGAATTTGCCACGGTCATTGTTTTTCTCCGGCAAGGCCAGGGCGGCTTTATGTATCTGAGCACCGAACGCAGCAGCCAGCCGCTTTCCCTGCGCGAGCGCATGATTACCGAAGTAGCCCGCAGCATCGATATTGCCTACAAGCTCTGCGACCTGTTTTCGCAGGAAGGCATCGAGATGGAAGTCCACGCCGATATCAACGCCAATCCGCAATATCGCTCTCACGAAGCGTTTAGCGAGGCTATGGGCTATATCCTCGGCATGGGATTCACCTTCCGCGCCAAGCCGGATGCTTTCGCCTCCAGCTCCTGCGCCGACCGGGTCATCCATTAAGGCTGCTCCCACAACCCTGATTTTTCCGGAAACAGCGTTCTTTTTTTCCGGAAAACAGATGGTTTGTTGCCCCAAAAGGGCCTTTATAAAAAGCGGCGTTGCAAACAGTACGGGAATGTAAATCCGCTTTACAGGCTTTGCTTTTCAGTGGATTATGGGCAGATCCAGCCCACAGAGGTCACAAAGAAGACACAGAGACCCACAAAGCCTTGAAGCAGGCTCCGGGGGCCTCTGTGAACACCGCATGCTCTAATCGCTTTGAAAGAGACTCCTTATTTCGTCTTTCCTCTTTTGTCTTTCCTCTTTTGTCTTTTGTCTTTACCGGTTAACCTCGCTTGTAGCGCGCCACCAGCTCGGTGACAGCGCTGCGACGCAGATAATCCGGGTTCAGATCGGTGAAGGTTTTCAGGCGCTTGGGCGCACCGCGCAGGGCCGTTTCCAGTTGCAGGAGCGCTTCCTTCGATTTTCCCATTTCCAGCAATAAGGCCGCATCATAATAGCGCAGGTCGGGCTTGTCGCCCAGGTGCTCCCGTGCAAACTCCAGCTGAGTGAGCGCTTCTTCATAATAGCCGCCGAGGTACAGGCCCCGGATCAGCGTCGTCCAGGTCGTTTTGTTGGCCGGTTTCAGCCGCACGGCGTTCAGATAACACACCAGCGCCTCGCTGGTAGCCTCCATCGCCATGAGGCAGTTGCCGAGCGCCATGCAGTAGGATGCGTTTTCCTTATCGAGGTTGAGGGCAATGCCAAAGGCACGGGCCGCTTTTTCCCAGTCCTGCTCCCGGGCATAGGTTTCCCCGATTTTAAAGAAAATGCCGTCATCCTGCGGCGACAGGTGCGAAGCCTGCCGGTAGTAGTAACGGGCTTTGCTGAAGTTTTTCTGCTTTTCCCAGCAATACCCCATGGCCTCGTAGATCACGTCTTCCGGCTTGGCAATCTCCAGGTGTTTTTCCAGCACTTCAATGGCCCGCTCATACCACTTCAGGCGCATATACGCATCGGCCATATTGCGGTAGGCAAACTCGAAGTTTTCATCGATCGCCACACAGAACTCATAAGCATCAATAGCTTTCTCCCACAGCTTCAGGCCCTGATAGGCAGCGCCAAGGTTAAACCAGGCCAACGCGTTGTATGGGTCTTTGTCGGTCAGCTCGGTATGGATCTCTACGCTTTCCTCCAGCCGCCCGGTAAATTCGGCCCAGAAGCAAATCTTTTGCAGCGCTTCTTCCTGACGCGGGGCCACGGAAAGCACTTTTTTGAGCGTATCGAACACTTTTTCAAAATCTTCGCCCTCGTCATACACATCAGCCAGCTCCAGCGACAGCTCAATCCACTCCCGGCCTTTGAAGTGCGGTGCCTCGCTTTCGAGCAGCGCGGCGGCGGCATCGTGCCGAAACTGACTTACCAGAATATCGGCGCGCAGCAACACGCTTTCGAGGTTATGAGCATCGTGGGTATCCAGCTCATCGAGCACCTTGAGGGCCTGGCCGTATTTCTGCCCGTTGGTCAGGATTTCGGCCTTCAGGAGCAGAACCGAAGCAGAAAAAGGATAGTAGGTACGGGCAATATCGCAGGCCAGCAAGGCCTGTTCTTCGTTGTTGGTCTGAAAGAAATATTCAGCCACTTTCTCAAACTCATCTTCATCCAGCAGGCCGCCAGCCACGCCGTTTTTGATATTATCAAACCGCTGCAAAAGCATTTCCATGTAAGCCTGGTCATCTTCGAGGTACTCATCATCGTCATCAAACATAGTCGGGTCCTTTTCTCCCAAAGATAAGGCACAGAAAGGGGAGTTGGAGCCGCCCGCCGGACAAAAGAAAAAGCCTTCCTGCAACCACCTTTGGCCGGTTGCAGGAAGGCTTTTTGAAGTTTCCTTTAAAGAAAATATTATTCTGTCACCACTGTATTCAGCGGCAGCGAGAGGTTGATTACCTGGTTTTCGGTGAGTGTATAGGCAATTCCCCCGGTAACCACTTTGGGCTCTCTGAAAGTAGAGGTCGGCAGATAGCCGGTGCCTTCGATATAATAGCGCCCTTTGTAGAGGCTTGGGAACAGGGCCTGCCCGGCGGTAGAAGGCAGCGAAACGACGTCGGCGCTGTCATCCCAGGCAAGCGGGTTGGCAGGTGCTGCGGTTGCCCCGTAGCGGATGCGTACCCGGCCATTTTCCAGCGGAACGCCGTTGTGATTCAGCGAGATGCGCAGGGCAGCGGGTCCGCCTTTGCCGGCCACTTCTGTCACCTTATGGTCTTTCTTGCAGCCGATGGCCAGCAGCAGCCCTGCAGCCAGGGCGGAACAGTACAATGCTTTCATACGATCAATGCGGAGGGCTAAAGATACAATTTATCGCGGGCCGTCAAAGCCTTTTTGCCAGCGTGGCCGCCGGACTCTCGTTCCAAAGCCGGTCCAGCGCCGTTACCACATAAACCACCTTGGTGCCACGCGTGTTGAAAGGATCGGTGTAGTGCAGGTCGCGCGTTAAGGCAATCAGGCGCTCGGCGCGTTCTAAATTGATGGGCTCGTTTTCGGCAAACCGGTACACGGCATAGCGCACCGGCTCCCGGCCCGCCGAAGGCGACGGCTTCCACTGCAATTGCGTGCCACCCTCGGTAGGACTGAGCTGCAGGGCCACCGGCGCAGCAGGCGCTTCCTTTTGGATCCACGGCATGGCCGGCGGCAGCGCAATCGACGGATTGTAGAACTGACGCAGCGAATCGGCCAGCATAGAAGAGATTTTCCGGAATGAAACGGCGCTGTAAAAGGCATAGCCGGTCGGCACGTTCAGCGCACGGATGGCCCGGATCTGGGAAAGCACTTCGCCCGGCGTTTTCCAGCAGGCCGGGCAGTTGGGCTCGGCCATGCGATACACGCCCAGCCCGTAATACACGTGGCGGTTGTATTTCCATTGGTTCCACCACGGCATCAGCACCTCAAAAGGCGCCGAGCGGTGGCCGTGCTCCCAGTAGAGCTGCGGCAAAATATAATCGGCCCAGCCTTTTTCCTGCCACAGCAACACGTCGGCATACAGGTCGTCGTAGTTGGTCGTGGTTGTCGGCCGGGTATCGGAGCCGCGCACCGGGTCTTTGGCCCGGCTGCGCCAGATGCCAAAAGGCGAAATGCCGATCTTCACCCAGGACTTTACGGCACGAACCGAGTCATACATCGCTTTCACAAACGCGTTCACATTTTCGCGCCGCCAGTCGGCGCGGCTCAACCCGTTGGGATTATAACGGCCAAAGGAAGCACCATCGCCAAATTCCTGTCCGGCAACTTTATAGGGATAAAAATAATCGTCGATGTGCACCGCATCAATGTCGTAACGGCGCGCGCAGTCGGCAATCACCCGCAGGCTGTATTCCCGGGCAGCCGGATTTCCGGGATCCAGATAAGATTTGCCGCCGTAGTGAATCACCCAGTCGGGACGCGTACGGGTGATATGGCCTTCGGGGTTGAGGTTCTTTTTACTGTCGGTCAGCGCGCGAAACGGGTTAAACCAGGCATGCAGTTCCATGTGGCGCTTGTGAGCTTCTTCCACCCAAAACTGAAGCGGATCATAATAAGGCTCCGGCGCGCGGCCGGTTTTGCCGGTCAGGAAGCGGCTCCACGGCTCCAGCGAACTGGGGTAAAACGCATCGGCTACCGGGCGCACCTGCAGGATCACTACATTGCAGCCAATGCCGTGCAGAAAATCCAGTTGCCGGATCGCCTCGGCTTTTTGGGCTTCGGTGGAAAGACCCGGTTTGGAAGGCCAGTCGATATTGGAAACAGTGGCTACCCAGGCCGCCCGGAACTCGCGCTTGGGCATCGGCCAGGATTCCGGCGCAACGGGCTGGGCATGGATACGGAAAGACAAGGTCAGGAGCAGCAGCATCCCGACAAAAAACTTTTTCATCGCAGCAAACAAAAAGGGGTGTGGGAGGCTGCAAAACTACGGGTAACGCTTCCGGCG
>JAEVZP010000094.1 GCA_023392185.1 Bacteroidota bacterium
AGCTACAGCCGTGGGAAGCGCCGGCGGCGCCGGGAAACTATAGACATCACCGTTTGCAAAGGAGCGCTGGTTCAGAATGACATAAATGCGATTGTTGTACTTGGCGATGCTGAACCCGGAATTTGCGCTGTAGCCCACAGCCGTATCTACCCGCATAGCCACTTGTGTACCGGCAACCGTCCCATCCGTCACCAGAAGCGGCCGGCCGGCAGATCCGGGCATTATACCAGAAAAATAGAAGTAACCGTCAATGATGTTTTTAGGGGAAAGATCTGCTGCATCGACATCGCCTCCGGAAATTTTCGGGGTATTCACATTGGAAATCCGAAAGGTTCCAGCCGTGGTTCCATCGGTACGCCACAGCTCCTTTCCGGCTGTGTCGTTTCCGATAAAAATGGCAAAACCGCCCATATCCAAACTGAAATAGCGTTCGGCCGCATAAGTGCTCACCGGCCTCCATCCGGTAGCCGCATAGATTTTTTGGGTGCCCGCCACCGTGCCGTCACTCGACCACAGCTCATCCGGATCCGGGATATTGGAAGCAGATTTGACGCTGAAGATCAGCTTATCATTAGCGGCTCCGGCCAACCGGGATTCGGGCCGCTGCCAGCCACCGAAAGACTTCAACGTATCCACCTGATTGGTATTTCCATTGGTCGCCATGAGGGTCCAGCCATTGCCGACGCTGGCATAGAAAAAGATCTTGTTGCTGGTTTTTCCCAGCAGGTACCCATCATGAGGGTATCTTGTCAGGGCGCCGGTGCCCAGATCCAGGCTAAAAAATCCACTAGCGCTGGCATCCTCGAAAAGCAGTTTTCCGTTGAGTTCATACATCCTGGCCCTCCTCAGATTGACGTTTGGGTTGGGCAGTGCCACTTTTTGGGTACCTGCAACCGTTCCATCTGTTTTATACAGCCAGTTGGTCAGGCCCGCCAGATCGAAACCCCGGATAAAGTAGGTAGTGTTCCCGACGACGGCTGTAAAATCGCCCAGATTGAGATAGCTGTCGGTAAGGCTATCGGCCGGTGTGCCGTCAATTCTGGTGCGGACGATCGCACGCGGCTCACCGTTGCTGTAGTTGGCATGCAGGTAGGCGCTGTGAAAGCTGTTGCCATTTATGGAATAAAACTTACCTCCCTCCACTGCGCCGGTCCGATAGTCTTTACCAGGACTTACTTTATAAGAGCCGGTGTCGCTGCCGTCTGTTTTCCAAAAATACAAGGTGGCGGGGTTGACTTCCGCAGATACAAACACCAGCTTATTATCAACCGGATAAGGAGACAGTTCTACCGCGCCTACAATCGCACGGGGCGCACCGGGCCGTAGGTTTTTGAGCGGAACGCCCATTTGCGGAAAATAAGACTGGCCATAGGCGGTTGCGGAACCGACCAGGCAGGACAGGAGTACGAGTTTTTTCATGATGAAGAATTTGGGTCTGGAGATAGCAGGAGGATCTTTTATTATTAACGTGAATCTTGCTTTGTGAGCGTTCGTTTTTAATTGGTTAGAGTTGGATAGAGTCCACAGAGGGTACAAAGAAGGCACAGAGGTCCACAAAGACTTGGTGTACGTCTCCGTGGACCTCTGTGAACAACTCTGTGGTCTCTGTGGCCATTATCATCTTAAAGTGAGATTCGCGTTATTATTATAAAAGTTCCCTGTATCCTAACTGCAAAAATCCTTTGCGTATCGGGTGTCCGCAATACGATAGAATGCGTATTTACATATCTACCCTCACGACGCTCTACCCCTTCCATGCGGCAGGCCACACACCGGCACAAGGGCACCTCAAAGCCCGCTATTCCGGAAAAAACGCCGGTCTTCTTCCAACAAAAAAACGCATCTTCCCTAAAGAAAGACGCGTTTTTTGGCCGGAGCATGACCCATTTGCGCTCCAAAAGCCAACTGTTTACTTCACATTTCCCATCAGGCGCTTCACCAAGGGCGAAATGGCAATGATGAGCACACCGGCAATCACGGCATAGATGGCAAACTGCTTGTAGCCTTCGGAGTATATATTCAGCTTCTCGGCAGCGGTGGCCGTTTCGGAAGGCGAGATGGATTCTCCGAACAGCCCGGCCACATACTGCCCATAGGCCGAGGCCAGAAACCACATGCCCATCATAAAGCCCTGCAACTTATGCGGTGCCAGCTTGGTCATCAAGGAAAGGCCAATGGGCGAAAGGGCCAGCTCGCCGAAGGTGAGTACGAAATAGGCAAACGTAAAGACATTGAGGGAGGCAATGCCGTTGACCGCCGTGAATTTTCCGGAAAAGAACAGGTAATACCCTCCGCCCAGCAAGAGGAAGGCAATGCCGAATTTGATAATGCTGTTGGGCTCCAGTTTGCGCTTGTTGAGGCCCAGCCATAAAAGGCCCACGAGCGGCGCGAAGATGATAACAAACAGTGAATTGGCCGAGTTGTTCACCATGTTTGGATCGATGGGCATGCCCAGCAAATCTTTGTTCAGGTGCTCCGCGGCATAAAGGCTGAGCGAACCGCCCGCCTGCTCAAAAATGGCCCAGAACACGATAGAGAAAATGATAAACACCAGGGCGGCCACCAGCTTTCCGTTCTCCGCTTTGCTCAGCTTCGTCATCTCGTAAATGAGGTAGGCGATGCTGAACGGACCGATGATTTTCATGAAAATATCGGTGTAGTGCGTGTTGGAAACCATGGTGATAATCACCGGCACAACTAAGAGCGAGCCGCCATATACCGCCCACTCAAACCAGCGCTTGTTCCGGAAACGGGCATAGTCGATAGGCGGACGACCAATCGGGCCCAGGTTTTTCCGGGAAAGAACGAAGGTTATCAGGCTGATTGTCATCACTATGGCTACCAGGCCGAACGCAACATTCCACCGGCTGGCTTCCGGAATCGTTCCGCCCAGAATTTCGCCTTTGCCCACGCCAATCATCAGGATGCCACCCAGAAAAGCGCCGATGTTGATGCCGGAATAGAACAAGGAAAAGCCGGCATCACGGCGCGGGTCGTTGGCACCATAGAGCTGCCCGACCATGGAGGAGATGTTGGGCTTGAAAAACCCGGTGCCGATAATGAGAAAGGCAATACCGGTGAAGAAAAACCGGTGCGGGTCGAAAGCCAGGATCAGGCTGCCGGCAATCATCAGCAAGCCACCCCAGAAGAGCGACTTCTGAAAGCCGAGAATCTTATCGGCAAACATGCCACCGATAAACGTAAAGGCATACACCCAGGCTTGCGTGGCACCGTATTGCAGGTTGGCCGTGCCTTTGACCATGCCCAGCTGATACACCATAAAAAAGGTGAGCATCCCGCGCATCCCGTAAAAACAAAAGCGCTCCCACATCTCCGAGAAAAACAAAGCCCAAAGTTGCTTGGGATATTTTCCGGAAAAAGACTGGATTTGTGTGAGCTGCGCTTCGTGCTCGGCAAGGGCGGCAGGATCGGTGTATTGAACGTCGGCGGGGTTGGACATACTGCTTTAATTGGAGATAAAGACGCGCTTTTAAGCACGGGTTTAGGGAAGTGGGAAAAGATAAATGTAGGAATGCAACGCGAACTGCATTGCATTTGTCGCTACGGAAAAATACAAATCGGCACCTGGGGCACGACGCTGCGGAAGAGTTCGTCCACTTCTTCATCGCTCACAGCAATGCGGCCATTCTTCCAATCCCTATGTTTTCTGCCAGAAGTCCTTTCCTGCCAACGCAGACAAATCAATACTCAAAAAGCATTCAAGAGTTAATTGAGTGTGCAAATTTGAGAAGAAATAAAAAAACAAAAAATTTTTTTTATCGATGTGAGGAGAAATAGAAAAACTATTTTTGGTGTGCGAATGCGCCTTTTATACCGGCTGGATAAATTACGCTGAAACCGGAGATGCCGAAAACCGCACAGAGTAGGCATTTAACTTTCACAATTATTCACGATGAAAAAGCAAATCGTACTACTGGCCTTCTTCGGTCTAGCTGCTCTTCCCGCTTTCGCTTACAGGGTAAAACTTAACAATGAAACGGTCACTGCTACCAACGGCTGTAAATTCAGTGTTAATGGATGGGTTGATGTTGGTTGCTGTCCCTCTATCAATCACTACAACGTGACCATGTCTGGCCCATGTGGAACATTCACCTTTAGTGGCTTGATGGTTGACCCAACAAACGGCAACCCATGGCCCGAAGAAGCAGAGCCTACAAACGCTTATTCCATGACTTTAGTAGACCAGTCTAGCGGCGAAAAAGTGCCTACCGAAACCCAAGGGATTGATGGGACGCTTCCGCAGTTGCTGGAGCTTGCGTTAAACCCATCTCACTAATCCTTCACTTCTAAAACAGCGAAACCATGAAAGCAATATTTGTTTCTGTAACATTGGCTGCTTCACTCTCTACGGTGTCATGCGATAAAAGTCAGGTGCCAGTGGAGGCGGTTGCAGGAGCTTACCGCGTTGCAAACGCATCGCTTCCTCCAGGTGGCACATCCTTAAAAACTGCCTTGGCTATTGCCATAGGCAAGGGCGCAATACCAGCTTCCATCCGCATTGACAGCAGAAGTGTAATATTTTACGCTGCTGATGGAACTGTCATTGAGCAGACAACCATAGCATCACAGAATACAGAGGGCGGAACCATTACACTCCTCTTATCCAACAACCAGCCGGCCGTGCTCAAAAAGCAAAGTGGCAACGTCCTTCAATTGCAAGTCGGCGAAATCTCTTATACGCTCACCGGGGAAGCCAAGAAAACCACTTGAAGAACTTGCGACCCCTGTAGCGCCAACAAAAAGCCCTCCGACATTCCTGCCGGAGGGCTTTTTATGATGCTTTATAAGAAACCTATAAGATCTCTAAGACCTTACAGCTTTGAAAATTTCCGGAAAACGCGGATTAGTTCACGCCGTGCATCATTTTCTTGATCGGCTTGCTCAGCAACACCATCAGCAGGCCCAGTGCAATCACAAATCCGGCAATGGTGCTGAATACACTTCCGGCGCCCATTTTCTCAATATAAGCCGCGATGTAGCCGCCGAGAATATTGGCAATAAAAGTCGCCAGCATCCACACGCCCATCATCAGGGAAGCAAACTTGGGGTGCGCCAGTTTGGTCACCACCGACAGGCCCACAGGCGAAAGACACAACTCGCCAATCGTATGCAGCAGGTAGGTCATAATAAGCCAGATGAGGCTTGCCTTCACGGTTTCGTCCTGCACATCGCCCCCCCGCTGCGCCACCGCACCGAGCATAAAGAAAAAGCCGATGCCCAGCAGAATCATCCCAAGACCCATCTTTACCGGTGTGGAAAGGCGACGGCCCATCTTGCTCGTCCAGAAAATAGAGAACAGCGGCGCCAGTGCCACAATAAAGAGCGGGTTCACCGATTGGAACCAGGAGGTCGGGATCAGGAAGTCGCCTACTTTCCGGTCGATAAACTTATCGGTGTAGAGGCTGAGCGAAGAACCTGCCTGCTCGAAGCCGGCCCAGAAGAAAATCACAAAAGCGGTGAGAATAAAAATCACCGTCATGCGCTGCTTGTCTTCTTTGGTCACCGGGCGGGAAAGGTCTTCCGTATTGGCGGCGTCGGCAGGCGCTTTGCCGGCCGGGTGTTTACCGACATTGCCGAGATATTTTGCGCCGAAAAGGTTGAAGATCAGCTGCCCCAGGAGCATCCCCAGGCCAGAAAGCAGGAAGCCGTATCGGTAGCCATAGCTCACGATTTCGCCCGCTGCGTTTTTGGTGGCAAACAGATCGTCGGAGAAATACCCTACGGCCAGCGGTGCAAAGAACGCACCGATGTTGATGCCCATGTAGAAAATGGAAAAAGCCGAGTCACGGCGCGGGTCGCCGGGTGCATACAGCCGGCCGACGAGCGTAGAGATATTGGGCTTAAAAAAACCATTGCCCAGGATGAGCAGAAACAGGCCCAGATACATCCCCGTTTGGTTGGCCAGTCCGAAGAGCACAAACTGCCCGGCCATCATGGTAAGACCGCCGATGGTAATGGCCATCCGCTGCCCGAGGAAACGGTCGGCCAGCCAGCCACCGATCAGGGGCGTGAAATACACAAAGCCGGTAAAATAGCCATAGATCAGCGAAGCCTGTGCCGGATCGATGGCCAGACCGCCTTCAAAAAGTTGCTTGGTGAGGTACAGAATCAGGATACCGCGCATCCCGTAGTAAGAAAAGCGCTCCCAGAGTTCGGTAAAAAACAGCAGGTACAAGCCTTTGGGATGGCCTTTCTTTGGCGTCTCTACGCCATATTCGGCAGGCTCGTCCAGCGTGATGCCCAGTTCTTTGGGGTCGTCCAGCGGCAGGTTGGAAGGGGTTGACATGAATCGGTTTGGCTAAAGGGCGACAAGATAAAGCGGAAATGCGGGATCAGAGCAGCGCTGCCGGCTTCCAACAAAGCAGTTTTCTAAAAAAACCGGTAGCAGTTCGCCGAAAGGCCGGTGATTGCTTCTGAGATCCACCGCTGCTGTCAGTTGACTGCTACTGCGCATCAGAAGATTTTTAAGCACAATCCGGCTGCATCCAGAGCGAAAAAGACGGCGGTGACCAGGAAAAGATTAAGACGCCCTGCCGGAAATAAACCAGTACGGGCCTTTCCATAAAAATCGGAAAGACCCGTACTGCCACAAAGAATTGTTTGTATCTGCGGTACTTATTTTTTATAAAAATCTTTGCTTGTGTCTTCGTTGTTGCGGATTTTGCGATTGTAGTTGGTTCGGGCGGTGCGCTCCTGTTCGAGCATATCCATCAGCCCTTCTTCACTTTTGGCAAAGGCCAGTACGTTGGATATGGCAATGCGGTCGGCTGCGGTAGACACATCGTGGTCGGTGCCGATATAAGTAAAGGTCCAGTGGTTTTTTTGCAGTTTTTCCACCAGTTTTTTGATATCGCTGCCTTTCCATTCTACAGATGCATTTTCCTCACCATCGGTGAAGATGGTAACCAGCACATTACAGGCTGCCACAGCGCTCAGTTCGGCATGCAGGCGGCTGATCGCAAACCCCATGGCATCATAAAGCGGCGTGCTCGCGTTGGGGCTGTATTTTTCTGCATCAACGGGGGCAGCTTTGGCCACCGGTTGATTCCACAAGTGGAGGCTGCGGCCCGCACCGTTGAAGGTGAGGAAAGAAATGCGGTGCTCCTGCTCCGGAAACTGCGCTTCCATTGCTTTTGCCGTCTGAATAATTTCATTAAAGCTTTGAATCGTAGGGCGTTTGATACTTTCCATAGACCCGCTTTCATCCAGGATAATAAGGTTGTGAACAAGGTGTTTCATTAAATACTTTTTTTAAAGGGAATAGACAAGATGTAAATATAGCATACGAAACCCGCCGGTACAAGCACCAGACCTTGTCCGCCAAAGGTTTTTTTTCATCACCACCGGTTTGAGAAAAAACGGCCCCGCCAGCTGCCTTTCAGACGCGTCGGCGGTAGCTGTAAGCTAACAAAAAGCGCTTTAATTTCCGGAAATTTCCTTAAAGCAGTGCCTCTTAAAACAGCCACTCTGGATGCGACGGCACAAAAGCTTTTGGCGCGCTTCAAACCAGCTCCTTTTTACAGAAAGCAGATGCAGCGGGATTTTGATTTTTTAACGCTTCTTAACCGGTCAACCGGCCGTTTTCCAAGGTTTGGCCCTAATGGTTCCCTTTTTTCCGGCCTATTTTTGAGCCCGCACCTTTTCATATGG
>JAEVZP010000100.1 GCA_023392185.1 Bacteroidota bacterium
GCTGCCTACGAAGCCGGCGAATCCCTCGGCGCTTTTCTGGCCCGGCCCAACGACTGGCTGTGGCTGGCCTGCCTGAGTCTGTTTTGCACCGTCTGGGCACAAAACCTGGCCTTGCGGGCGCTCAAAAATCTTTCTTCCTTCACCACTACCCTGCTGGTGAATATGGAGCCGCTCTATGGTATGGCGCTGGCATTTTTCTTTTTCCAGGAGGCTGCAGAACTGACTGGCGGCTTTTACTTCGGCGTGGGCCTCATTTTGCTTTCTACCCTGCTGCAAATGCTGCGCGTGGCCCGGCCGATGCGCCTCGTGCGCTGAAAAAAGCAAGGTCTCATTTCCGGAAAAAAGGCACCTTTTCTACTCTTCTGTCTCACCCAATTGGCGCAACCGCAAGGGAGACATTGTCCCAGCCGGCGTCAAAAATCACTTCCGGGCTGTAGCGGCGATAAAAAGCTTTGGCCGGCTCATTCCACTCCAGCACCTGCCACACCATTCCGGTGCAGCCGTTTTGCTGTGCGGCAGCTACCAGCCCGTCCATCAGCGCCGTAGCGACCCCGGCGCGCCGCCAGGCTTCTTCTACATACAGGTCTTCCAGATACAGCCGCCGGCCTTTCCAGGTAGAATACCGCATATACCACAGGGCAAAGCCAACCACTTCTTCTCCGGCCCGCGCCACAAGCGCCTGCCAAACCGGCGACGGGCCAAAGCCATCTTCGGCAAACTGCTCCAGCGAAAGGGTCACTGCGTCGGGCGCCCGTTCATATTCGGCCAGCTTTTGGATCAGGTTGTAGATTGCGGGCACATCTTTTACGGCAGCAGGTTGTACGATACAGGTCTTCATTGCGTTTGTATCTTTCCGGAACGATTTATTTCCGGAACGACGCGGCGAAAATCACCATTTCTCTCCACAATTTCGAGGCTTTTTTTATATAAATGAACACCAATCAGGGCGACATCATCTGGGTAGATGACGAAATCGCTTCCCTTAAATCCCAAATGCTTTTTCTGAAAGGGAAAGGCTATACCGTAACGCCTTTTTCCAACGGCCACGACGCGCTGGAATACCTCGCCGGCAACCAGCCCGATGTGGTGCTGCTCGACGAATCGATGCCCGGCCTCACCGGCCTGGAAACCCTTTCGCGCATCAAAGAAATCCGCCCCCTGCTGCCGGTGGTGATGGTCACCAAAAACGAAGCCGAAAACCTCATGGAGGAAGCCCTCGGTGCGCAGATTGCCGACTACCTTATCAAGCCGGTGAATCCCAATCAGGTCCTGCTCAGTCTGAAAAAAATAATGGACAGCAAACGGCTGGTAAGTGAGGCAACAACCACCGCTTTCCAGCAGGAATTCCGGAATCTGTTTATGCAGCTTTCTTCCAACCCCAATGCCGGGGAATGGAAAGACCTGTATGCAAAACTGGTGCGCTGGGAACTCGAACTGACCGCTTCCGACTCTCCTGAGATGCTCGAAATTCTGGAAAGCCAGAAAGCCGAAGCCAACGCTTCTTTTTTTAAATTTATCTCCCGGAATTACACTTCCTGGGTAGGGGGAAAAGACCCCGACGCACCACTGCTTTCGCACAAGGTGATGGCCCGGAAGATTTTCCCGCATCTCGATCCCGGCACGCCTGCTTTCATGGTTTTGATCGACAACCTGCGCTACGATCAGTGGAAGGTTATCGAACCTGCCCTGACGGAGTTGTTCCGCGTAGTGGAGGAAGACGCGTTTTACTCCATCCTGCCCACAGCTACCCAATATGCCCGCAATGCGTTTTTTGCCGGTATGCTGCCGATGGATATTGCGCAGAAATTTCCCAAAGACTGGAAAAACGACGACGAGGAAGGCGGTAAAAACCTGTCGGAAGAAACTTTTTTACGCGACAACCTGAAGCGCCACCGGCTCCAGAACCTGAAAGCCACTTATACCAAGATCACCAACAACAACGACGGTAAAGACTTTGAGGACAATATCCACAACTTCCTCAAAAATGACCTGAATGTGGTGGTATACAACTTTGTGGATATGCTCTCGCATGCCCGCACTGAGATGGAAGTGCTTAAAGAACTGGCCGGCGACGAGGTCAGCTACCGCTCGCTGACGGTAAGCTGGTTTGAACACTCGCCTCTGTACCGCGCGCTCAAAAAAATTGCTGATAAAGGCATTCAGCTTTTCATCACTACCGACCACGGAACGGTGCGGGTGCAGCGGCCCAGCAAATGTGTGGGCGACCGCACCACCACCACCAACCTGCGCTACAAACACGGCCGCAACCTCGCTTTTGAAGAAAAAGATGTGCTCGCTTTCCGCGACCCCAAACTGGCCGGCTTGCCCCGCCCGAATGTTTCTTCTACATTCATTTTCGCCAAGGAAGATGTTTTCCTCTGCTATCCGAACAACTACAATCACTATGTGCAGTATTACCGCGACACGTTTCAGCACGGCGGCATCTCGCTGGAAGAAATGATTGTACCGGTGGTGCGGCTGGTGAGTAAATAAATCCAAGCTTTTTTTTAAGATTTTCCGGAATGGAATATACCCCTGCTGACACTATTGAGCGCCTGATCGGCCGGATTGAAACCGTGGTGCGCGGCAAGCGCACGCAGATTGAGCTGATCCTCACAGCGCTTTTTGCCGGCGGTCATATCTTGCTGGAAGACAACCCCGGCACCGGCAAAACCGTAATGGCCCGGACGCTGGCGCAGTGCATTGGCCTCCCCCCGGCCCCCTCCGAAGGAGGGAGAGCGTCGATAAATAAAGGAGAGGAAAATACCGGAAATGAAGGAGGGGGAAATACCGGAAATGAAGGAGAAAATACCGGAAATGAAGGCTCGTCTATTGTCACCCTTGCCCTTCGGGGAAGGGCCGGGGATGGGGCCAAGGCCGGGGAGGGGGCCGGGAAGACCGACGGCCACGCCGTTTTTAAACGCATCCAGTTTACGCCCGACCTCTTGCCGCTCGATCTGATCGGCGCGCATATCTTCGACGACCGCACCCGCGATTTCACGTTCCGGAAAGGACCGATTTTCTGCAACATCCTGCTGGCCGATGAGATCAACCGGGCTTCTCCCAAAGTGCAAAGTGCTTTGCTGGAAGCAATGGCCGAAGGTCAAATCACGACCGGCGATCAGACCTATCTGCTCGAAAACGTGTTTTTCACCATGGCCACCCAAAACCCGGTGGAAATGGAAGGCACCTATCCGCTGCCTGCTGCACAGCTCGACCGCTTTTTTATGAAGCTGTACTTTGGTTATGTGGACGCCGAAACCGAGCTGGACATCTACCGCTCCTATGCCGGCATCCGCCAAAACCTTACCGACCTGCAACCGGTGCTGACGCTTGGCGATGTGATGGCCCTGCAACAGGCAACCGAACGCATTTTTGTACATGAAGAAATCCTGCGGTCCGTCGCCAATATCGTTCGCAACACGCGCGATCATGCTGATATTACGCTGGGCGCTTCCACCCGTGCGGGCATCGCTTTCATCCGCTGCCTGCGCGCGTGGGCGCTGGTAAAAGGCCGCGATTTTGTAACGGAAGAAGATGTTTTGACCCTTGCCCGCCCCGTACTGGATCACCGGCTTGCCTACCGCAACCGGGACGGAAAAGCGACTGCCCTGGAAAACATCCTGAAAGCAGAAGGCGAAAGGCTGTCGCGGCTGAAGCTGGTATAACCAATCGTCACCCTTCCACAAAACGACTTGAAAATCCCGGAATCGACGTTTGAATGCATAAAAGGAAACAATGGCACCTGAGTTTGCCCCTGGGCCTTGCAATGGCCCTTGGGTTGTTTTTGGGTACGTTTTTACCGCTTTATGCACAAACGCCTTCCAACACTCCTGCCCGCCGCGAGATAGACGCCAAGCGCACCGTCCTCAACCTTTATTCCGAAGAGGCCGGCCCGCGCAGCCGCGAGTTTTTGCGCATCGACAGCACCTACTATGTGGGGTGGCTGGTGGCAGGAATGTACAAATTCAACCGGGCGGCCGACGCTACCGGCTTCAGCGCGGCTGCCAGGTCGCTGGAGCATTGCCTGCGCCTGCTGGAGCGCGACTACTCGCGGCAGTTGCGCACCCGCACCACCGCCCTGCTTGCTTACCTGAACCTGTAC
>JAEVZP010000147.1 GCA_023392185.1 Bacteroidota bacterium
AGTCCAGTGCATCGGTGGTATTGGCAATATCGCCGACGGCCGCCACACCGGCGTCATACATATTCCGGAAGGCGGCCTGCCGGGCAGCTGTTTTCTCGGTTTCGGTCGCGTCGCGGCGGGTCATTACCTGCTGGAGAAACACCATCAGTCCCGTGCCTTCCGGAATGGCCCCTTTCATGTGGGACAGTTCCAGATGACAATGGGCATTCACAAAGCCCGGACATAAAATGCCTTTTTCAAACACACGATCCGGAACTTTTGGGGAACCGGGCGGGTGAATGGCGATTACAACCCCGGCTTCGTCGGTCTCCAGCAAACTGCCTTCGGGTACAAACCGGTAGCCGTCGTGAATCTGGGGCGCGGAAAAAATCATGGTACAAAGATGGCTGTTTTCAAAAAAGAACGCGCCGTGTGGGGTTGTTCCAAAAAAAGAACGCGCCTCCTGGCGCGTTCCTACGTGTTTCTGCTTTTAAGGGTAGAAAAAACATCTGATCGCTACCTCTTTTGTCCGGATCCCTGGCCTTCTATGTATAGGGCGAATGCAATTCGCCCCAACCCAAAATGTTCTTTTGTCTTTCGTCTAGCTCTTAAAGTGCTTGAGCAAAATCACTTCCTTGTCGGTCAACAGGCGGTATTTGCCACGCGGAACGTTCTTTTTCGTCAATCCGGCAAACATCACGCGGTCGAGCTTTTCGATTTGGTAGCCCAGGTGTTCGAAGATGCGGCGCACGATGCGGTTGCGGCCGCTGTGAATCTCAATGCCAATTTCGCTTTTGGTTTCGAGATACGCCAGCGCGTCGGCCTTGATCTCGCCGTCTTCCAACGTCACGCCCGAAACGATTTGCTCAAAATCGGCCTTCGTCAGGTCTTTATCAAGCGTCACCTGATAAATCTTTTTACACTCGTATTTCGGGTGCGTCAGGCGCTGGGCGAGGTCCCCGTCGTTGGTGATCAGAAGCACGCCCGTCGTATTGCGGTCGAGGCGGCCCACCGGATACAGGCGCTCGGCTTCCACGGTCTGCACCAGATCCATAACCGTTTTGCGGTCCGCTTCGTCGTCGGTGGTGGTGATAAAGCCTTTGGGCTTGTTGAGCAACACGTAGGTCTTGGCCGGTTCCGGCTTAATCACGCGGCCTTCATAAGTAACTACGTCGCCGGGCTGCACGCGGTAGGCCGGGTTGGTGTTCACCTCTTTGTTCACCGTTACTTTTCCGGCTTTCACCAGTTCGCCTGCTTCTCGCCGTCCGGAAATCCCGCTGTGTGCGAGGTATTTGTTCAGGGTCATTTCGGCGCTTTCTGAAGCTTTCGCCTGGGGCTTTTCGTCTTCGCCAAAAGAGCGGCGGCGGGGTTTGGAGAAAGACTTGTCGCCAAATTCCCGATCGCCCCGGCGGTCGTTGTCGCGCTTTTCAAAAGGCTTGCGGTCGCCGTAGGATTTCCGTTCCCCATACGGGCGGTCTTCACGGCCTTCGCGGGGTGTAAATGGTTTTTTGTCGCCAAAAGATTTGCGCTCACCAAAAGGCTTCCGCTCGCCATACGGGCGGTCTTCGCGGGGTGTAAATGACTTTTTATCGCCGTAAGGTTTGCGATCGCCAAATGATTTACGTTCGCCGCCAGCCCGGTCTCCGTAAGATTTCCGCTCCTCGCCCTCGCGTTTTTGATAAGGTTTCTTATCTCCAAAAGATTTGCGGTCGCCAAACGGCTTGCGGTCGCCGAAAGAGCGCTTTTCGCCGTCTTCATTGCGGGAGAACGGTTTGCGGTCTTCGCGGCCATCCCGCTTTTCATAAGGCTTTTTATCTCCAAAAGATTTCCGCTCGCGGCCTTCGCGGTCGCCGTAGGATTTGCGTTCGCCAAAAGGCCGGTCGCCGCGCTCAGAGGCACCTTCGCCACGACCCGAATAGGGCTTTCTGTCGCCGTCGTTTTTGCCTTTGAAATCGCGCGCGCCGTAGGGCTTGGAAGGGCGCTCGGAACGGCTATCGCCGTCTTTTTTGGGGAAAAAAGAGTCCGGGTTTTGGTCAAAGTCTTTGCTGCGGGAGCGACCTTCCGGTTTTTTATCGCCGTAGTTGGAGGTATAGGCGCGTTCGTCGCCGCCGTTGGTGCCGGCTTTTTTGTCTGGGTCGAGGGGAATTCGTTTACGCTGCGGCTTGTCCACGGCTGGATCGTTTTTTAATTATTACAGAACCTGCAAAGGTAAGGTTGCCCCGGACGCCCGGCGGGTGTCCGGCACCGAAACGACTGGTGTAGAAGCGTTAAAATCGTCTCCGGCACGGAAATGAGGATTGGCATTTGAGACACGCCCTCGCGGCTAAAACCTATAAGGTTTCCGAAACCTTATAGGTTTGTGATGTTTCCGGCACCAAAAAACCGGTCTTCTGCAAGCTTGCAGAAGACCGGTTGGGGAAGGTCGGTTTTCCGGAAATTTCCGGAAACAAGTTAGCCCGCTTTGCCTACAAGGTGAATACCGAGGTTCACGGTCGGGTGAATCATCTTGTCGCCGAGGCTTTTATCATTGCCATAAACGAGGCCCCACTGCGTGCGGTCGATGTTGAAGTTGGCATCAGCAGTTACTTCAGCAGGCGTAATAGATACGCGCGCCGGGAAGCTGATGCTTTTGGTGATGCCTTTCATGGTCAGGTTGCCGGTAATGGTATGGGTGGCGTCTTTGTGCATCGCGCTGTCGGGATCATTGGCGAAATCGAAGCCCGGCGTTACGCTTGTGATTTGGAAAACAGCCGTCGGGTGGTTTTGCACGTCAAAAAAGTCGTCGCTCGACAGGTGGCTGGTCAGCTTGGCGTTGCCTTCTTCGTCCTGATCGAGGGCCTTTATCGTGGGCATGTCGATCGTGAATTGACCGCCGGTGATATTGTCTTCGGTGGCGGTGAGGCTGCCGTCTTTCAGCATAAAGGTGCCGTTGTGTTTGCCTACCGGCTTGGTGCCAATCCAGGTAATCTGGCTTTGGGACAGATCAGCGGCATATGCTTTTCCGGTAGCGGGTGTGGTTACGTTCTGAGCATCAGTAGCGTCAGCCTGGTGGGCATCCGGAGCGTTCTGGCAGGCAGCAAACAACAGCGCACTGCCGGAAAATATTAAAAATAATTTTTTCATGGCCGCGAATTTACATCTTTCTATTGGATAAACGGTTTCCATTTTGGCTTTTTCAGGGTAGCAATAGACTGTGGACAATATCTTTAACCCGATTTTCCCCAAAATAACTTCAAGGTCATATGCGTCGGATTCCGGGTGTGATATGGTTGCTAATCCTGATCAGTGCGCTGGTGTTTACGGCCGGTTCGCTGCGCGTCTTCGATCATTTTCCCGACTCGGTGCACCGGTGGCGGCAAAGTGATTGCGCGGCCTACACCAAAACATTTTACCGAAACAATACCGGCCTGCTCACGCCCGGCACCTTCAATCTGGCAGGACAAAATGGGCGGGTGGCAAGCGAATTTCCCATTATCTATTACCTCAGTGCACAGATTGAAAAAGGGGTGGGCGAGCATTATTGGGTCAACCGTAGTATCAATTTCGGGTTGTATTTTCTGGGTCTGTGGGCCTTGCTGGCCACTTTCACCCGCTATCTGTTTCGGGGGAAACGCTTTGCGGCCTTCTGCGTGGTGGCCTTGCTGGCGGCTTCGCCTTTTTATTACTACTATGCCCTTAATTTTCTGCCCAATGTTCCGGCTATCAGCCTGAGCTTTATCGGGCTTTATTTTTTGTTTGCTTTCCGGGAAAAGAGACGCTGGCTTTCGCTCCTGGGCGGCACTCTTGCGTTCACGCTGGCCTTGCTTCTGAAGCCTACCGACGGCGGCATACTCCTGGGCGCTTTTGGATTGATGTCGGCCACACTGTTTTTGAAAAAGCCGCTTACGGGCCAGGAAAATATGCGCTTCTGGGTCGGACTGGTGGCTGCAACTGTTGTTGTGCTGCTGGTCAATTATATGTGGATCCGGTATGTGAATGCTTATAATGATCTCAATGGCAACCACCAGAACCTGATGTCTATTTATCCGATCTGGGACATGGAGCCGGATGTGCGCAATTATACTTTCAAGCGCATCCTGACCGAATGGCGGCTTGATTTTCAGCATGTACTGGTCCTGGCGACCCTCCCTTTTCTGCTGTTGATTTATGTGTGGAAATGGCGCGCTTTGGAACCGCGTTTTAAGTGGCTTACTTTCTATGTTGCGCTGCTGACGATGCTCTACAGCGTATTTTGGTTTAAAGCCTATACCGACCACGATTATTATCAGCTGCCGCTGGTCCTGCCCATGGTTTTGGGGGCGGCCACGGTGATAGAATACCTGTCGCGCGCGGCCGGCAGGCAGCGATTGCCGATTGGCAGGAGCCTGCTGGCGACCGGCCTGGGTGCGTTGGTAGTCATCTCTGTATTCTACAACGGGAAAGCGCAGCAACGCCGCTATGCCGATCCGGGTCATATCCACCCGGTTCCGGAACTCTATGAGGCAGAGGCGTATCTGAACTCGATCGGTGTAACGCCGGACAAAATCGTTGTGTGTGCGCCCGACCGCAGCCCCAATATTTCCCTCAATGCCATCAACCGCTATGGCTATACTGAAGAGTTCAACGGTCCTTTTTACAACATCAACACTTTTAAAGAAAGAGGCGCCTCCTATCTGATTCTGCTCGATACGGCTTACCTGTCCGATCCGCTTTATATACCGCATATTCAGAAAAAAGCCGGGCAATATGGCCGGGTCATGGTATTTGATATCCGCTAAGATTAGATCCGGTGTTGCTTTCTATTTCCGGAAAATTGTGCTTCCGGAAGGAACTTTGACGCTTTCCCAAGAGTAACCCATGGCCGGTATCTACATTCATATTCCTTTCTGCAAAAAAGCCTGCACCTACTGCAATTTCCATTTCCGCACTTCGCTGCAACGCAGGCAGGAGATGGTGGCAGCCCTGCAAAAAGAAATTGAGTTGCGTGCGCCGGAACTCGCGGAAAGGCCGCTTCAAACGATTTATTTCGGCGGCGGCACACCTTCTATCCTTTCCACCGAAAAGATCAAACGCCTGCTGGACGCGGTTTTTGCGTCTTATAACGCCGATGCGGTTTCGGAAATCACCCTCGAAGCCAATCCCGACGATCTCTCCGAAGCTTTTTTAAAAGACCTGCGGCACACGCCGGTCAACCGCTTTTCCATTGGGGTGCAGTCGTTCCGGGAAGAAGACCTGCGGTTTATGAACCGCGCCCACAGCGCCGCCGAAGCCGAAGCGGCCATCAAACGCGCGCAGGACAGCGGCTTTGAAAACCTGACGGTAGATCTGATTTATGGCACACCCGGCCTTACCGATGCCGACTGGAAAGCTAATTTGAACCGCATCCGGGAATATGGCGTGCCGCATCTCTCGGCCTACGCACTGACGGTAGAGGAAGGCACCGCGCTGGATCATTTTATCCGCAAAGGCAAAGCCCGGCCGGTAGATGCCGCGCAGAGTGCCGGACAGGCGCTGATCCTGCAGGAGTGGACGGCGCACAACGGCTACGAGGCCTACGAGATTTCCAACTTTGCGCGTCCCGGCCACCGCGCGGTTCACAACAGCTCTTATTGGAGCGGCGCGCCTTATCTGGGCATCGGACCTTCGGCCCACAGCTACGACGGCCGGCGCACGCGCCGCTGGAACGTAGCGAGCAACAGTCTGTACCTGCAAGGGATGTCGGTAGACGGGCAGCCGCCCCATGAATCGGAGATTCTCACGGATCGCGATCTGCACAACGAATACGTGATGACGGCCCTGCGCCGCATGGAAGGCATCGACCTGGAAGCGGTAGCCGCGCGCTGGGGAGGCGAGGCAAGCGCGGCCCTCCGGACCATAGCAGAAAAGCACCGGGCTGCCGGACAACTCGTGTTGGAAGGGAACCGGGTGGCGCTCACGCCGGCGGGCCGGCTCTTTGCCGACGGCATCGCGGCTGAAATGTTTCGGTAGCCAAAGGCAAAAATCAGCTGGGATTCAACACAAACGAGAAAACCTTAGTTTTGCCCTCTTTCCCAATTCTTCTCTTTTTCTATTTGTATGGATTATCGTGAAATTGTGGCCGTTACCGGAATCGGCGGTCTGTACCAACTGGTCACCTCCAAAGGCGACGGCGCTATCGTGCGCTCGCTGGCCGACGGCAAAACTGTTTTCGTTTCGGCGCGCAAGCATCAGGTGACGCCCATCGAAAGCATTGAAATCTATACGAACGGCGACAATGTGCGCCTCCATGAGGTGCTGCAAATGATGAAAGACGCCGAAGCCGAAACGCCGCTTCCGGAAACCAAAGACCCGAAGGTGGTTGCAGCGTATTTCAGCACCGTTTTTCCGGAATATGACCGCGACCGCGTGTATCCTTCCGACCTCAAAAAGCTGGTGAAGTGGTATGGCCTGCTCAAAACCGCCGATCTGCTCGACTTCAGTCGTTATCAGCAGGCGGAAAATGCAGGAGATCCTATGGAAACAGAAGCACCGATGCCGCTGGAAGGACAGGTGCAGATCAAAGAGCATAACAAAGACCACCACGTAGATGACGAAGCTGCTTCGCAATCTGTTGAGGGTGGAAATCCCGACGTGAAGAAGGCCCCGGCTAAAAAAGCAGCCACCAAAAAAGCAACGGAAACGGATACCGACAGCGAAGCAGCACCGAAGAAAACACGCGCAAAGAAAACCGCAGAGCCGGCTGCTGAAGGCGAAGAAGCCCCGAAAAAAACAAGCCGGAAAAAGAAAACCGACGAAGAAGCCTAAGCCCCGGCCAGCACCGGTTTTTAATACCCTTTTCTCAAGTCCTTTCTGCCCCGGCAGAAAGGACTTTTTTTAGCTCCGGTAAGTCGTGTTCCGGGCTACATTCCGATTAAAAAAGCTTTTTTCCGGAAGTATAATGCCGTTTCAAGTATCTGGTTCTACCACTGCCTTTCCTACTTTAGAAGACAGAAACTATCATTTACCCACCAGGCGTTCCTCCGGAACGCGAACCTTGTAGCTACCCCTGTTTTCTACCCACTAAACGTTCCAGCGGAACGTACGGGTGTACGACAGGGCAACAAACAGGCTATATTACCAGTGAGGTCTTTATACTGTTTCAAGTATCCGATTCTACCCCGGCCCTCACCGCCTTATGCAGGAGGGGGCGATCCGCATATAAAACCTAATTTTGGAAGCGCTATATCCTTCTAAAACACTTTCCCACCATGAAACCGCAGTCCCTCAAAAAAGCGCTTATTACCCTGCTGGCGGCACTGCTTGTTGGCGCAGCGGTATACGGTCTGGCCCGCCTCCTGGGCCGCACGGCATCTGATGCCGAAATGTTTGGGCTGATTGCCGTTGCCGTTGGCCTGCTCGAAAAGCCGGTCCAGTGGATCCTGCGCCACCTCGGTGTGGTAAAGAAATAAGGGTGTTTTTCCGGAAACCGGCTAGCCGTTGCGATGGTCGCTTTCCACCACGCCGTCGCGGATGCGGACAATGCGGCGCGTACGCGCGGCGATGTCTTCTTCGTGGGTCACCAGCACCACGGTATTTCCGGAATGGTGGATGGCTTCAAAAAGATCCATGATCTCGATACTGGTTTTGGTATCCAGATTGCCGGTGGGTTCGTCGGCCAGGATGAGCGCCGGATTGTTGATGAGGGCACGGGCAATGGCCACGCGCTGACTTTGTCCGCCGGAAAGCTCGTTGGGCCGGTGGTGCGCCCGCTCGGCGAGGCCTACTTTGGCCAAGCCTTCGCGCGCCCGCGCTTCGCGCTCTTTAGCGCCTACGCCGGCGTAGAGCAAGGGAACAGCCACGTTTTCCCAGGCAGAAAGGCGGGGCAGCAGGTTGAACTGCTGGAATACAAAGCCGATTTCGCGGTTGCGAATAGTCGCCAGCTCGTCGTCGTCGAGGGTTTTTACCGGCTGCCCGTTGAGCACATAAGTTCCGGCATCCGCTGTGTCGAGGCAACCGATGATGTTCATCAGCGTGCTTTTTCCGGAACCGGAAGGCCCCATCAGCGCCACATATTCGCCCCGGTCGATGCTCAGGTCGATGCCTTTGAGCACCTGCAGGGCCTGATTACCCATGAAATAGGCTTTTTGGATACCGGAAAGAGAAATAACAGCGGGCGTCATCGTTGGGGTAAAGTTTCAGAAAGCGGGGTACAAAAACCAAATTTCCCGCCCCTGAATTCCGGAAATTCCAATGTGCTTCACAATTGCCCGATACCCGGTGCTTTGTTCCTTTTGCAGAAAAGGATTTGAGCGAATAAACGGTTCTTTTCTTCCTCCAAAAAGAAAAAGGAGCGCCTTTTCAGGGGCACTCCTTTCGGACCGGAGGAAGGATGAAATTTCCGGAAAACAGCCTTTCCTTTCCGGAAAAAAACGACCTTATGCGGCGTCTGCCTGCGGAACGGCAGCCTTCAGCGCTTTTTTCAAAACCGGCGGTGTTCTTTTTTCAATCGGCGGACAGAAATGGACGACGCCGCTGTAGAGGTCATACAGGGCTGGCACGACGGCTACTTCGCCTTTGTCCACCAGCTCGCGAATGATCTCGCTTTCGTCATACACGCGCTGGGCGTTCAGAATGGCGTTGCGCTTGGAGACATTGCGGTTGAAATCGCCGGTTTCCGCTTCGTTTTCGTGGGCTTTTTCATAATCAATCGCCGGCTGGATGCGCACTAAAACATCGGTCAGATGTCCCAGTTCCACACCTTTAACGGCTCCGGCAACAGCCCCGCAATTGGTGTGTCCCATGACCAGAATGAGTTTGGAACCAGCAGCGGCTACGGCATATTCCAGCGAACCGAGGATAGAAGGCATTATTACATTTCCGGCGAGGCGAATGGAAAAAATATCGCCCAGGCCCTGATCAAAAATCAGTTCGGCAGCCGTGCGGGAATCCATGCAGGACAGAATGGCGGCAAAAGGCAATTGCTGGTCGCGGGTTTGGTCGGCTTGTTCACGCAGATTGTGCTCAAGGCGCTCATTGTTGACGAATCGGTAGTTGCCGTCGCGCAGCATTTGCAGGGCAACAGCAGGCGTCAGGTCGTGGGGGCGGGGATGGCGGTCGGTAAAAGGCATAGAAAGAAGTGTTTTTGGAGTTGAAGATTTTATTTAAATGGACGTTTTTCGGGAAGGGGGTCAGGCAGGCCTTTCATCGGTTTCGGCCAGTTCTTCCAGCAGCGTCACACCGCGCCCAGAGGTCTGCACCGGTTTTTCCGGTCTTTCGCTCAACAGGTCTTCGAAGGAAGTCGCATGCGGCTCAATGCCGGGAACCTTATAAACATCCCGAAACCCGATCAGCGACAGTTTCACGCCTTTCTTTTCCGCCATTACCGCATACTCCCGGATGATTTCCAGCACATCGAAGTCGATATACTCTGTGTGAGTTGCATCGAGAATCACAGCACTATTTTCCGGAATGGCGTAAAGCGTTTCGCGGATGGAGGCTTTGTTGAGAAAAGAAACTTCCTGGGCCAGCGAAAGCCGGATCACCTGTCCGTTGGAGTAACTGCTGCGCTGGTAGTAGTAAGGAATGCGCAGGTTTTGGCGCAGCGTGTAAAAGATCGCCACCGCCAGGCCGATCCCCACGCCGGTCAGCAGGTCAGTCACGACCACACCTACGGTGGTCGCCAGGTATGGAATCAGCTGCGGCCAGCCGCCTTCGTGGTAGAGGTGACGGGCAATCGCCGGACGGCAGAGCCGGAAACCGGTAAAAATGAGGATGGCCGAAAGGCTGGCTTTGGGAATGTGATTGAGCACGGCCGGAAGCGCCGCTACACACAACAACAGAAGCACGCCGTGAAAAATGGTGGATCGCTTGGAGGTAGCCCCGGCGTTGATATTGGCCGAGGAGCGCACGATGACCGAGGTGATGGGCAGGCCGCCCAGCAGTCCGGAGATGATATTGCCGATGCCTTGCGCGCGCAGTTCGGCGTTTCCGGAAGTGTTGCGCTTCATTGGGTCAAGCTTATCAGTGGCCTCAATGCAAAGCAGGGTTTCGATAGAAGCCACGGCGGCGATAATCAAGCCGGTCGTCCAGACTTCCCAACGGGCAAAACCGGAAAAATCGGGACTGCTGAACTGTGCAAAGAAATCGCTGAACTGCTCCGGCACCGGCAGGCGCACCAGATGGGTGGCAGCCAATGCGAGCGACGAATCGACTGCTTTCAGGGCTTCGTTGATGCCCACCCCAATCAAGACCACAAGCAGCCCGGTAGGAACCATTTTGAATTTCCGGAGTGGCCTGGTGAGCCACAAAAGCAACAGCGTCAGGCCCAGGAGCGAAATCAGCACTGCCGCCGGCTCGATCTTCTGAATCTGACCGGCCAGATTGTCCCACTGAAAGCCGGTTTCGCCTTCGCTCATCTTGGTGGTGGAATACCCAATGGCATTGGGTATTTCCTTGATGATAATGGTGATACCGATACCGGCGAGCATGCCTTCGATAACAGCAGAAGGAAAATACAGCGCGAGGCCGCCTGCTTTGGCAAAGCCGAGCAGCAGCTGAAAAACACCCGCCAATATCACAGCACAAAGAAAAATTTCAAAAGACCCGAGCGTCGCCAGGGCGCTGACCACAATGGCGATCAGTCCGGCAGCCGGACCGCTGACGCTCAGCTGGCTGTGACTGAAGAAACCAATAACAATCCCACCGATTACACCGGCAACGATACCGGCAAAAGGCGGCGCGCCGGACGCCTGCGCAATGCCCAGACACAAGGGCAGCGCAATAAGAAATACAATAAGGCCCGCAAGGACATCCTTGCTTAAAGAAGGCTTTGAAACAGACATAAAAGGGGAAGATGGGCAAGCCTGTATTCTCTTTTTAAAAGAAAACACAGCGCTGCAATGACATAAAAAGAAACCACACGTACAAACGCGGCCCTTCCGACGCTTCCCGGAATAAGGGAAGCACACAAACAGCCGGTTTAGGCGGCCCGGTTTGGCGGGGGTGTTTCTATGTCATGAGCCCTGTTTCCCGGCATCCGGCAACCCGGATCGCCCCAGTGCGAAGCAGCAGTTCCATAATCGGATACCGCGACAGTATGGGCACGGGCATGCTTTGGGGAAAGGATAAAATGCGGAATCTCGTCTTCCAGCATCGTGGCCGGGTTGAGAACCGGTACATCATCCGGGTTCACATCGCTTCTGTCCATACAAACGGCTACAACCTTTACCCGCACTGAGTGGGGCAGGCATTGAAAGCCAAGCAGCAGGATGAGCAATAACGAAACCAGTCGCATGAAGGCCTCAAAAATAAATACCTCCGGATATAAATGCCTGTTTAAAAAATCCTAAACCGCTCGTGGCTTTTTCCCGGAAACAGCTTAGGTGTGGCAGAGCCAGGGCCGAATTGAAAAAGGGATGCACCTTGTTGGTACATCCCTTTTGGAAAGATTTTTCCGGAAATTTCCGGAATAAAACGGTATTTCTTAGCGTACCGACAGCTTGGCAGTGCCGGCGAAAGTGCCTTGTGCAATGCGCACGAGGTACATACCGGTAGCCAGCGTGGTGTTAGCCACTGGCAGTACAACCGTTTCGCCTTTGGCAGCAACGTTTTCAGTAGTGGCCACCACGCGGCCCGCGAGGTCGGTCACGGTTACGGTATAAGCGCCGTTCCCAGGAGCGGTAAAGGTGGCTTTCACATCGTTGGCAACGCCATTGCCCAGCAGGGTCAGCGGCAGGTTATTGGCAGCTGCGTTGGAAACGCCCTGTGCATTGTCCCAGGTGAGGTTAAAGTCGTCGATCTGCGTCGTAGCGCGGTTACCACCACCGGTAGTGACGGTCAGCGCTACAATGCGGATCCACATTTCCTGATTCATATTGTCCAGCGCATTGCCAAAGTCGACATTGATCATGTTGCTGCCGATGGCCTTACCGCCGGTGGTCACAGTGCCGGTAACAGTCGGGGCGCTGGTAAAGGTCATTGGGGTGCCCGTACCATATTGGATAGCCCAGGTTGTAGTGCGGCCCGAAGCGGTATCGGCCGACTGCAGTTTAAAATCCAGTTTGAAGTTGGAGGAGCCTGCGGCAGGCATGAATTTGAAAACGAAAGCTGCGCCGGAGTCGGAACCGGGGAAGCTAGTGCTGGTAGCGCCTACCTGACGCACAGCGAGTGCCCGGTCGGTTATGGCTGCCTGCGAGGCAGAGTCGGCCGTGTAGTTGGCCAGCGTGACGCCGTTCATGGAAGCGCTGTTGCGGAAACCGCCCATGGTAGAGTTCCACTTTACCGGAGTAGCAGTGAATTTTGTGCTGCTTACATCATTACCGGCTGTTGTAGCCGAAGCGCCTGAGTAAACAGCCCATCCGGCCGGAAGTCCGTTCGCCAGCGTGTTAAAATCCTGAACATAGCTGGTTCCGGTCAGGTTGATGGCTTGTGCAGAAGCGCTAACGCCTGCAAAGGCAGCGGCAGCGAGGAGTAGTAGTGTTTTCTTCATAAAGAAAGATTTTTAAAAAGGATTTCAGAGCAAAGGTGCAGCAAATATGTCGTATTTGAACGGGCAGCGCCCGGGGTAACAATAAGTTTATTTAAAAAAGAAAGCACCCGTCTGCAGGCAGATGGGTGCTTTCTTTGAAGACCAGTTCCGGGAGTAAGATTTAGTTCACTTTAACATCATCAATCTCCCAGGTAGTCGTGCGGGCCGGATCGCCGCCTTCATAGCGCCAGGCAATCCAGACTTTCTTACCCTGAAAAGCACCCAGGCTGATATTGCCGCTGCTGGTAAACGGGCTGAAACTGGGAGGCGGCGATAAGGGCGCACGGGTAAAGGAAAGTTCATTCCAGGTGGCAGTTGTAACATTTCCGCTAAAATTGTCGGAGATGTACAGTTTCAGTGTAGCGCCGTTGTCATAACCGTTGGTATTGCGGAAACTAAGGTTTACGGCCTGGCCTGCCGGCAGTTCAATACCCGGTGTCACCAGCCAGGACTCGGCGGGATTGGCGCCGGTATTGAATGCCGAAACCACTGCGTATGGATTGCCGGTACTGCCGGAGCTGGAATGGCGCCACTTGATGTTGCCGGAAACCGCCGTATTCGTCCACCCCGCAAGGGCAATATCGCCGCTGGAGGCCGAGCTAAAATCTTCTTTGAAAAGCGGACCGCAACGGGGACCGCCAAACTTTACATCCGCTGTATCGCGAATCAGCAGTTGTGGCGTTTTCTGAGAGCCAGAAGTATTTATAAACACGGTATAAATACCGGTAATATCACCTTTGCCGCGTGGCAACTGGTAGGTATGAAAATCAGCATAATTACTAGTCCGAACGACCATAGAAGCACTTTCACCGGCACAGGTCTGGATGTTGCGGTTGGTGGTGGCTGTCGGTTCGGTATAGGTTTTTCCGGTATCTACAAATTGCACCCCTTTAATGGTAATGAGTCGGTTGAGTAGCTGCTCATCAGGACCTAAAGTGAAATTGCGTACATCGTCGAAGTTTACCACTGTGTCCTTCGCCACATGGCCGATACTGGCCTTCACGATGTGTTGGGCAATTTTGCTGCCGCTGAGGCCCACAGAGGCTTTGCGGTCGTCCACACTGGCACCCAGCACCGGCGTGCCGCCGTTATAGCTGAGCATCATACCCTGGAGTTTGATGTAGATTTTGCGGCCTACCGGGTATTGCGCATAGAGCCGGTAATCGTCGATATTGATTGCAATACCGCCGGTGCTGTCCTGCACGATGATCTGCTTGTAGAAATTGCCGGATTTGTCGTTGGCAATCACCACGGCTTCTGCCGTCAGGTCTTTCGTGATGCGCATCGTATCGTCACCGCTGCCATTAAACGAATACGCATTGTTCATCTCTTTGAGTTCACGAATGGTAGTATTGACCGGCAGATTGGGGTCATAGCCACTGGTGTCAGGCGGCAGGTCATTGGCCTGTTTCACGCACGAAGCGAAGCTCAGACCGGCGCCAAGCAGCAACAGGAGGCTGGAACGGAAAAGATTCATTGTTTGAAAAAGAAAAAAGGTGTTGAAAGCAGGCGACAGGGCGGCTGCGATTGAATTTTGTAAGAAAATTTCCGGAAACTTAGAATTTCAGGCTGAGGTTCACGAAGAAGTTGCGGCCATAAGCAAAGAAGTACTTCGACTGAAAGCGGTTGATCTCTCCGTTTTTATCTACCCGCAGGTTTTCAAAGCCACTGGTCCGGATGTCTTTGTTATCCAGCAGGTTGGAAACGCCGGCGTTCAGATACAGGAACGTGTTGCGCGGCAGCTTCTTAAAGGTCCGGCTCAGGAGAAAGGATTTCCCGAAAAACAAGTCCAGCGTAAAAGCAGAAGGCAGTTTTTCCTGGGCCAGGATCCGGTTAAACTCGTCGCCGCCACGGGTATAGCCTTCCACATTGCGCTCGGTGCGGCGGGTCGGGGCCACGTCCACATAGCTGCGGTCATAGTAATTGGCGTTCAGGTTGGCATACCAGTATTTCGGTGAGCGGTAGTTGAGGCCAGCGGTATAAGCGCTTTGCGGACCCACAGCGAGGTAGTAGTTTTTGATATATACCTGCTCCGAACCACTGTAGCCGCCAAGGCCGCTGCTGTCAATATAGTTGTCGAGGTAGATATCTACCTGCGGGTTGTCGGTGTAGAACGCCTGACCCAGCGCTGCCACGCCGGTGACCGACACAGCAGGGGAAATCTTGTATTCGGCAGCTAGTTCCAGACCAATGTTGCGGGTATTGACGCCGCTCATCACATACTGCACAAAAGAGTTGGCCCCACCGGTCTCCAGGAAAAAGCGCTTCAGCACGGTTTCGTCCCTGGTGTCGGTTGCATAGCCCACCGCCCGGATATTGAGCGAAGGGGCCCGGTGCAGAAAGCCGCCTTCAAACGTGTAAGACTGTTGCTCGGTGGCATTCGGAAGTACATAGTTGCGGATGCGCGGCGAGATAAAGGTGTTGTCCAGCGTAGGGGCATCCTGCTGAATGGCGAGGTTAGCAAACAGGTAATTACGACCGTTTAGCTTATAAGTCGCACCTGCTTTGGCGCCGAAGATGGTATAGTGCTGACGCTCACTCTTGCCATAGGATTCGTTGCCGGCAGCATACAGGCCGTTGCGGTAGAAGCCTTCGCGGTCAAACGAGTTGAGGCCGAAGTTGGCTGCCAGAAACAGGTCTACTTTATTGAAAGTAAACTGCGATTGACCCCAGATCCAGCCTTTGTTGAAATTGTTGGCATAGTTATAGGAATACCGGTCGCCGACGCGCACAATGTCATTTGGATTATTGACATCATTGGCTGTGATGTTGATACCAACGTTGTTGTTGAAATCGGCAAACTGGTTCAGGTTCCGGAAATAATCGCCGCCCAGCAGGGCCTTCAGTTCGCGATAGCTTTCAGTGCGCTGCTTAATCAGAGACACGCCGCCGGTCACCCGTACATAGTCGCTCACCACGTGTTGCAGGGTAGCGCTCAGGACGTATTTATTGATATCGTCTACGTCGTCACCGGTTACGTACAGCGAGCGCCGCTGAAGCTGACCATTTACATTTTGAATATTGGCATAATTTACCTGGATCAGGTCATCCCACCGGATTTGCTGAACGGTATTGAAAGGTGCGTCTGCCGGGTTTTTGTCGTCCATCTGGTAGATAGATGGCATGTTGCGGTAATAGTCCGGGCGTGGGTCGGGCGCGTTGTACCAGTCAAGCACCGAGTTCCGGTTCTTGCCGGTTTGGTAGCTAAAGGTGGTCACCAGGTTGGTCCTGGTAGTCGGCTTCCAGTCGTGGGTCAATTGGTACACAGGCTGATAGGCATTGGCTACCCGCGCATTGCGCTTTTCGTCCTGCTGATAGCCCCAGTTGGGGTTGTAGAACGGATCGCCCGTCAACTGCACCGACTCCAGATAAACCGGCGCGGATTTGCCCCGCTTGGTAGGCGCGCCAAAGGTGGTAAAGCTCAGCGTGTGCTGTTCGTTGAATTTCTTGCTGACACCCAGGTAGTAGCTGTAGCCGTCGTAAAAAGTACCGGGAATATAGCCTTCATCGGCCCAGCGGCGGGAACCGGAAACCGAGAGCGCCCAGCCGTTTTTGAGCAGACCGGTGCTGTGGGTCAGCATCAGCCGGTTGCGGTACTGGCGGTTGGAGGCCGAATAGGTCAGGCGCGTTTGCCGACGCTGATTGGCCGCCGTAGCATCAAAGTAAGCCGTACCGTTCAGGCCGCCGTAGGCATATTCGCTCGGTTGCAGACCATAAGTGTTGCTGCGACCGCGGAACACATCGTTGAGGCCGCCCCACTGGCTCCAGTACGCGTCGTTGGTTTCCACGTCGTTCATCGGTGCGCCGTTGATAAGCACCTGCTGGCTGTTGCGGTCATAGCCGCGCGGCTGAAAACGCATCGGTCCAAAAACAAAGGCGGCTGCGTTCAGAAACGGGTCCCGGCTCGCCGACAGCAAGCCGCTCACGGAAGCCGTCTTGGCACCTTCATCGTCTCCGTCCATTTCTTCCAGCGCAATGGTCGGTATCTGAATCGACTGCATGCTGGTGGCCTGCTCGTTGGGCAACACCTGAATGTCGTTGAGCGTCACTATATCCGAACCCACCTGAATGCGGATGGTATCAGGACGGGCATTCGCGCCGCCGATAACCAGGGTCTGATCGCCGAAAGGCACGCGGGAAAGGGTAAAATTACCGTCGGCGTCTGTATTGGTCAGTTGCCGCAGGAAAGGCAGCGACACCTGTACATCGGTTGCCGGAGCATTGGTTAATGCGCTCACCAACCGGCCCTTTACCAACCCGGTCTGGGCCTGCGCAACCACCACCGTCAGGGGCGCCAGAGCCAGCGCCGTCAGGGGTACATATTTTCGCATAAAAGCGTTTTAGAAAAAGAAATCCTTCTGTAGGAAAAAGTGTGCAAAATTAAGGATTCAGAAAACAGATGGGTGGCTTTTTCAATAATAAAAAAAAGGACTTCCGGGACGGAACTGCTGCACCCCGGAAGTCCGCCCCAAAAGGGCTGTCGCTCATCGGCTGTTTCCCCAATTATTTGCTGTTGAGTTGCTGAATCAGTGCCTGAAGCTGGCCCTCGCTGACCTCGGCGAGGTTAAAATCATAGCCTACATAGGTTTTGCCGGCAGCCGGCGACGGGATGGTCACGTCGCGCATTTCGGCATACAGCTTGTTGCCGAGCGAACTGATGACCAGGAAAGTACCTTCCTGTCCCACCGGCATCGAGTTTTGATAGCTGAGAAAGCCTTCTCTGCCGGCCGCCGGATTCAGAATCGTGGTATACAGCTTTACCAGCAGATTGGTATTTTTGGCTTTGAAGAATACCATAGAAGGATCCTGAGCCGTTACATTTCCGGAAAGCGGGTTGTATTTATCGCCTAAGAAGCACAAGACGGTTGTGCGAGGCGTGGTTTCGTTGTAAAGCGCATCTACATTACGCCAGGCGCCCAGCGAATCGAGGTTAAAATAATTGGCGCTGTCGTTGGCAATGGCAAAACCGGGCATCTCGCGCCACTCCATTCCTTTTTTAAAGGTGTATTGCGCCGAAACGGTCGTAGGGGCGTTCTCATGGTTATATCCCTGTGCAGTAATCGTCACCGAGGTGTCGCCGCTCCAGAGTGGAATGTCTTTTTGTGTTCCGCTGCTTCCGGTACCAATCGGCATGGCCACGTTCAGGGAGCGTGTCATGGCTGCATTGGGAGGCAATTGCAGTTCCTGTCCATCCTGCTCGGCTTTCACTATAATTTGCCCATAACACTCGAGCATTCTGCCGGAAGTAGCAACCGAAGGTTTATCGGCCAGCAGCATCTGATCGGGGCGCAGGATGTCGCGCACCCAGACGTTAACGGTCCCGCTCACCGGGTTTCCGTTCAGCCGGAGCGCGTTCGGCGCAATGGTAATACGGGTGCCGTTGGAAGTAGTCAGCGTGCCACCGGCAGCCGCGTCGATACTGAAGCGTTCGTTCTGTGGGCGGTGTTTGTCGAAAAAGGCCTTCATAGTGGCAGCGCCCTGTCGCATGGCGACGCTATCGGCCGAGAAAGCCGGGTCTATAATGACATTTTCTTTATAGCAGGAACTGAGCATGGCAGCGCCCAGGAAAGCCGTAGCGAGTAGGAAAGAAAGCCTTTTCATAGCGACAAATTTTAAAGATTTTTAAAAAGGGCTGCACAGAAAGAACGCCCCCGACAGCTAACCCCCCTATCAGCATCTCGTCTCGAAGGCAGGCGGTCTTCTTCCCGGCAATGCTTTAAAAAGGCCGTATCAGTCCCCGGGATTTCCGGAAATTTCACCAAATAAAAGCGGTCAGGGCCCCTCTTTGTGTCCGGCGGGCATATCCAACTAGAAACCATTCCAGTCCCGCCAAAACCGTTTTTCACAAAAACCGCTGAACATTTTTCCTCAAATTTGCTTTCCTTCCTTCTCAATCTTTAGCATTTAAAACCATGAACACTTTTCGTTTTAAAACCAATATCAACTGCGGCGGCTGTATCAAAGCGGTAACGCCTTTTCTGAACGAAGCCGAAGGCATTCAAAACTGGGAGGTCGATACCGTGAACCCGGACAAGATCCTGACGGTGCGGGCCGACGGCCCTGATGCCGAAACCATTCAAAGCATTATAGCAGATGCCGGATTTGAAGCAGAGGTCCTGGCTTAGCCCGCTGCGCGCGGTGCTGCGCGCGTTCCGCCGCTTTTTCACCAAAAGCTGCTGCCGGTAACGAACGTTATCAGTTAACGAATCCTGTTGCCCATGCGGCGCCTCTCAAGAAAAATCGCCCCTAAACCGAATTACGGTTTAGGGGCGATTTACAATTGTATTCCGGGTCTGGCCAGGGTTGTTCAGGACTTTCACGCGCATATTTTTCCGGAAATTTCCGGAAAATAAAGCCAGTGGAGCCTTCAATAAATCTTTTTCCTACAACAGCGGCTCGTTCCCTTCAAGGGTGCGCTTGGTAAGACCGGTTTGCAGCTCCACTTCCAGACGCCCGGCTTTTTCGCGGGCTTCTTTTTCGTCGGCCGCTTCTACAGTCGCGTAGAGCGTTTCGCCGGTGCGTTCTTCCAGAATGGTGTCGTTGGTCGGGTCGGCTTCGCCGTCGGTAGCAGGCAACACCGATACCAGTCTTTTGCCTACAAAGGTTACGCGGTACAGCATCGTTTTTGAGGATTTAATTGGGTAGAGGAATAACCTTTTTCTACCAGCAAGAACGTGCCAGAAGGTTTTCTGCCTTACCGGCCGCCGGCTTCCATTCCGGAAAGTATCTGGTTGCGGATCTCGCCCAGGACGCTGCTGAGGAAGTCGAAGGTTTGCAGATTGGTATGAAAAACCTGTGGCTCGTAGCAGAGATATTGCGGTGCGCCTTCAGCATCTTTAATGCGCAGGACCGGTAGAAATTCCGGATACAGAAAAAACAAAATGCCGTGGGTATAACGGTTTCGGTCTTCGATATATGCTTCGTAGCGCCGCGTAAAATCTTTCCGGCTTTCCGGGGTAGAAAGGGCCGCAATGGTGTGGAGCGCTTCATCGGTTTTGACAATGCAGCTAGAGCAGCCCCCGCAGGTTTTCGAACGTGAGCCGGTCAAAGGTTTCCGGGGTTACAGATTCCTGCATCCGGCGGCAGGCAGCGTTCCGGTCCAAAACTCCGGCCAGCGGGTGCGCGCGCAGATACAGCGCGAGCGTATCGGCCAGCGTATCGAGGTTCAGCTCGGCCAGCCGCCGCATCTTGCCGATGGCGTAGGTAAAATCGTTGAAGCGCCGGTACACCGCTTCGCTGTAGCGCTGCGGGTCCACCGGCACGTGAATCCGTTCACCAATATTGTTTTTCTCCGCCAGCACCAGCGTCGGCACAATGTGGATGTCTGTCAGCGCGCCGCTGTCCGGGTCATAAACGTTTTGGGGCGCAAAGATTTCGATACGGACTTCGTCGGGCGCTACCAAAAGGGTGTGCGGGGGCTTGGGTTCAATCGGATCCATTGCGCCACAGCGGTGTTAAAAGATATGCCGCCGGTAACGGTGGGCGCCATTGCCCCCTGCTTTCCTACCTTTGCGGCCTTTATTGTACCCCGTATTTCATGGATCGTAATCAGATCATCGGGTTTTCGCTGTTGGTGGCCCTGCTCGCTGCGTATGTAGTGTGGAACAGCAAAAACCAAAAAGAGTATCAGGAGCAAAAGCAAAAACAGGCAACCGCCGACTCGATTGCTTATGCCAAAGCCAACCCCAAAGCTGCGGCAACGCCCCTGCCTGCCGACACGCTCGCAGCCCTCTCCGGCGCTACGGCTGCCGACAGCAACCTGCCCGCGGCGCTGCGGCGCGGGGCCGGTGAAGAAATCGTGCTCGAAAACAACGATGTGGCCCTCACCTTCTCGACCCGGGGTGCCCGCCTCGTCAACGCCCGGCTGAAGAATTATAAAACCTTCCGGGGAGAGCCGCTCGACCTTTTCGCCGGAGATAACAATGGTATCGCCTTTACCCTGCCGGTTGACAATGGCCGCAGTACGTCCGATCTGCTCTTTACACCGGTGGCGGCCGCCGGTGCCGATGGAGCCAAAGCCATCGACTTTGCTGCCGACCTGGGCAATGGCAAGCGCATCGACCTGATTTATTCGCTTCCTGCCGAAAACGGCATGGCGCAGCTGACCGTGCGCACCACCGGCATGAACGCCAACATGCTGCCCTTTACCTGGAATGTAGCCGGTCGGCAAACCGAGCGTGATATTACCGTAGAGCGCCACAATGCGCAGGTCTACCACCGCTATAAAGACGGCGACAACGACTACTTTACCATCTCGGAGGCAAAAGAAGAAAGCTACAAAGAGAACCTTCAGTGGATCGGTTTCCGGAAATTTTACTTCAGCACGGCCCTCCTGAGCGACGACGGCCTCAGCCGGGGCGTCCTGAAAGCAGTGCCTTCTACCGGTGATTCTGCTGCTACCGTAGCCACCGTGACCGCTAAAGCAGAACTGCCCCTGCGCAACGGGGAAGGCTCCCTGCGCTGGTATATCGGCCCTAACCAATACAAGGTGCTGAAAAGCTATAAAGCAGGTCTCGACGAAATGGTTCCGCTGGGATACGGACCGTTCTTTTTCGTCAAATACATCAATAAAGGGCTGATCATTCCGGTATTCGATTTCCTGCACGACAATGTGGGCATCATCAATATGGGTGTCATCATCATGTTGCTGACCCTGTTCATCCGCCTCATCCTGTCGTTCTTTACCTATAAAAGTTATCTGTCTTCGGCCAGGATGCGCGTGCTGAAGCCCGAACTCGACGAGCTGCGCGAGAAGTACAAAGACAATCAGCAGGAGCTGGGCATGGAGCAGATGAAGATGTACCGCACGGCCGGGGTGAACCCACTGGGCGGTTGCCTGCCCATGCTGCTGCAGATTCCCATTCTGTTTGCCATGTACTACTTCTTCCCCTCGGCCATCGAGCTGCGGCAGAAGTCGTTCCTGTGGGCCAACGACCTGAGTACCTATGACTCGGTGCTGGATTTGCCGTTCAACATTCCGTTCTACGGCGATCACGTTTCGCTGTTTACCATCCTGATGACCTTGTCTTCGCTGGCGCTGGCGCTTTACAGCCGCAACATGACGCCGCAGGATCCCAACAACCCGCTGCTGAAATGGATGCCTTTCATCTTCCCTTTCCTGCTTCTCGGGGTGTTCAACAAGATGGCGGCTGCCCTCACGTTCTACTACTTTTTCTCCAACGTGGTGTCGCTCATCCAGCAGTTCGTGATTCAAAAACTGTTTATCAACGAAGCGAAGATCCACGCCAAGATTCGCGAGAACCGCAGCAAGCCGCAGCAGCAAAGCAAATGGGCACAGCGCCTGGCCGAGATGCAGCAGGCACAGGCAGAGCGCTCCAAGCAAATGCCGCGCCGCAAAGACTCGTAATCAGATTCCGTTTTCCGGAAATCTCCGCGAAAAACTTTCACCCAAAAAACCCTTTCGAAGCTGTGCCTCGAAAGGGTTTTTTAATTTTTTTTTGATGGGGTCAGCGGAATCGCTTTGCGCAACGACAAGGGCGTTGGCACCGTTGAAAGGGAGCATCTCTGATGTAGCTGCCGGAAGGTGCGTTGAGCCTTTAAATGTTTTTATGGGGTTTTAATCCATAGCCACTTTCCCGCCGCCATTCGGCACGTCCTGGGGCGTAGCCGGCAGCATCACCTTCGAATACACTTGGTCTCCATACACATCCCAATGCGCTGCCATGCCAAAAGGGTTGTTGTTGATCACCAGCACCGAGGTGCCTTTGGTAGCCCAGCCATAGTTCCATTTGGCCTCGGTTTCGGCCATGCGCACACAGCCATGCGACACCGGTTGCGCAATCGGTAGGGAATACTGATGCACATGAATGCCGCGCTCCGGGTAAAAGTTATAGACCCAGCGCATCTCCCAGGTTTCGCCTTCCGGCGCTTCCGAAGAGTTGCGCACTTCCTGTTTCCAGCCAAAAGCAAAGCGGCCGCCCGGCGTTTCATTGGCATCGTTGCCGGTCGAAACCAACCCCCAGCGCACCAGATTGCCTTTTTCGTATGCGCCAAATGTCTGGGTGTACTTGTCGATCACAAATACCCGGTCTATATCGGCAGCTTCGCTCCAGGTCGCCGGATACGGGCTGTAGGCGCGGAAGTCGGTAGTAAACGTATTGGGCACCAAAACCTCGTTTTTTTGCGGCAGGTATTTGCGGGCCACCCGGTTGGTCAGCTCGATAATCTCAAGGCGGTTTTGGGTTCTGTTTCCGGGAATGCTGTCCAGGTGTTTTTGCAGCGCCGCCAGCTGGGCCTTCGCCGTCCGCGCCGATTTCGGAAACTGATAGACGTGCCAGCCCACCGCCTCCGGTGCGGCATTGCTGCCCTGTGATTGCAGCAGGGGCGCTACCGCCTTTTGATCCACATATCCTTGTGCAAAACCGGCGGTTGACAGCAGCACGCCGGCCCATAAAAGCAGTATTTTTTTCATAACCAACACATTTTGTTTATATCCAAAAAGAAAAAAAGATGCCAGCTTTTCCGGAAATCGGACCTTTTACAAACGACGCAGGCGGCCCGGAGCCTTGTGCCAAAAAGGTTTTCAGGGAAAAAGCTGCTTGAAAGGGCCCTGCATCCTGGCAGCCTCAAAAAGGGAATTATTAACGGATTCTTGCCGGTTGGCCCCTCCAGAGCAAAGAATACAGCCTGCGTCGTTTGGACCCTCTGCTGCCCGGTTTGCCTTTTTGGAGCGCCCTCCCCGGGCGGCGCTCCAACACCCCTGGGGCACATACCTTTGATTCTCCCTATGAAAATAAAATCCCTTCTGGCGCGCCCCTACGCCGCCTACGTCCGCAGCAAGGTGAGCCGCGAAAGCGTGGCCGAAACTGCGCGCGGGCATCAAAAAGAATGGCTCGCGCAACTGCTAAAGAAAGGAGCCACCACGGTTTTTGGTAAAGACCACCACTTTGGCGATGTAAGCGACTATAAAGCCTTTAAAAGTGCCGTTCCCCTTCGCGACTACGAGGCGCTCAAACCTTATATCGATTTCATAAAAGAAGGAAAAGAGAACATCCTGTGGCCGGGCAAGCCGCTGTATCTGGCCAAAACCTCCGGCACCACTTCCGGCGCTAAATACATCCCCATTACCAAGGATTCGATCCCGAACCACATCGACTCGGCGCGCAACGCCCTGCTTTGCTACGCAGCCAACAGCGGCAACACCCAGTTTGTGGACGGAAAAATGATTTTTCTCTCCGGCTCGCCGGAGCTGGAGCGCATCGGCGGCATTCCTACAGGCCGCCTTTCCGGAATTGTAAACCATTTCATTCCTGCCTACCTGCGCACCAACCAACTGCCTTCCTATACTACCAACTGTATTGAAGACTGGGAAGAAAAGCTGGGTAAGATTGTGGCGGAAACGCTGGGGCAGGATATGCGCCTGATTTCCGGAATTCCGCCGTGGATGCAGATGTATTTCGACTGGCTTCAGGAACGCGGCGAAGGAAAGAAGATCAAAGAATTGTTTCCCAATCTGCAGGTGCTGGTGCACGGTGGAGTCGCCTTCGAACCCTATAAGAAAAAGCTGTTTGAAAGCCTCGGCGGCCCGATCGACACGGTAGAAACCTTTCCGGCATCCGAAGGCTTTTTTGCCTGGCAGGACACGCTTGAGGAAGAAGGCCTTTTATTGAACACGAATTCCGGAATTTTCTTTGAATTCGTGCCCGCCGGCGAGGTGTTTTCCGGGAATCCCACACGCCTGTCGCTCCACGAGGTCAAAACCGGCGAGAACTATGCCCTGATTGTCAATTCCAACGCCGGACTCTGGGGCTACAATACCGGCGACACGGTGCGCTTTGTCAGCACCGATCCGTACCGGCTGCTCGTAACGGGGCGCATCAAGCATTTTATCTCCGCCTTCGGCGAACACGTCATTGGCGAGGAAGTAGAAAGCGCACTCCGGGCAGCGGTGGAAAAGCACGGCGGCCATGTGGTGGAGTTTACTGTCGCGCCCAATATCACGCCTGCCGACGGCAGCGTGCCGCACCACGAGTGGTTTATCGCGTTTGAGAAATTTCCGGAAAATCTGCCTGCTTTTGCCAAAACGATAGACGAGGCGCTGCGCCAGAAAAACATCTATTACGACGACCTGATTCGCGGCGGTATTCTGCAAACCCTGCAAATCAAAGCGCTTCCGCCGGATGCCTTTATCCGGTATATGCGCAGCCAAGGCAAACTCGGCGGCCAAAACAAAGTGCCGCGCCTCAGCAACGACCGTAAAATCGCCGATGTGCTGAGCGGGTACTGAGGGTGTGGTTGTAATGCAAGGAGCTTTTCCCGGAAAATACAGATTGCGGGTCAAGGCCCGCAATGACGGATAACGTACGCGGGAAAACGTACGTCCCACCTCGTACGTTCGTCATGGCGGGCTTGACCCGCCACCTCCGTTTTCTGGAAAATGCACATAAAAGCGTGCTTGAAGCAGAGCGCCCAACCTGTCAGGTTTCAAAAACCTGACAGGTTGGGCGCTCGATTTCCGGAAATTATTGTTTTAAAATCCCCCTAATAAGAAGGCCGCACATCAATCACTTTGAGCTGCAGGCGCGTCGTTCCCTGAAACACGTTTTCTTCCACGCCATATACCATATCGAACGGCCCGGCATCTACATACGGAAACTTCGCCGCAAGCCCAAAGCCAATACCGTCCATAGAAACGCCACCGCGTTCATGCACCACAAACCGAATGTGACTGTCTTTCACCACGCGGCTCAACCCACGGTAATTGTGCACACCGCGGGTCATAAATACCGGGCGCGGATTGGCGGGGCCAAATGGCTCAAACTGCCGCAGAATATTATAAAAAGCCGGCGTAATGTCGGCAAACGAAAGCACCGCGTCAATGCCTATTTCCGGATTGAGCTGTGAAGGCTTAATCGTTCCGGCGACCACTTCTTCAAAGCGTTCCCGGAAAGAATCCAGATTTTGAGGCAACAGGGTCATGCCGGCAGCATAAAAATGACCGCCATACGCTTCGAGCAAATCGCGGCAGGCGTGTAGCGCCTCATAAATATTAAACCCAATCACCGAGCGCGCCGAGCCGCTGATGCGGCCATTGCTGTGCGTCAGCACAATCGTGGGCCGGTAAAACTGTTCTACCAGCCGCGAGGCCACAATGCCCACCACGCCTTTATGCCAGTCCGGCGAATACACAATCGTCGCTTTCCGGGTTTCGGTGAGCGGGTCGGTGCGCAGCAACTCCAGCGCTTCTTCGGTCGTGTGCCGGTCTTTTTCGCGCCGGTCGGTATTGTCGTTTTGCAGCTCCAGCGCAATGCGCTTCACTTCTTCCGGATCGTCGGAGGTGAAGAGCGCCACAGCCTTTTTCGCGTCATCCATGCGTCCGGCGGCATTCACCCGTGGACCAATCACAAAAACCAGGTCCGAAATGGTCATCTTTTGCGTCAGTCCGGTGAGCTCCCGCAAGGTCTGAAGAGCGATCGACGGCGACTCTGCCGCCCGCTTCAGGCCATAAAAAGCCAATACCCGGTTTTCACCGTCAATAGGCACCAGATCAGCTGCAATGCTGGTGGCCACGAGATCCAAGTAGCGGTAGGCGGCTTCCTGTGGCAGTTTCCAGTGAATGCACAAGGCCTGCACGAGCTTGAAACCAATGCCGCAGCCCGAAAGCTCTTTGTAGGGATACTCGCAACCGGGTTGTTTGGGATTCAGAATCGCAAACGCCTTTGGAAGCTCTTCATCGGGCAGGTGGTGGTCACCAATAATCACATCAATGCCCAAGCTCTGCGCATAACGCACCAGGTCGGCGCTCTTGATCCCGCAGTCGAGGGTGATGACCAGATGATAGCCGTGTTTTTTGGCATAGTCAATGCCTTCCTTGCTAAGGCCATAGCCTTCGCGGTAGCGGTGCGGAATGTAATACGCCAGCGAATCGTCGCGCAGGTCGGGGTAGTGGCGGCGCAGAAAATCATACACCACTGACACCGCTGTGGTGCCGTCTACATCATAGTCTCCGTAAACGAGGATACGTTCGTGCCATTCTACCGCTTCGGCAATGCGCTTCACCGCTTCGTGCATGCCTTTCATCAAAAAAGGATCGTGCAGGTGCTCCAGCTGCGGCCGGAAAAAATCTTTGGCTTCCTCAAAAGTGGTGATGCCACGCAAGACCAGTAGCTGACATAAGGCTGGATTGATCTTCAGCGATTCTACCAGCCGGGCGACAGTATCGGGGTCGGGTTTTTGCACCACCCACCTTTTGGTGAGCGGCGCCGGATTGGGGATAGACGGGTTCATAGGCCGAAGTCGAGGTCTTTAACGGCTTCGTCATACGCGGCCAGGTGGTTTTGTAATTGGGGATCTTCTTTGTCGATAGAGCGGATGCTTTCCCACAGACGGTCCTGTGCTTCAGTGCACTTCAGCGCCGTATCGTAGGGCGTGTGCGAAAACGACACCATTTCATACACCGAGCGGAAGCGCTCCGGGTATTGCAGGGTCAGTTCCTTTTCGCGCTTTTTGCGATTGAGGAAATCTTCATCGGCCACCTTATCGCGCATCTCTACGAAGTTTTGCAGCGCCAGGCTGCCTACCGCGTCGCCGTTGGGCTTGCGCAACCGGCTGTATTCGGGCAACACGCTTGCCCAATCGTCACCGTGCTGATCCAACAGCCCGCTCAGCACACGGACGTCTTCAAAACCGGCATTCATGCCTTGCCCGTAGAACGGCACGATTGCGTGCGCAGCGTCGCCGATCAGGGCACTTTTATCTTCAAAGAACCACGGCTCGATGCGGGTGGTAATGAGAGAAGAAGTCGGGTTAGCAAAGAAATCTTCCAGCAGCGTCGGCATCAGGGGTCGTGCATCAGGAAAATGCTTTTTGAAGAAGGCTTCTACCGCTTCCGGTGTTTGCAGGGCAGCAAAAGATTCTGCTCCTTCAAAAGGCATAAACACCGTGCAGGTATACGAGCCGTCCGGGTTGGGCAGGGCAATCATCATAAACTGCCGGCGGGGCCAGATGTGGAGCGCGTTGGTGGGCTGCATCCGGAAGCTGCCGTCTTCCGCTGCCGGAATCAACAATTCTTTATAGCCCTGCTCGATATACATCTGCGAGGCATTCACCCGGTCGAGGTGCGTGTAAGCCGTGCGCAGGGCTGAGAAAGCGCCGTCGGCACCAATTACCAGATCGGCGGTTTGCGTTTCGCCGTCTTCAAAGAAAAGCTCGTTGGTGTGGACATCCACTCTGGCGCAGCGCTTGTTGAAATGAATTTTCGCACCTTCGGCTTCGGCCAGCGTCATCAGGCGCTTGTTCAGCTCGCCGCGACTGATCGAGTAAATGGCTTCGCCATTGGAGCCATAAGGCTGGAAAGCCGTGCTGCCGTCGGCCTGATGCAGAAAGCGGCCCGGCATCGAGATCGCCAGGTCTTCAATGTCCTGGCGCACACCGGCCAGGTCGAGGGCCGCCCAGCCGCGCACGCTCATCGCCATATTGATGCTTTTCCCGGCCGAGATACTGCTGGCCCGCATATCAGGGCGGCGCTCGTACACCGTTATGTCATACCCTCTTTTTCGGAGCACCACCGCCAGCAACGAGCCGACCAGCCCGGCGCCAAGAATGGTTATGTTTCTTTTCATTTTCTTTTGTTTTACTGTTTCAGACTTCAAAAGTATAACGAAAAGAAAGGAAAAGCCCGCCTGTAAAACAGACGGGCCTGAGGACCTTATAGGGAAAGAGAAAGCGTTTACTTTCCAGCAGTACGCGGTGTTTGAGGGGGAGCACCCACCAGATTTACCGGGGCGGGATACCCTTTTCCGGAAAGCGCGGCAATGGGAACAAACACTTCTTTTTGACCTTTCACAGTACGGGTGACTTTACCTTTTGGGTTGGCATTTGGCTTCTCCGCGCCGGTGGTCGTATCGGCTACAGAAGTTTCTACCGCGTCGGCAATAGCGTTGCCCTGCGCGTCGCGGTTCATTTCCGTCAGGGCGGCTACCAGCGCACTTTTTTCAGCCGCCGGAAGGGCGTCATAGGAAAGATTATACACCTGAAGCACTTTATTGGCATACGCCGTCGTGTTGGTGCCGCGTTCATACACATCGCGATATACTGTGAGGCCACCATTACCGGCTACAATCGTCTCGTACCGAAGCTCAATCGGAATGGGTTTTGGAAGTTTCTCTTCGGTGGTTTTTCCTTTCTGCGTACCATAATTCTGAATCGCGTCCGGCGTCAGGGAGGAAGCGCCGGAAATTTGCGCCAGCGTAGTGGCAAAATCCTGAATCCCTTCGTTGGTCAGACCCACACAGCCGTGCGAGGCAAAAGAGCCCAGTTTCGCCGGTTGCTTGCCGCCATGAATGAGGCTGGGCAGGCCAATCGGAATTTTAATCGGACCAAGTGGATTGTCTTTGCTGCCTGCTTCCACGGTTTTGCCGGGGGCAAACTTGCCTTTTACCCAAGGCTCGTCGGGTGGCGTCCAGGTAGGATTGAAAATGATTTTCTCGGCGCGGCGCATACCGGCCGGTAAGGGAAATTCCGGATATCCGATGCCCACCGAATAGCTCTTAAGCAACCGACCGTCCTGAAAAACATCCATACGGTAGGCGGGCGCGTTTACTACAACGCGGGTATCCGTCGGAACCGAATTGGGCTGGGTGGGCAACAGACCTTCAAGGTCGCCGCCGGCGTAGCGCCGCGCCACGTATTGCCGCAGTTGCAGCGCTTTTTCTTCGCCCAGAATGCTGTTGAGTTGCTTTTCCGCGTTTTGAGACGCCGCACGGGCCGAGCCCAGATAAGCCGTGCCGTCTCCTTTTTCGTCCAGATCGGAAACCGATTTTTGGGCGGCAGTTTTCAGCTTCTCCACCTGATCGGCAGAAAGAGCCAGCTGGTTTTTGAGGTCTTCGCCAAAGCCTTCTTCATAAAAAAGCGCGTCCAGCACCGGCAGGGTCAGTCCGGGGGCTACGGGTGGGGCAACCGCAGCGGTATTTCCGGAAACGGTGGTAGTATCTACCACCGTTGTGCTTTGTTCAACAGTATTGGTGCGGGTCGTCTCCGAGCAGGCCGTCAGTCCGAGGGCTAGAACGAGGGCGAGCGGAAAAAGTCTTTTCTTCATAATGCCAAGCAGGCTATAAAGAATCGTTCCCGACCTGTTTTTCGGAAAATCTCTTTCCTTTTTCCGGAACTGAAAGTAACCTCTTCCAATCCAAAACCATACGGGTGCAAACAAAGCGAGCAGGTGAAGCACCGTTATCGCAGACAGGGTTTCATCCACCAGGAATCTACCCAGAAAAAGCGACGCCGCAAGTGGCAAAAAAGCAAAGGCAAGGGCAGACCGAAATGCGCTGGCGCGAACTGCCGGCAGGCCAACGAGGAACAGGGTTGCGGAACACAGTGCAAGCAGCAGGGCAGTGCCGGAAAGAATGGTTTCGGTAAAGCCTGGCATATAGCAGTTACGCCGAGAGTCAGCTACAAAAACAGCCTGTAAAAGCGCCGTTAGCACAAGGGTTGTGAGCACCGAAAAGCCGACAATGCGCCCGAAGGTTTTCCAGAGAAAGGTTTTCAGATTCATTATTTGCAAAAGGATTCAGAGCGTTTTTAAGATGCGTTGAAAAGCGGAATCATCGGGCCCCAGTGCATCGTTCAGGGCGGAGATTTCCGGAAATTTCCTGCTTAAAGTGCCCCTTTAAGTATTGGCAAAAAGAGAGACGCCCAAATTGGGCGTCTCTGCGAGCGCTGTATCTTTTTTTGCCTTCGCTTTTGATATTCATCTTTCCGCAGAACGCGCCTCTTTCCGCAGAACGCGCCTCTTGGCGCGTTCCTACAAAAGCGTTCCCGGGAATTCGTTATTCATCCTGATACCCGATACTTTTGTCTGGATACTTTTTCTCTACAAATTCATCCCACCGTCCACACTCAGGACCTGCCCGGTGATGTAAGTGCTCATATCCGAGGCGAGGAAGAGTGCCGCGTTGGCGATATCTTCCGGTTTGCCGGCCCGGCCCAGCGGAATTTTCTCCGACCATTTCTCCGATCCGCCTTCTTTCAGAAACTGCGTCATATCGGTTTCGATGAGGCCGGGTGCAATGGCGTTGCAGCGAATGCCGCGCGAGCCGATTTCGGCAGCAATGCTTTTGGTAAAACCAATAATGCCCGCCTTCGACGCTGCATAAGCGGCTTGTCCGGCGTTGCCTTTGATGCCCACGATCGAACTCATATTGATAATGCTGCCGGCGCGTGCTTTCATCATCGGGCGAATGACTTGTTTGGTCAGGTTATACACCGAGCGCAGGTTGGCGGCCATTACCTCGTCCCATTGTTCGGCAGAAAGGCGCAGCAAAAGATTGTCGCGGGAGATGCCGGCATTGTTCACGCAGATATCAATCGTTCCAAAGTCGGCAGCGACTTCTGCGGCCAGTTTCTCGGCGGCGGCATAGTCGCCTGCGTCGCTTTTGTAAGCTTTGGCCCTGATGCCCTGGCTGGCCAGTGCGTCGGCCAGGTTCCGGGCTTTCTCGTCGCTCGACACATACGTGAAGGCCACATTTGCGCCGTGTTCGGCAAAGGTTTTTGCAATGGCTTCGCCGATACCGCGGGAGCCGCCCGTGATCAGGGCTGTTTTTCCGGAAAGAAGTTTCATAAGGCTAAGGTAGGGTGGGGGCAAAATTTTTTTGATTTTGGAAAATGTTTTCCGTCGTAACATTGCTTCATCATTTCCTATGGTGACGGATTTGGCAAAGCAATGAGCCGCGCGAAAAACTTTTTCTCCGCACCCCCACTGTATTTTCCGGAAATCACACCCTGACGCCTTCCCGTTTTTCCACTGAGGCAGGCCTGAAGCGAACGTGTCGTTCCCGATTTTCCCTTTCGTTACATTTTTATTTTACCGACGTCATTTTTTCATGCCGTACGATTACGCAAAGCTCAGCGATATGAATGCTGAGGCGCTGGCGCAGATAGCCCGCGAAATGGAGGTTGCCAATTTTGAAAACCTCGAAAAACAAACCCTGATTTACAAGATTCTCGATCAGCAGGCCGTGCGCCCGGCGTCTAAATCTTCTTTCTCTAAAGCAACAGAAGTAGTGATTACTGAAAACGCACCGGAAGAAGCGCCCGTAAAAAAACGCCGGGGCCGCCCTGCCAAAGCCAAGGCTGCGGAAGAAACGCCCGCACCGCTTGACGTGCCGCCGGCTATGGACGCAGCCATTCCACCCGTCGATCCGGCTGAGCCGGTCATTATCACCGATGATGCCGCCGAAGCCGGGCTGGTAAAAAAACGCCGCACCAAGGCTGCGAAGCCAAAGGCGAAGGCCGAACCGGAAGCGGCAGCAGAAGCAACACCGGTGACGGAACAGGCAGAAGCCGTTCCCGGGAAAATTCCGGAAAAAACCGAAGAAAAAGTAGCCGAAAAGCCCCGCCGGGGGAAGGCCGCCCGTGCCAAAGCCCAAACTCCGGAAAAAGAAACAACCGAAGTACCTGCAGCCTCGGCTAAAGAAAGTGCGGCAAAAGAAACGCCCGCAAAAGGCGCATCGGCAACAGAAGCGCCGGCTAAAGGGGCGGTAGATCGCGCGGTGGCCGCCGACTGGGCCGAAGTATCACGCGAGCAGGAGCGGGGCAATATGCAACATGCCGACGAAGCCGCCGGCAACGCACCTGCCGCCGCTGCATCCGAAGAAAAGCCGCAAACGCCAACTCCGGCGCCGCCTGCCCGGCCCCAGGTGCGTCAGCAGGAACAAACACCGCGTCCGGCAGCCGAGAATGCACCCCGCGACCCGCGCCCGGCACGGGAGCAGCACCCACCGCGCGAACAACAACAGCGGCCGCAGCAGCAATCCCAGCAACCGCGTCCGCAAGGCCCTGCCGACCGTACGCAGCGTCCGGAAGGCGGCGCACCGCCTTCGCAGCATCCGCACCACCGCGAGCAGCAGCAACGCACCCCGCGCCCGCAGCATCCACAACAACAAAACGGCGGTATCCCTCAACAGCAGCGCGATACCGGCATTCCCCGTGAAGGCCTGCCGCACCCGCAAAGCCAACAGCGGGAGTTTCCCCAGCAACGCCCCGACAACCGGGTGCCCCGTGACAGTGCGCCGCAACAATCGCAACAACGCGAGTTCGCCCCCCGCGAACTGCGCCCGCATTCCGATCAACAGCGTCCGCAGCAACAACAGCAGGGCGAAGCGCGTCCTCAAAATCACTCGCAGGACCACCGGCAACAGCAACCCCGCGAGAATCGCCCGGCTGCTCCGCAATCGCAACAGCATCCTGCGTCCAATCAGGGCCAGCAGGCACCGCCGCAACAGCAACAGCAGCAACGCGAGTTCACACCGCGCGAACCACGCCAGCAGGACGCTCCGCAGCGCCCGCAACAGCAGCCACCGCGCACCCCACCTGTGGAGTTCGACGGTATTGTGAAAGCCGAAGGTGTTGTGGAGTTGATGCCCGACGGCTACGGCTTTCTGCGCTCCTCCGACTATAATTATCTGTCTTCCCCCGACGATGTTTTCCTGGAGCCGAAGCAAATCAAATCGCTGGGTCTTAAAGCCGGGGATACCGTAGTAGGACAGTGCCGTCCGCCCCGCGAAGGCGAGAAATATTTCACGCTCACGAAGCTGGAAACGATCAACGGCAAAACGCCGGAGGAAATGCGCGACCGCGTGCCGTTTGAATACCTGACGCCGCTGAACCCGTATCAAAAGCTCGACCTGAGTAGCGGCATGTCTTCCTACAGCACCCGCATTATGGACCTTTTCGCACCGATCGGCAAAGGCCAGCGTGGACTCATCGTGGCGCAGCCCAAAACCGGTAAGACCATGCTGCTGAAGGAAGTGGCCAATGCTATTGCCCGCAACCACCCGGAAGTCTATCTTATGGTTGTGCTGATCGACGAACGCCCGGAAGAAGTAACCGACATGCAGCGCTCCGTTCGTGCCGAGGTGATCGCTTCTACCTTCGACGAGCCGGCCGACAAGCACGTCAAGGTTTCGACCATGGCGCTGCAAAAAGCCAAGCGCTTGGCCGAGGTTGGTCATGATGTCGTGATTCTGCTGGATTCCATTACCCGCCTCGCCCGCGCCCACAACACCGTTGCGCCGGGTTCCGGAAAAGTGCTTTCCGGTGGTGTGGAAGCCACAGCGATGCAAAAGCCCAAGCAGTTTTTCGGTGCAGCCCGTAAAATCGAAAATGGTGGCTCGCTCACCATTCTGGCCACGGCGCTGATTGATACCGGCTCGCGCATGGACGAGGTGATCTTTGAAGAATTTAAAGGCACCGGCAACATGGAACTGGCCCTCGACCGCAAACTGGCCAACCGCCGCATCTTCCCGGCAATTGACTTGGTAGGCTCTTCCACACGCCGCGACGACCTGCTTCTGAATGAGGCCATTCAAAACAAAATGTGGATTCTGCGCAAGCACATTGCTGATATGAACCCCGACGAAGCCATGAACTTCCTGCTTCAGCAAATGAAAGGCACCAAAAGCAACGAAGAGTTTCTGGCGACAATGAACCGCTAAAAGTGTTTTTTGGAAAGAAGTTTCCGGAAAAAGGAGGGCTGCCTTTGCAAAGACAGCCCTCTTTGTTTTGGGGACTCTCCTATGCCGTTTAGGCATCTGAAGCACGCTTCATTGGTCTCAAGCCCCGCTTCAGGGGGAAGTGAGGAGCCAGTGCGGAGTATAAGTTTTGAGTGTCTATCTGGTAGTATCCGCCGTTGTCATACTACGATCCCGCTTTTGAAATGCTGCTGTGTTACCAGCGAATACCACCTGGAAACCGAATCTACGCGTTGCTGTGCTCGGCATACCGGCTTTCCTTGAATTGCCTTTTGGAAATAGCGGATGCGCAGGAATCTATTTGCCCTGTTCGCCTTTTGGATGTTTATTGAATGTCTCTCGTTGTTGAGTCACCTCACCAATTGTTTTGTCACCCTGCCGAAAGGCAGGGTCTTACCAGCAGCTTCTGAGATTCCGCCTTTCGGCGGAAGGACAAAACGAAGGGAATGCTAAAACGGGAAGCACAAAGCGCGTGACAGCAAAGAACGGATTGACCCAAACCAGCTCTGTTCTTGCGGTTCCTTACAACGGTCCCGTCGCAAGAATGCGATAAGCAAATCAGTATTTCGCCGTTCTACCCTTAAAAACAACTGCAAGAGCGAAGTGCATATGCGCCTGTTATTCCCCCAAAATGCGCAATTGCTTTTGAACGCTGCTCAGGTGAATCAGCTGAAACAAATCGGCGACCTCAGAAGGCTCCAGGCCGTGCAGCAGTGCCCATTCGCTGCGGGTACGCAAAATCTCGCGCCAGCGCTCCGGCTGAAAAGCCGTCATGCCCTGTGTTTTTTTGATCTCGCCGATTTGCCGCGACAGGTCAAAGCGGCGGCCCAGCAGGTGCACCATCTCAGCGTCAATGGCGTCCATTTGACTGCGCAGGGCCGAGAGGCGTTCGTCGCCTTCGCAAGGGGTGCGTCGCACCACCAGCCGCGACAAAATCTGCCGCAGCGTTTCGGGGGTCACCTGCTGTGCGGCATCGCTCAGTGCCTTATCAGGATCGGCGTGGGTTTCAATCATCAGCCCGTCGAAGCCGAGGTCAAGCGCCTTTTGCGAAACCGGCTCAATGCCCGGGCGATTTCCGGAAATATGGCTTGGGTCGCAGATGATTTTGAGGTCAGGGCGGCGGCGGCGCAGCTCGATTGGAACGGCCCACGACGGCGGATTGCGAAACGGCGAAGCAGCGCCATAACCCGGAAAGCCGCGGTGAATGGCCCAGACGTCGGCAAAGCCGGCGCGCTCCATGCGCTCGATGCCGCCCAGCCACAGATCGGCATCGGGAATCACCGGGTTTTTAACCAAAACCTGCACGGGTGCGCCGCGCAAAGCATCCGCCAGTTGTTGCACCGAAAAAGGATTGACCGTTGTGCGTGCGCCAATCCAAACGGCATCCACACCGGCTTTGAGGGCGGCTTCCACATGCCCGGCGTCGGCCACTTCTACCGCTACCGGAAATCCGTACTGTTCTCGTACTTCTGTCAGCCAGGAAAGGGCTTCCGGGCCAACTCCTTCAAAAGCACCTGGCCGGGTGCGCGGCTTCCAGACACCCGCCCGGAAGAAGCGCAGGGGCAGGTCTTCCATTCCGGCTGCCGTCGCCAGCACCTGTGCGCGCGATTCGGCGCTACACGGGCCGGCAATAAGGGTGAAATCGGGCGCTGCGGAATCAATAGGGTCCATAACCAAAGCGCAAAATTAGCGACGGCTTTCCCTAAGAAACTGTTGAGAATAAACGCTCCTTTGCGCTTGTGAAAAGGGACGGGAAAAGTGGTTTTGGAGTTCCGGGGCTTTTCAAAGGCCTTTACCTTCGCCGTCTCAAATCGTTCGCTTCCAAAAGCTCCTTCATGCGCTATTACATTCTTGCCGGCGAAGCCAGCGGCGACCTGCACGGCGCAGCCCTGATTCGCGCCCTCAAAGTTGCTGATCCGGAGGCCGAATTCCGGGCGTGGGGCGGCGATCGTATGGAAGCAGCCGGAGCGCCGCTCGTGAAGCATTACCGCGATCTCGCTTTTATGGGTTTTGTGGAAGTGGTGAAACACCTCGGCACCATTCTGCGCAACATCCGGCTGGCCAAGGAAGACATTACCGCCTACCGCCCCGATGTGTTGATTCTGATCGACTATCCGGGTTTTAATATGCGCATTGCCAAATGGGCTAAGGAAAGGGGAATCCGGGTGGTGTATTATATCTCGCCGCAGATCTGGGCCTGGAAGGAAGGCCGGGTCAAAGCCTTGCGCCGCGATGTAGATCAAATGCTGGTGATTCTTCCTTTTGAAAAGGATTTTTATAAAAAACACGATATGGATGTGGCTTATGTGGGCCACCCCCTGATTGGCGCGATAGCGGCGCAAAAGCAAAAACCGATAGACGATTCGCTGCGGTTCGAAAAGCCGGTAATTGCGCTTTTGCCCGGCTCGCGCGCGCAGGAAATCCGCCAGAAGCTGCCCCTTATGCTGTCGGTAGTAAGGCACTTTCCCCACCACCAGTTTGTAGTGGCCGCTGCTCCGGCACAGCCGCTTTCGCTCTACGAAGAGTTGGTAGGCGACCTGCCGGTGGAGATTATTTCCGGAAAAACCTATGAGATTTTGCAGGTAGCAACCGCAGCGCTGGTAACGAGCGGCACGGCCACACTGGAAACCGCGCTTTTTGGCGTACCGCAAATTGTGTGTTATCGCGGCAACCCCATTTCCTACCAGTTGGCAAAGCGCCTGATCAAGGTGAAATACATCTCGCTGGTAAACCTGATTCTGGATGCGCCGGTGGTTCCGGAACTGATTCAGGATGCGCTCAACGAAACCAATCTCACCGGGGCGCTTCAAAAACTAACAGATTCCCATTCCACCGAACGAGCCCAGATGCTGGCGCAATACCAAAAGCTGTGGAACCTTTTGGGCAGCACCGATGCTTCGGCAGAAGCAGCGCGGCACATTGTAGCGTGAAGGTTGGAACCTTCGGTGTTGGAGTTGCTTCGCAACGTTGGAACTTCGTGTTGGAGTGCTTCGCACGCTGGATGATGTTGGAACTTCGCGTGGCTTTTAAATAGAAAGAAACATCACAGAGAAGACCTCAAAAAAGTATTTTTACGGACCTCCCCTAACATCATCCAACACCCGGAGGGCTCCAACAGCAACGGCTCCAACACGAAGTTCCAACGCACACCGTGCATCCAACCTCAAAAACACGCGCTATGACCGAAGATTCCGGAATGCTTTACCTTGTGCCCACGCCAATCGGCAATCTGGGTGACATGACCTACCGGGCGGTGAACGTGCTGAAAAAGGCCGACCTGATTTTGTGTGAAGACACCCGAACCTCCGGCGTCCTGCTCAAACACTACGAGATTGCCCGGCCCCTGGCTTCGTATCACTTGCACAACGAACACCTGCTGACCGAAAAATTTGCGCAGCAGATCGCCGACGGCGCCACGATTGCGCTCATTACCGATGCCGGCACGCCGGGCATTTCCGATCCGGGCTTTCTGCTGGCCCGTGCCTGTCGCCGGGAGGGGCTGCGGGTAGAATGCCTGCCGGGCGCAACGGCTTTTGTGCCCGCGCTGGTGCAAAGCGGCCTGCCGGCAAGCAGTTTTGTTTTCGAAGGCTTTCTGCCGGTAAAAAAAGGCCGGCAAACCGCCCTGCAACGCCTGGCTGAAGAAGAAAGAACCGTAATTCTCTACGAATCGCCCCACCGGCTGGTAAAAACACTTACCGAAATGACGGAACATTTTGGCCCCGAACGACCGGCCTGTGTATGTCGGGAGCTGACGAAAAAGTTTGAGGAAAGCCGCACCGGAACCCTCGCCGAGCTGGCCGCGCACTACGAAAAACAGCCGCCCAAAGGCGAGATTGTACTGGTGATAGGCGGGAAATAAAGAAAATTTCCGGAAAATTCTTCCGCGACGCGGTTTGGCGTGTCTGCACCTGAAATTTGCAAAGAGCGGGCCGAAGGCTGTTTTGGCCTTTCTACCGTAAATTTCGCTTATGTCCCAGTCGTTTTTTGCTGCCGCCGACCTGCCCCGGCAGTTCTCGCTTTTCTTCCAGGATGAAGGTTTTCAGCCTTTTGCGCACCTGCTTTTTCGGAAATTAAGCGAAGGCAACGTCTGCATCCACATCGATGATCTGGAGCGGGAAAAACAAAGCCTGCCGGAAAGCTATCAGGAAGCCTTGGCTGCCGGCCGCTGCTCGCCCTACAATGCACGGCTCGTGGGCGGAGAAACCGACCTGCGCAAACCCTTTATCCTGCACAACGACCGGCTGTATCTGCAACGCTATTTCCGGTATGAAACCATTTGTGTAGAGCGCATCCGCCGCTTTGCCGAGGAAGAAGAGACTTGCCTGCCGGAGCGGATTGAAGCCCTTCAGGCGTGTAAGGATTTGGTGGAAAAGCTTTTCGGGAAGGCAGCTACCGGCCCTGACTGGCAACTAACGGCCGCCCTTTGCGCGGCGCTCCAAAACTTTACGATTGTTACCGGCGGACCGGGCACGGGCAAAACGACTACCGTAGCCAAACTGCTGGCCCTGCTGTTCACCCTGCAACCTACGTTGCGCGTGGCCCTGGCCGCGCCTACCGGAAAAGCCGCTGCCCGCATGGCCGAGAGCCTGCGAACAGCGCCGCTGCCCGATGAATTTGAGCCCCTGCGCGATCATTTTGCGGCGCTTTCGCCCGCCACCATTCACCGGCTCCTGAAGGCACAACGCCATTCGCCTTATTTCCACCACGATTCCGGAAATCCGCTGCCTTTCGACCTGATTATTGCCGATGAAAGCAGTATGATTGATGTGGCCTTGTTTGCCAAGCTGCTACAAGCAATCGGGCCGGGCACCCGCCTGATTTTGCTGGGCGATAAAAGTCAGCTGGCCTCGGTAGAAGCCGGCAGCATGTTTGGCGATTTGTGCGGTGCGCTTTCTCACACCAACCGGTTTTGCTCCCGGTGGCATCAGCTACTCAACGATCTTTTCCCCAAAAACGCCGCTCCTTTGCCCGAAGATGCCGTTTGTGAAGCAGAAAGCCACCCGCTGTTTCGCCGCATCATCACCCTGCAGGTGAGCCACCGCTTCCGCGACGATGCCGGTATCGGGCGCTTTAGCAAGGCGGTGATTCAAAACGATGAAGTCGCGCTGCAGCAGTTTCTGGAGGAGAATAACGATGTGCAGGTATGCCTTGATGCCGACCACAGCAAAGCGGTTTTTGAAAGCTTTATTTCCGGGTATGAAGCCTTTATCCGGGAGCCCGATATCCGCACCGCGCTACAAAAGTTAGGCAAATTGCGTGTGCTCGTCGTGACGCGGCAGGGCCCTTATGGACTGGCGGATACCAACAGCGCTATCGAAGCGTTTTTGCTGGGCAAAGGCTTGCTGCGACCGCTGCGGGGGCATTACGAAAACCGGCCCGTCATCCTCTCCAAAAACTACCCCGACCTGGGCCTTTTCAACGGCGATACCGGGATTGTGCGCCGCGACGAAAAAGGGATTTTGCGGGTTTGGTTTGAAGGCGCGGGAGGAGAGCTGCGCGCTGTTTTGCCGGGATACCTGCCGGATGCGCAAACGGCCTTCGCCATGACAGTTCACAAAAGCCAGGGATCGGAGTTCAACGAAGTGCTTGTGCGCCTGCCCGACACCGAAGACATGGCCCTGCTAAGCCGGGAATTGCTTTATACGGCGGTAACCCGCGCCCGCGAAAAAGTATGGATTCAGGGAAGTGGCAGTGTCGTCCGCGCCGCTGCCGCCCGGAAAATCGCCCGTGCTTCCGGGATTCACGAGCGGTTCTAAAATGGAACGCAGATAAAACGGGTTCAGACGGATTTACACGGATTTTTTATCTTCAAAAAGCCCCTTTTTCCGGAATTCTGTTTGTACTTCTTCTCTTGATACTTGTGTCTTGCTACTTGCTACTTGTGTCTTGCTACTTGCTACTCAAATTCTCCTAAACCATGCCCATTTCCCTTCAAGTTTCGCACTCTTTGCGCGAACTGGCCCGCCACTTCACCCGTGATCTTTCCGGGCGGCAGCGGGGCGTGTTCGATGCCGATTATATCGTTACGCAGACGGAGGGCATGAATAACTTTCTGCGCCTGCAGCTGGCCCGCCACACCGGCATTGCTGCCAACTGCAAATACCTCAGTCCCAACGAGGTGATTTTGCAGGCCTACCGATTGCTTGAGGACGAAACGCAGCGGACCGTCTCGGTGCCGCAGCTGCGCTGGCAGTTGTATCAGGCCCTGGGAAGCGAAGATTTCCGGAAAAACTTCCCGGATGTAGCCGGATACTATCAAAACAACGAAGCCGACAGCGACCTGAAGCGGCTGGAACTGGCCGAAAAAGTGGCCGTTCTTTTCGACCAATACCAGATTTACCGACCAAAGCTGATCCGGAAATGGAACCGCCCGCAGTCCGACCCGGAAGACTGGCAGCAGGCGCTGTGGCAGGCCGTGATGCAATTAACCGAAGGCCGCCTTTCCGACAAAACGCGCATGGGCGACGCCATTCTCGAAGCGCTCCGCAATCCCGATAATGTGCGGTATCTGCAACGTCACATGCCAGTGATTCATGTGTTCGGCATTTCGATTATCACCGATTATCACGTGTCGCTGCTGCATGCCCTGGGCAAGGTGATTGATGTGCGCTTTTACCTGCTCGACCCGGCAGCGGGCGTGTATTGGTATGAAGACCGCAACGAAAAACAACTTGCGATCCTTCAAAGCAAAGGCATTGTCATAGAAGGAGCCGAAGGTTCCGGAAATCCGCTGCTCACCAGCTGGGGCCGTGTGGTGCAGGACACCTTCCGGCTGCTGTTTCGCCACGATGCTTTTCTGAATGCTTATGAAGTGCTGCCCGCCCCGGAGCCTGAGCCGCAAACCCTACTCCAGAAAGTACAGGCCGATATCCGTAACGGTGCTGACCGGCACAGTCGCTATTCGCTTTCTGCAACGGACCTGGCCGACGGATCCCTCAGCGTGCATTCCTGCTACACGCCGCTGCGCGAGGTAGAAGCTTTCTACAATCACCTGATGCTGCTATGGGAGAAAGGAAACGTTTTTTCGCCGCAGGATGTGCTGGTGCTGGTCTCCGACATCAACACCTACGCACCGTATATCAAAGCCGTGTTCGACAATGCGCCGTACCGCTTTCGCTATACGCTTTCCGACGAAAACCCGCAGGGGGCCGATACGCTCACCGATGCACTCGTGGCCGTGTTGCAGCTCGATGCCGAGAATTTCAAACCCGAAGAAGTGGCGCAGCTGCTGGAATTCTCCGTCATCCGCGACCGCTTCGGGCTGCATGACACCGCGCTGATCCGCCGGCTGATCCGGGATGCCAACATCCGCTTTGGCCTCGACGGCGACACAGAAGACGACACCCGCTTCGTGAGCTGGCGCTACGGTCTGCAACGCATTGTGTATGGCGTGTGTATGCAGGGCGATGACCTTTGCACCACCGAAAGCGGCGAAGACCTGCACCCGCTCGACTGTGTGGAAGGCGGCGACGCCGAGACGGCCATTCGCTTTGCTTATTTTGCCGAGATGCTGATGCAGCATCTGCAAAACCGCCACCGCGCACGCAGCATTGCCGAGTGGGTGGGCTACGTGGAGCGGGTCATCAGTGACCTGATTGCCGACACCGGCGAAGAGATAGACGAAGAGCTGCAAGGGCTTTTAGCACAGCTGGGTGGCTACAACGCTGCTTTTGAATACATGCCGGAGCCCATTTCCTACGAGGTATTCAGCCGCAGCTTTTTGCAGGGGCTAAAGGGCGCTTCGCAATCCGGCACTTTCGGGTATGGCGGCATCACGTTTTGCTCTATGGTGCCGATGCGCAGTGTGCCGTTCAAAATCGTGGCCTTGCTGGGCATGGATGCCGATAAATTTCCGCGCCGGGATTCGGTAGCCTCTTTCAACAAAATGGCCGCGCAGCGCGAAGTAGGCGACCGGAATGTGCGCGACAACGACCGTCACCTCTTTCTCGAAACGGTGCTTTCGGCCGAAGCGTATCTCTACATCAGTTATCTCGGAAAGGCAGCCAAAGACAATACACCACAGGCACCGAGCCCGCTGGTGGAAGAACTGCTGGATTATATCGAAGACGGGTTGCCGAAGGCAGAACAGCCGCTCCGCAATTTTGTGGTGCCGCATCCCCTCCACAGCTTTAGTGCCCACTACAACAACGGCGACGCCCGCCTGCGCGATTTTCTGCGCCTCGAAGCCGGCTCTACTGCCCAATGGATTCTGGAAGGAAAAGAAAGTGATACCACCATTCCGACGGAAATCGCGCTGCACAGCCTGAGCAGCTTTGCGACCAATGCCCTGCAAACCTGGTATCGCCACCGCCTGGGCATTGTATATGATCCGTCGGAGGCGGCTTTGTCGGATCTGGAGTTGCTCGCTCCCAATAATCTGGAGCGCAGTTTTCTGAAAACCAGCTTGCTTTCTTTGGAAGCCGCCGATGCCGAAAGCTGGCGGCTGCAAAAGGTGCGCCGGGGTGCCTTGCCTTTGCGCAGCATGTCGGTGGTAGTTATGGAAGCCCTGGTGGAAGAAGTGGGCGGGGTGAAAGCGATGCTGAAAAACCTGCTGGGTGATGCACAGCCTGTGAATGTGGCGGTGTCGGTGGAGTTACCCGGCGGGCTCCGAATTTCCGGAAATCTAACGGTTTATGGCGAAGACAAGCTGTGTTATCCCTGCTTTTCCAAAAGCGAAGCGCACCACCGCATGAAAGCGGGTCTGACTTATCTGCTGGGCGTAGGCGCAGGCGTGGTGCGCGAATTGCATTTTATATCGCAGAAAGAAGAAAAGGTTTTTCCGGCGGCAGCCCTTTCGAGGGAAGAAGCGGTCCAAAAGCTACAGGCCATGGTGGAACTGTATCTCGAAGGCCGGGAAGAGCCCTTTGTTTTCACCGCTGCCATGCCGGATTGCCTGGCTAAGAAAGACGTTGTGTCCACAATGAAACCGGAGGCTTTCGATGCGGTAATTAAACGTTTTATGGAGCGCGAATCGCTGGTGGATGCGTATTTCCGGCATCATCACCGGCAGGGGCTTTGTGGCACTGAAGCCGCGCTTCAAAGCTTCCAGCGAATGCACGCCGTTTTTTATGAAAACCTAATGGGGTTATTTGGGTAGAATTTTTCTCTGGATACCGTGTTTTCGGGGCAGGCACAGCCTGCGGAATAGTGCGACATAGGCACAGCCTATGCCGAACGGGCACGGCCTGCGGGATGCCGAACAGCGACTCTGTTGATTAACACTAAGGGCCTATGCTAAAAATAATGAATTGTGAAAGAAGCTGGTTGTCTTACAGTTCTTTTGTCACCCCGGAACGGGGTCTCACAATATTCCAGGATCCCGTTCCGGGATGACAAAAGATTATGTCCGAAACAACATAATCCGATTTTCCGGAAATCCGCTCCAAAAGTCCGCAGTTTCCCCTCTGAAAAATTTATATCCCAATAGTCATGTCTGCTTCCATTACGTATCTGCCTTTCGACGCCCGCACCGTGCCACTTCAGGGCAGCAACCTGATTGAGGCGAGCGCCGGCACCGGAAAAACCTATTCCATTGCGATTATGGTGCTGCGCCTTGTGGTGGAAGAACGCATGCCGCCCCAGCAGATTTTAATGGTGACCTTTACGAAGGCGGCGGTTGCGGAACTAAGTGAGCGGGTGCGCCTTTTCATCCGGAAAGCCTATAAATGCAGCCGGGGCGAAGACTGCGACGACGCGCTGATTGGCCGGATTGTGGCCGAAGCCCAGGCCGGGCCCGACGGCGACACGGTAGAAAAAACCCTGCACCAGGCGGTCTTGCTCCTCGACGAGCTGCCGGTCCAGACGATTCATGGCTTTTGCCAAACAACGCTGAGCGAGTTTGCTTTTGAAACCGCCCATGCCTTTGCGCCGGAAATGCTGCCGTCGCTCAAGCCGCTGGCCAAAACGCTTTTTCATCAGTTCTGGCGTCGCCGCATCAACACGCTGCCGCCTGCTTTGCTGCGCCAGCTTGATGTGGAAGCGTTGCGCGACAGCCTCGGTCAGACGGTGGAAAGCCACCTGGACAACCGGCTGTATTGGGGTTTTGAAGCGGGGAAAGATTATACGCTGCGCCCGGAGGAGATAGAAGACTGGCTGGTGCGGATTGGCGAAAGCGGCGAAATTCCGGAACTGCTGGACAAGGCCTACAGCGGCTTATACAACGCTTATCAGGCCCGCAAGGCCAACGGCCCGAAGCTGGGGCATATCGAGGCGGATAAACGGCCTTATATGCATCCCAAAAGTGCTTTTCTCTCCAAGGTAGAAGGGGATTATGCTTTTATCGAAAAGAATTTTGGGGAGACATTGCCTGCTATTGAAGCGCTGTTGGAAGCGGTGGAAGATCGGGAAGAAGTGTTTGCCGAAATCCAGCAGCGGCTCCGCTACTGGGCCATTTCGGAGATTCTTCAAAAAATAGAAATCATCAAGAAAAAGGCCAACCTGATTACCTTTTCCGACATGATTTCGGAGCTGCACGCCGCGCTCACCCGCCCCGATAACGAAGCGCTCGTGAACGGGTTACGCGCCAAATACAAAGCAGCTTTCATCGACGAGTTTCAGGACACCGATCGTCGGCAATACGAGATTTTTAATGCCGCTTTTGGGGAAGAAACAACCTTGTTTCTGATCGGCGACCCCAAGCAAAGCATCTATGGCTTCCGCACGGCTGATGTGGCTACATATTTTGAAGCCCGCAGCCGCGTAGCGCATGTGTATAGCATGGCGCAGAACTTCCGCTCCGCCGGGCGGCTGATCGAGGCGATGAACACCTTTTTCAAGCCGTCGCCCGATTTTCAAACCTTCGCCTTTGGCCCCGACGAAGAAGGCTTTGATTATATCCCGGTGAAGAGTCCTGAAAACAACCCGAAGGAAGGCGTTTTTTGGGGGGAAGTGGGGGAACCGTGTATTGTTATCAGCGAGTCGGAAAACAAGAACGATGTTCACGAGAAAGCAGCTCTGCAAATAGCCGGCTTGCTGCGCAATGGTTTTAAGATCAAGGAGAAAGGAATTTTCCGGAAAATCCGCCCGTCCGACATTGGGGTTTTAGTACGAACCGGCAAAAACGGTCAGGAGTTTAAAGCCCGGCTGGCAGCGCTCAATATTCCGGCGGTGTACCGCGACGAAGCCCGCATCCTGGACACGCTGCAGGCCGCCGAACTGGTGCTGTTGCTACAGGCCCTTTTAGAGCCTTCAGGTGCCACGATCAACCGCGCTTTGCTCAACACGCTGTTGCCGTTCAACAACGCCGCGCTTCTGCGGCTCAACGACGAAGAAG